>CAMPJJ010000012.1 GCA_946886855.1 uncultured Roseateles sp. | reverse complement strand
AAACGCCCCCGGGGGTGGCCGGCGGGGGGGGCCCCCCCCCCGCCGCCCGCCGCCGCCGCGCCCCCCCCCCCCCCGCCCCCCCACGCCGTCGACCTCCATCCCCAGGGCTGGCGCTTCGACGCGCCCGAGGACCAGACGCTGCTGCTGGCGGCGCTGGACCACGGCCTGCGCCTGCCGCATTCCTGCCGCAACGGCACCTGCCGGGCGTGCATCGCCAGGCTGGTATCCGGTCGGGTCGACTACCGCATCGAATGGCCCGGCTTGTCCCGCGAGGAAAAGGACGAAGGCTGGATCCTCCCCTGCGTCGCCTGTGCGCGAACCGACCTCGTGCTGGACCAGCCGCAGACGATCAATCTCTTCGATATCCCGCCACCGCCGACGCGCTCGGGCCTGAAGTAGCGGCCCAGGTCGGGTTGAGGACGACCCAGCGCGCCCGGAGATGGCCGCATCTCGCACAAGGCGCGTCCAGGCTGAGGCGATTCATCCACACGCGGGTTCGCGACCACGCCTTCCGCGCCTTTGTTCACGGCGCACCCCGCATATCCATCGATCAGTTTTCACCCGGCACAGGCAGCATCGCGTCCGCGTATCAAACATTCCACTGCTGACGGCGCCCGCCGGGTGTGAAGCCCGCCGGGTTTGAAGCCCGCCCGGGCCGGTCAGCTGCGAAGAAGAAGGACTCCCGACATGCTGAATCTGAATCGTTGGCGGCTGCGTAGCCGTGTGCTGGCCGGCTTCGCGCTGGTGATCGTGCTGATGGCCGTGGCCTCGGCGGTGGGGGTCATCCGCGTGTCGATGCTGCACCACCGCATCGAGCGCCTGGTCGAGGTCGACATGCACACGCTGGAGATCTCGCGCCAGTGGTCGGGCCTGACCGAGGGCAACATCCAGCGCCGCATCGTGCAGCTGGTCGTCGAGGACGAGAATTTCGTCAAGGCCTTCACCTCGCGCTCGAAGGAACTGTCGGCGCGGATCGACAAGATCCAGAAGGAGCTCGACGAGAACATCACCGAGCCGGTGGGCAACAAGCTGATCGACGAGATCGGCGCGGCCCGCAAGAAGTACCAGGACGCCCGCGAGGCCGCCATCAAGGTCAAGGAAGGCGGCGGCGACGTCAAGCCGATCGCCGCATCGCAGCTGATCCCGGCGATGAACGACTACCTGGCCGCGATCGACAAGTTCGCCGAGCACACCCGCGACCTGCTGCAGGCCGCGCGCCTGGAAGCGCAGGCCGAGGCCGCAAGCACCCGCAACCTGGTGATCGCGCTGATGGTGGTGGCGATCGTGCTGGGCGTGGGCATCGCGCTGGTGATCACGCGCTCGGTGACCGAGCCGCTGGCCGAGGCGCAGTCGCTGAGCCAGGCGATCGCCGACGGCGACCTGAGCCGCCGCGGCAACGACGTGGCCGGCACCGACGAGGTCGCCGCGCTGCGCCGCTCGCTGCAGGACATGCAGCAGCGTCTGGCCAGCACCATCGCCAGCGTGCGCTCCTCCGCCGACCAGGTCCGCCACGCGTCGTCCGAGATCGCGACCGGCAACGCCGACCTGTCCAACCGGACCGAGCAGGCCGCCAGCAGCCTGGAAGAGACCGGGGCCGCGATGGCCCAGCTCGGCGAAGGGGTGAAGCTCAACGCCGAATCGGCGCGTGAAGCGGACGCGCTGGCGCAGACCGCGTCGCAGGTCGCCGGCCGCGGCGGCGCGATGGTCGAGCAGGTCGTCGCGACGATGAACGAGATCCAGCAGTCGTCCAACAAGATCGCCGACATCATCGGCGTCATCGACGGCATCGCCTTCCAGACCAACATCCTGGCGCTGAATGCCGCGGTGGAAGCGGCGCGCGCCGGCGAACAGGGCCGCGGCTTCGCGGTCGTCGCGAGCGAAGTGCGCTCGCTGGCCCAGCGCAGCGCGGAAGCCGCCAAGGAGATCAAGTCGCTGATCTCGGCCTCGGTCGAACGCGTGGACGGCGGCTCCCGCCTGGTCGGCGAAACCGGCGCCACCATGCGCGAGATCGTCACCAGCGTCGAACGCGTCACCCGCGTCATCGGCGAGATCTCCGCATCGAGCGCGGCGCAGTCGCTCACCCTCGGGGAAATCGGCCAGGCGGTGCGTCAGCTGGACCAGATGACGCAGCAGAACGCGGCGCTGGTCGAGCAGTCGGCAGCAGCGGCCGAATCGCTGAAGGACCAGTCGGCTCAGTTGGTCGATACGGTCTCGAGCTTCAAGCTCGGCTGACGCTCTTGAGAACCTGCGCTTAGCCAAGCGCGGGCTCTCCACGCATCAGGGGGCGTCCCTCCGGGAACCCCCAGAAGCATTCCGGCCCCAGTGAGACTCCCTCACTGCGGGCCTTTCGCTTTTTCGGGGTACCCCGTGGTCCATAGGGCCATGAGGGGCTCGGTAAACTGGCGCGATGAATGCGCCTTCCAACGCGGCACTCCACGCGGACTTCCCAGGCGCCGCGCCTGAACGCTGGAGCCATCGCTTCGCCACCCTCGGGCCCGACTTCTTCACCGAACTCCCCGGCACCGGACTGCCCGACCCGCACTGGGTCGCGACCAGCCCGGACTGCGCCGCGCTGCTCGGCTGGCCCGAGGACTGGTGGACCCGCCCCGGGGCGCTCGACGCCTTCAGCGGCAACACCCGCCTCGCCGGCATGAAGCCGCTGGCCACCGTGTACAGCGGCCATCAGTTCGGCGTCTGGGCCGGCCAGCTCGGCGACGGACGCGCGCTGCTGCTGGGCGGCGTCGATGGCCCGAACGGGCACTTCGAACTCCAGCTCAAGGGCGCCGGGCTGACGCCGTATTCGCGTCGCGGCGACGGCCGCGCGGTGCTGCGTTCGTCGATCCGCGAGTTCCTCTGCTCCGAAGCCATGGCCGCGCTGGGCATCCCGACGACGCGCGCGCTCGCGATCACCGGCTCGACCTCGCTGAAGGTCCAGCGCGAACGCGTCGAGACCGGCGCCATCGTCACCCGCGTCGCGCCGAGCTTCCTGCGCTTCGGCCACTTCGAGCACTTCACCCATCACGGCATGGAAGCCCGCACGCGCGAGCTGTTCGATTTCTTCCTCCGCCACCACGCGCCGGAATGCGCCGACGCGCCGAATCCGGTGACCGCCGCGCTGGCCAAGGTCGCCGCGCAGACCGCGGAGCTGGTCGCGCAGTGGCAGGCCGTCGGCTTCATGCACGGCGTGATGAACACCGACAACATGTCGATGCTGGGCCTGACCATCGACTACGGTCCGTTCGGTTTCATGGACGGCTTCGATCCGGGCCACATCTGCAACCATTCGGACCATCAGGGCCGCTACGCGTTCGCGCGGCAGCCGCAGGTCGCGTTCTGGAACCTGCATGCGCTGGCCCAGGCGCTGCTGCCGCTGATGCCCGGCATCGAGACCGACGCGGAGGCCGCCGGCGACGAGCTGATCGAGGCGCTGGAGATCTACCGCGACCGCTTCGGCGCCGCGCTGCTCGGCGCGATGCGCGCGAAGCTCGGACTCAGCGCCGAGGTCGACGAGCGCGGCGAGGACGGCCCGCTGATCGACGACTGGCTGCGGCTGCTGGCCGCGCACCACACCGACTACACGATCGCGCACCGCCGGCTGGCGGGCTTCGATCCGGCGCAGACGCTGGAAACGCCGGCGAATGCCGCGCTGCGGGACCTGTTCCTGGATCGCGCCGGTTTCGACACGTGGGCGACGCGGTACGCGGCGCGCTTGAAGATCGAGACTGTGGACGCACTTGAGACCCGTGCCCGGCGGATGAACGCGGTCAATCCGGCGGTGGTCCTGAGGAATCACCTGGCTGAGACGGCGATCCAACGGGCCGAGGCCGGCGACTTCAGTGAGGTCCGCCGGCTGCTCGAGGTGCTGCGCCGTCCGTTCGACGAGCCCGCGCTGGCGTCCGACGCCGGCTTCCCGCCCGACTGGGCGCAAACGCTGGAGGTTTCCTGTTCATCATGAGCCGCTACGACAAGTTCATCCAAGACGCGACCGACCAGGACCGCGATCGCGACACCGCCTACCCCGTGAAGAAGACGGACGCCGAATGGCGCGAGCAGCTGGACCCGACGCAGTACCAGGTCGCCCGGCACGCCGCCACCGAGCGCGCCTTCACCGGCAAGTACTGGGACCACTGGGAAGCCGGCAACTACAACTGCGTCGGTTGCGGCACGCCGCTGTTCAAGGCGGACACCAAGTTCGACGCCGGCTGCGGCTGGCCCAGCTACTACGAGCCGATCAACGCCGAAGTCGTGGAGCGCGTCGTCGACTCGACGCATGGGATGGTCCGCGTCGAGGTTCGCTGCAACCGTTGCGGCACCCACCTGGGCCACGTCTTTCCCGATGGACCGGAACCGACGGGCGAGCGCTTCTGCATCAATTCCGCCGCGATAGACTTCGAGCCCCAGCGCTGAACGCGCCGCCCTGATCCCGACCCGATCCCGACCGAATGAAGCTCCTGCTCGATTTCCTGCCGCTGCTGCTGTTCTTCGTCACCTTCAAGTACGCCGATGGACAGCCGGACTGGGCGGCGGCTTTCGCCACCGAGCACCTGGGCTTCCTGGTCTCCGGCGGCAAGGTCGGCCCGACCGAGGCGCCGGTGCTGCTGGCCACCCTCGTCGTGATGCTGGCGACCATCTCCCAGGTGCTCTTCCTGAAGCTGCGCGGCCGCAAGGTCGACCTGATGCTGTGGATCAGCCTGGGGCTGGTGGTCACGCTCGGTGCGGCCACCGTCTACTTCCATAACGAAACCTTCATCAAGTGGAAGCCGACGATGCTCTATTGGGCGTTCTCCGCGGCCTTCTTCATCAGCCACGTCTTCCTCGGCAAGAACCTGCTGCGCAAGATGCTGGGCGCCGAACTGCAGCTGCCCGATGCCGCATGGACACGGCTCAACTGGGCCTGGGTGGCCTTCTTCGGACTGATGGGTTTTGCCAATCTTTACGTCGCTTACTCGTTCAGCACCGAGGCCTGGGCCAACTTCAAGGCCTTCGGATCGACGGGTCTGATCCTGCTGTTCACGCTGGGCCAGGGCGTCTACATGAGCCGCCATCTGCCTCAGGACACCGAGACGCCCGCCGAGGAGCCCAAGCCATGAGCGGCGACGGCGCCAGCGGCCATCCCCCGTCGGCATCGGGGACCGCGCCCGTTCCGGCGGTGACGGCGGCCACGCCCTCGGTCGAGATCGAGGCCCGCCTGCGGGCCGCGCTGGCGCCCGTCTCGCTGCGCCTGCGCGACGACAGCGCGCACCATGCGGGGCATGCGGGCGCCCGCGAAGGGGGCCACTATTACCTCGAAATCGTGAGCGCGCGCTTTGCCGGTTTACCCAGGGTGCATCGGCATCGGCTCGTATATGATGCCCTCGCCGATCTGATGCAGAAGGGCATCCACGCGCTCGCCATCGACGCGCGCGCGCCCGACGAACAGCAGAAACCAGGTCTCTAGCAGCGCCGCCAGTCGGCGCTTTGTTTTGGAGCGCTCACGCTCACCCGAGAGTCGAAAGGCCCTTTACCCATCATGAAGAAGTTTGTGCTCGCCGCCACCGTGGCAGTCATCGGCGCCGTCGCCCTGCCGGCCCTGGCTCAGAACATCGCGATCGTGAACGGCAAGCCCGTGCCGAAGGCTCGCGCCGACCTGCTGATCACCCAGATCACCAAGGGCGGCCAACCGCGCAGCCCGGAGATGGAAGCCAAGGTGAAGGAAGAGGTCGTCCTGCGCGAGATCTTCCTGCAGGAAGCCGAGAAGCGCGGCCTGAACAAGACCGACGACTACAAGAACCAGATGGAACTGGCGCGCCAGTCGCTGCTGATCCGTGAGCTCTTCGCCGACTACGCGAAGAAGAACCCGATCACCGACGCCGACGCCAAGGCCGAATACGACAAGTTCAAAGCCCAGGCCTCAGGCACCGAATTCCACGCCCGCCACATCCTGGTGGAGAAGGAAGAAGACGCCAAGGCGCTGGTCAAGCAGCTCAACGGCGGCGCGAAGTTCGAGGACCTCGCGACCAAGAACTCCAAGGACACCGGTTCCGCCCAGAACGGCGGCGACCTGGGCTGGTCCGCGCCGGACGCCTACGTGCCTGAGTTCAGCGCCGCGCTGGCCAAGCTGAAGGCGGGCGAGATGACGCAGGAGCCGGTGAAGTCGCAGTTCGGCTTCCACATCATCAAGCTGGAAGAAACGCGCCCGGCGCAGTTCCCGGCCTTCGACGACGTCAAGGGCCAGATCATGCAGCGCATGCAGCAGCAGAAGGTCGCGGAGTTCCAGGAGGAACTGCGCTCCAAGGCCAAGACCGACTTCAAGTTCTCACAGAACTGATCGCCGATCCGAACAGTCTTTGCTGTACTGTTCAGAGCCCGCGCCGCTGCAGGTCAGCCGCGCGGGCTTTTCACATCTGAAGCATCCCCGACGCCCACCCTGACGCCCCAATGACGGCTTCCCGACTTGCCCGCCGACTGCTGCCCTCGCCCGAATCCCTGGAACAGACCAAGGGACTGAAGTGGCTGGGCCTCTACCTCAAGGAGCGGCCCTGGCTGTGGGTGGCGCACCGGCGCCGCGTGGCGCTCGGCGCGGGACTGGGCCTGGCGGTGGGCGTGATCCCCTTGCCGACGCAGATGCTGCTGGCGGCGGTGGTGGCCATCGCCTGCCGGGCCAACGTCGCCGCCGCGATCGCGGCCACCTGGCTGACCAATCCGTTGACGCTGGTGCCGATCTGGACGCTGGCGATCTTCCTGGGTCGTCAGGTGCTGGGCCTCCACGGGCCGATCTCCGCGCCCAAGGAACTGGCGCTGAACTGGGGCGATCCGACGAGCTGGTGGCACGCCTTGAGCCAATGGCTGTCCGAGCTGGGCACGCCGCTGCTCGTGGGCATGCCGCTGGCCGGCGTGCTGCTGGGCCTGGCCCTCTACGTCATCGTCTACATCGGCTGGTGGGCCGTGATCCGCTACGAGCGCAGACGGCGTCTGCGCGAGCGCGCGATGCGGACCTGAGGCTCAGGCGGGCAGATCCGCCATTGTGATGTCCTGCAGGTGCCCGGCCGAGATCTTCAGCTGCCGCTCGCACCGGGCCGCGATGCTCTGGTCATGGGTCACCATGACGAGTGTCGTCCCCAACTCCCGGTTGAGTTCGAACATCAGCGCCATGACCTGCTCGCCGGTGGCGTAGTCCAGGCTGCCGGTCGGCTCGTCGGCCAGCAGCAGCGCCGGCTGCTGCACGAACGCGCGGGCGAGCGCGACGCGTTGCTGCTCGCCGCCCGACAGCACGCGCGGGTAGTGCGACAGGCGCTGCCCCAGTCCCACGCGTTCCAGCATCAGCTTGGCCTGCGCGCGCGCATCGCGTTCGCCGCGCAGCTCCAGGGGCAGCATGACGTTCTCCAGCGCCGTCAGGTGCGACAGCAGCTGGAAGCTCTGGAACACGAAACCCAGGTGCGCGCCGCGCAGCGCGGCGCGGCCGTCCTCGTCGAGCACGAACATGTCCTGCCCGCGCAGGCGCACGGTGCCCGCGGTGGGCGTGTCCAGGCCCGCGAGGATGGACAGCAGCGTGCTCTTGCCGGAGCCCGAGGCGCCGACGATGGCGACCGATTCCCGCGCCTGCAGCTGGAAATTGATGTCATGCAGAATGGTCAGCACGCCGTCGGCATCCTGGACCGACTTGCTGACGTGATCGACTTCGAGGATGTTCTGAACCATGAATCAACCGCAGATGCGCCGCCGTGAATGGATGTTGCACTGTAGCGCCTGTGTCG
This sequence comes from uncultured Roseateles sp., assembly GCA_946886855.1. The sequence continues at coordinate 72,286 of CAMPJJ010000012.1, read as the reverse complement.
CGACCCTCGTCGCGGCGGGGGTCCTGGCCGGGCCTGTCGCGGCCCAAGGTCGCACCGAAGGCGGCGCCGCACCGGGTGCATCGGGCGCGACGGGCGCGGCGGGCGCGGTGCCGCGCCGCATCGTCGTGCTCGGCGACAGCCTCTCCGCCGAGTACGGCCTGGTCCGCGGCAGCGGCTGGGTGGCGCTGCTGGACCAGCGGCTGAAGGCGCAGAAGCTCGATGCCGAGGTCGTCAACGCCAGCATCAGCGGCGACACGACCTCGGGCGGCCGCTCGCGGCTGCCGGCGCTGCTCAAGCAGCATCGCCCGACGCACCTGATCATCGAGCTCGGCGGCAACGACGCGCTGCGCGGCCTGCCGCTGAAGATGACCCGCGAGAACCTGAAGGCGATGGTGCAGGCTGGCAAGGAAGCGGGCGCGAAGGTGCTGCTGGTCGGCATGCAGATCCCGCCCAACATGGGCGCGAGCTACGCGCGCGATTTCGAGGGCAGCTTCAAGACGGTCGCGCAGGAAGAGAAGGTGCCGCTGCAGCCCTTCCTGCTGGCCGGCGTGGCCGATCGGCCCGACATGGCCGACTGGTTCCAGGGCGACCGCATCCACCCGCTGGCCAAGGCGCATCCGGTGATGCTGGACAACGTCTGGAAGGTCCTGAGGCCGATGCTGTGAGCGGGTGCGTAGACTGCGCGCCTTCGCTCCCTTCTCCGGTCTGATGTCCGATGCCATCTTGAAGCGCCCCGCGCTGCTGCGCTGGGGCGCCCTCGGCCTGCTCGCGCTCGCCTGTGCCGGCGCGGTGCTGGCGGGCCACGAGAGCCGCCGCGCGGCGCAGGTCGGGCTGCTCGCCCTCCCCGTCCTGCTCTGGCTGCTCTGGCCCGTCGAGCGCCCGGCCTGGCGTCGCGTGCGCTGGGCTGCGGCCTTCGTCGTGATCTCGGCGTTCCTCGTCGACGGTGCGGTGCGAGGCTTCCTGCAGCGCGAATACCAGGCGGCACCGGACAGCTCGCTGGTGCTCGCGGCCGCGGCCAACACGACGGCACGCGAGTCGATCGAATATCTGAGCGCGCAGCTGCCCGCGATGGCCTCGGCCGTCGCCGCATTGATCGGCATGCTCGCGCTCACCGGCGTCGCGATCACGCTCGCCACGCGCGTGACCGCCGACCAGGCAGCGCTCTCGCGCCGGGCCCGCGTCGCGCTGCTGGTGGTGCTGGCCGTCTGCGCCCTCGCCCATCTGAGCAAGCCCTGGCGCCGGCATCATCCCCTGCTGTTCTGGCCCGCGTGGACGCAGCAGGTCGCGGACCTGCGCGCCATCTGGGCCGATCAGCAGGTCCAGCGCGAGCAGCTGATGCGCAATGCCGGTGCGGCTGCGCCCGTGATGACGACGGACACGCCGTCGACGGTGGTGCTGGTGCTGGGCGAAAGCGTGAACCGCGACAACATGAGTCTCTACGGCTACGCGCGCTCCACGACGCCGGAATTGATCGCGCTGCGTGACGAGGAGCGGTCGCGGCTGCTGACGCTGCGCCACGCCTGGTCCACGCAGGCGACGACGGTGGCCTCGTTGAGCGGCCTGTTCAGCTTCGGCGAACGCGACGAGGACGGTCCTGCGGGCCGCACGCAGCACGTCATCGCGCTGGCCAGGCGTGCGGGCTACAAGGTCTGGTGGGTGAGCAACCATGACGACGTCGCCGTCGACCAGCAGCATGCGCGGCTGGCCGACGTGGTCGAGATGATCAACCGGCAGCCGGGACGGTCGTCGGGCTCGCTGGACGGCGAACTGCTGGACGAGGTCGAGCAGGCGCTGGCCGATCCCGCGCCGCGCAAGCTGGTGGTGGTGCATCTGCTGGGCGCGCATCCGCACTACCGGCTGCGCATGCCGCCGGGCGAGCATCCCTTCGATGACGACGACGGCGACGCCGTGGACAGCGCGATGGCGCGCGACGGCCGCGCGGCCTGGGTGCGCGAGTTCCGTCAGGACTACGACTCGGCCCTCCACTACCACGACCGCATCGTCGCGCAGACCTTGCGGCTCACGCGCGGCCACCTCGCGGCCGGCGGACGCGGCGCGTGGATGTTCGTGTCCGACCATGGCCAGGAGGTCGGCCACAGCGGCGACCACGCGGGTCACAGTCCCGGGACCGCCGCGGGATATCGCATCCCGGCGCTGCTGTGGCGCAGCGACGCCGGCTTCGATCCGTCGACGGCCTCGCGGCCGTTCCGCGCCGACTGGGCCGGATGGACGCTGGCGGAGTTGATGCAGCTGCGCTGGCGCGGGATGCAGGACGAGCGCAATGTGCTCCACGCCACTTACGCGTGGCAGGCGCCCACGCTGCCGGCGAAGGACGTCGTCTTCGACCGTTAGCCCTTCTGCCTCCGGCTCTGCCCTTGTCGCCAGCGCGGCGTCGGGCACTCGCCTTGCCTCTCCTTCCTCCATCAGAAGGAGACCGGCATGGAACGATTCAAGGGCAAGACCGTCATCGTCACCGGCGCGTCGTCGGGCATCGGCCGCGGCGTCGCCGAGCGCTTCTCGCAGGAAGGCGCGAACGTCGTGATCTGCGCACGCCATGAGGACAAACTGCAGCAGGTGGCGAAACAGCTGCCGCAGGACCGCACCCTGGCGCAGGTGGCCGACGTCTCGACCTTTGCGGACGTCGAGTCGCTGGTCGCCGCGGCCGTGACGCGCTTCGGCGGACTGGACGTGATCGTCAACAACGCGGGCATCGGCACGGAAGGCGACGCCCTCACCGTCTCGCTGGACGACTGGAACGAGACCCTCGCCATCAACCTCAGCGGCGTCTTCCACGGCTGTCGCGCCGCGATGCCCGAGCTGCTCAAGCGCCAGGGCTGCATCGTCAACACGGCGTCGGTCTCGGGCCTCTCCGGGGACTGGGGGATGTGCGCCTACAACGCGGCCAAGGGCGGCGTGGTGAACCTCACGCGGTCGCTGGCGCTGGACTTCGGCGGCCGGGGCGTGCGGGTCAACGCGGTCGCGCCCTCGCTCACGCGGACCGGCATGACCGAGGAGATGCTCGAGGACAAGGACCTTGTCGCCCGCTTCATGGAACGTCTGCCGCTCGGCCGCCCGGCCGAGCCGGCCGACATCGCCGCCGTCGTGGCCTTCCTGGCCAGCGACGACGCGCGCTTCATCAACGGCGTGAACCTGCCTGTCGACGGCGGCGTGATGGCCTCCAACGGTCAGCCGAAGATGTGATCGGCCGCGGCCACGATCGCGATGATGGTGCGGCAGACTTCCCGCACGATCGTGGCCAGTCGCTAGACTGCCTCGATGACCGCTCCCGCACCGCTCCACGACGCCTGGACCCTGCGCGTCGACGATGTCTGGCGACGCGCGCCGGACCTCACCGGCTCGCAGTTGATCGAGGAGATCGACGCACTCGCGGTCGAGCGTCCCGAGGACGATGCGCGCGCCCTCTTCGAGCGGGCCTGCGCGCGCGACACGGCCGGGCTCGAAGCCGAGGCGGAGCAGCTGTACCGCGCCGCGCTCGAATCGGGCAGGCTCGATCCTTACCGGCGCACGCGCGCGGTCATCCAGCTCGGCAGCACGCTGCGCTGGCTCAAGCGGCTCGATGAGAGCGAGGCGCTGCTCGTCGGCGAGCTGTCGCATCACATGCAGCCCGGTCACGACCGCCCGCTGCATGACGAAGCCCGCGCGATCCTGTCGCTGACCTACGCGGCACAAGGGCGCGGCAACGAGGCGGCAGGGCTGGCGCTGGCCGCGCTCGCACCGCGACTGTCGCGTTATCAGCGCTCGACGCTGGCTGGCGCGAGGCAGCTCGCCGGCGAGGTCTGGGACGACGGCGCCGTCGTCGCGCCCGGCGCGGCGAGCGTCGAGCTGATCGAAGGCCGCTTCGTGCTGCGGCCCTACCGGCCCGCCGATCTGCCGGACTTCGTCGCGGCGGTGCGCGAGTCTCATGTGTCCATCGGCCGCTGGATGAAGTGGGCGCATGCGGGGTTCTCCGCCGCCGAGGGCGCCGAGTGGCTCGATCACTGCGCACGGGACTGGCAGAGCGGGACGAGCTACGAGTTCGGCATCTTCGATCGCGAGACCGGTGACTTCGTCGGCGGCGGCGGCCTTAACTCGCTGCATGCGGTGCATCCGTTCTGCAACCTCGGCTACTGGGTGCGCGCGTCCCGACAGGGCGAGGGCGCGGCGTCGGCGGCTGTGCGCGCCCTCAGCCGGCACGCATTCGGGAAGCTGCAGCTGATGCGCGTCGAGATCGTGGTCGCCGACGGCAACGAGCCCAGTCTCGCCGTGGCACGCCGTTGCGGCGCGCACTACGAGGGGCTGCTGCGCAATCGCATCCGGGGCGTCGACGGCAAGCCGTGGGATGCGCACCTGTTTTCGATGGTGCCTGCCTCGGCGTGAGGCTCATCGCCGCGCCATCGTTAGCATCAACCCCGGCACCGAACAAGCCGGCCCGACCGAATCGTTCGACAGGCTGATGTGACTGGGGATATCGCCCGACGCCCTCAACTGACAGACTCTTCCATCGTGTTGAAAGGGGCTGGCGATGAGTGCGCATGGACTTCTGGATCAACTGCTGAGATCGGGTCGGGATCTGCTTCAGGGCGGCAACGTGCCGGGCCGAGGCGGCTCAGGCGGCTCAGGCGGCCTTGGCGGCCTTGGCGGCCTTGGCGGACTCGGCGGGCTGGGCAATCTCGGCAACCTCGGGAATCTCGGCAACCTGGGGGGTCTCGGAAAGATCGGCGCGGGCGCTGGCGTGGCCGGTGTCCTTGGAGCACTGCTGGGCAGCAAGCGCGGCCGCAGCTACGGTGGGAAGGCGCTGAAGTACGGCAGCATCGCCGCGCTCGGGTTGATGGCGTACAAAGCCTACACGGCCTGGCAGGCGCAGCAGCAGTCGCAGGGCCAACAAGGACAGGCGCCAGGAACGGCATGGACGCCGGGCTCGCCTCCCGCATCGCAAGCGCATCTGGCGGCCGAGCCCCGCACGCTGGACCGCGTGCCGCAGGACGAGGCCGAGGAACACAGCCGTGCCGTGCTGATGGCGATGATCGCAGCCGCGAAGGCCGATGGCCACCTGGATGACCGTGAGCGCGAACTGATCGAGCAGGCGCTCAGCCGCGAGGAAGATGACCCCGAGCTGCGCCGCTGGCAGGAGGACGTGCTGCGACGGCCGCTCGATCCGGCCGCCGTCGCGCAAGCGGCCACGACGCCGGAGATCGCCTCCGAGATGTACCTCGCCAGCCTGTTGATGGTCGACGAGACCAGCTACATGGAGCGCGCCTACCTCGACGAGCTGGCCCGGCAGCTGAAGCTGCCGGACGGGCTGAAGTCGCAACTCGAGGCGCAGGCGCTTTCGCAGACCTGAGGCCTGCGCGCCGCCCCGTCAGCGCGCCGGGTTGGCGTTGACGATGCCCCTGAAGTCATAGGGTACGACGATCGTCTGGACCTTGCCGGCGGCGACGCCTTCGGCGATCTTGAGCTGGGCCTGCGCGTTCATGTACTCGATCGCCTTGCTGTTGGTGTTCAGCGCGGCGATCCGCTCGGCTTCCTTCTTGGCCGTCTCCACCTCGATCTCCTTGGCGCGCAGCGCGTTCTGCGCCGTCACCACCGCGTTGGCGGACGCGATGATGTCGTCCGCCGGCATCACGGTCCGGACCTGCACCAGCGAGACCGACAGCGCCGTCGCGAGTCCCTCGGACGCCAGCGTCTCCGTCACGATGCGCTTGATCTCCGCCTCGATCTTCTGGCGGTTGTCCGCGACGGCCAGGGCCTTGTACTCGCGCACCGCCTTGTAGGCGGCGTTGTTGGTCACCGTCGTCATGTAGCCGTGCATCAGGATCCAGTCGCGGTCGTCGCGGCTGAAGGCATGGAAGGTGCGGCTCTTCGTGGTCCACAGGTCCGACACCGCCGACGGATTGATCGAGTAGACCAGCGTCATGTCGAAGTCCTTCAGCGTGCTGTTGTCGGACGTCAGCGGCTGCTTGTTGTCCAGCGTCACGGCGATGTCGCGGACCGGGAAGGTCAGCACGTCGCCGAACAGCGTCTGGTTGAAGCTCCCGGGCAGCAACTCCGCGCCGCTGATCTGCTTGTCGACGCCGACGCGCAGGCCGACCTCGCCCGTCTCGATGCGGGTGCAGCCGCCGAGCAGCGCCGCCACGGCGAGCACGCCCAGCGACAGGCGCGAAGAACGCGCGTGGATGGTGGTCTTCATTTTTCTTCTCCTCAGAACAGATAGATGGTGAGCGCCGCGAGCGCCAGCGCGAGCACCGCGCCGCCGACCGCCCAACGCGCCACCTGGAACCAGGCCAGGGCCTGTCTGCGCGTCAGCGAGCGCACCCAGACCACCAGGCCCAGACAGGCCAGCCACAACACGATGAGCACCAACCAGGCGCGAATGAGAGCCATGTTTTTCTCCTCGGCTCGAATTGTGGGGCGATGCAGCTCGCCGTCGCGCCACTCCGTTGGGGGCACACCCCTCGGGGGGAGAACCGCGCGGCGACGGCGCCACATCGCGGCCCTCCACCTTCGGTCCGCCGGAGACGCGTGCCAGGACTTGCCTGCTTGCAGCGACGGCTCACGCATGCCCGGTCCCGCGTTGGCGCGCCGCAACGCGCCATCGCGTCGCAGACGGATCGCACTTGCGCGCGTGCGGCGCAATCCGCATCATCCGCGTCCACTGCTGAAGGCGCCCACGACAGCGCCCGCATGACGGAGATCCCTCTTATGTCCTCCTTGTTCATCTCGACGATCGACTGAACACGGTTCCCGAGCCCCGGCTGAACCGTGTCTGTTCACAGAGACGGCCTCAGACCGCGCGGCATGCAAAGCCCCGCCGCCATTGAGCCGGGGCTTTTGCTTTTCGGAAACCGCAATGAGTGCACAACTCCGTTCCCGCGCCCTCCAGGAGGGGCGGGTCAAGGCCCTGCGCCGCATGAAACAAGCCATGACGCTGGTGCTCGAGACGAGCCCCGGCGCGCGCGACCCCGTGGCGCGCGCGATGGCCCAGCGTGGATTGCGCGGCGCCGGCCAACACATCCAGAGCCGCGGTGCCCAGCGCCGCGCCGACCGCGTGGCGCTGCAGGCGCTGCTGCGGAGAGAGGATTGGGATGAATGAATCCGACGACCTGCGCGCGCAGCTGGCGCAGAGAAACCAGCAGCTGCAAGAGGTCGCGGCCCAGCTCAAGACTGAGCTGTTCGGCATCGACGCCATCATCGACCGAGTCATCGATTCGGTGCGCGCGTGGTACGTGCTGCCCGAGCTCGTCTCGCGGCCCGTCATCGTCTGTCTCTGGGGCCTCACGGGCACCGGCAAGACACAGCTGGTGCGCCGCCTGGCGCAGCTGCTGGGCTTCTACGACCGCTTCGTGGAAGTGCAGATGGACGGCTTCTCCAACGGCGCGGGCATGCGCGGCGCGCAGAGCATCTCGGGCATGCTGGCGCAATCCGGCGTGCGCGAGGGCGAGCCGGGCATCCTCGCGCTCGACGAGTTCCAGCGCTTCCGCACGATCAACGCCAAGCGCGACGAGATGCGCGTCGAGCGCTACCAGGATGTCTGGGCCCTGCTCTCCGACGGCCGTCTGCCGCCGGCGCTGTCGCTGCTGGCCGACATCGAATCGTCCATCGCGGAGGCGGCCTTCGACGCTGAGCGCGCCGACGCTGACGCCGCGAAGCTGCGCTTCAAGCTGCGCGGCTGGGAGGCGCAGGAGCTGCAGCGCACCCTCAAGCTCGACGAACCGCTGATGGAGATCATGGCCTGGACGCCCGATCAGGTGCAGGCGCGGCTGCGCGCATTCCGCGAGAGCGGTCAGCAGCACTGGGAGACCGACTACAGCCGCTTGCTCGTCTTCGTCTGCGGCAACCTCGACGAGATGTACGAGGACCTCGCCACCAGCGTGGACGACTGCGACAGCGATGCCGACATCTTCCACGCCATGACCGGCAAGCTCAGCGTCATCGACGTCAAGCAGGCGCTCAACCAGCGCTTCAAGCCGGAGCAGGTGGCGCGGCTGGGCAACGAGCACGTGATCTACCCATCGCTGTCGCGGCGCGCGTACGAGCAGGTGATCGCGCAGGGCTGCGCGCGTTATGTGCGTGACTCGCAGGCGCGCTGCGGCCTGCGCTTCGAGCTGGCCGACAGCGTGTACGCGCAGATCTACGCGAACGCCGTGTTCCCCGCGCAGGGTACGCGGCCGCTGTTCTCGTCGCTGCACGCGATCCTCGGGACCGGGCTGGCGAAGGCGGCGCTGTGGGCGATCGAACGCGGCGCCGCGACCGGCGACTGCGTTCGCCTGAGCGCCGATGGTCGCAGCCTGATCGCACAGTGGGGCGGTCTGTCGGGCGTCATCGCCGAGCCCTTCGAGATCAACCGCCTGCGCCAGCGCACCAACGCCGACTTCCGGGCGCTGCTCGCGGTGCACGAGGCCGGTCACGGCCTGGTCCATGCGCTGCTGTTCGGTCTAGCGCCCCGGGAGATCAAGATCCACGTGGCGAGCTTCGAGGGCGGCTACAACGCGTACACCTCGCGCAAGGTGTGGTCGCGGCGGAACCTGCTCGACTCCATTTGCACGAGCCTGGCTGGCCGCGCGGCGGAGCTGCTGGTCTTCGGCAGCGACATGAGTTCCAGCGGCGCCTCGAGCGACCTGCGCAAGGCCACGCGGACGGCGGCGCGCATGCTCCGCTACCTGGGGCACGGCGAGCGCATCGGTCGCGTCGACGTGTCCACGGACAGCGAGGAGCACGTCTGCACCGACGTCGAGCTCACCAACGCGGCGGTCGAAGCGCTGCTGCAATCGGAGCACGCGCGCGCCACGGCGCTGATCGACGCGCATCGCGAGGCGCTGCTGGCGCTGGTCGACGAACTGATCGTCGAGGGACAGGTGACGCCCGAACGTTTCGCGGTCGTGGTGGGGCTGCCGCTCGGCAAGACGGAGGATGCGCTGGATCCGTATGCGGAACGGCTGGCGGCGTTTCGGACGTCGGCGCACGCGCGAGCGCGGAATCCCCGCGATCCGGGGGACGGCCGCGTGACTTCGGCGCCACTCGCGGCATCCATCACGATCGGACGGTGAGGCGACCTCTAGACTCGCGCGCCATGTTCCAACGCCGCCTCCTTCTGGGCGCCCTCGCCCTGGCCTTGTCGGCCTGCGCACAGGCGCCGACCCAGCGCCTCGCCCCGACCACGCAGCCGCTGAAGTCCGTGCGCCTCTACACCTGGTCGGACCGCGATCCCGCGCTGGTGGGATCGGGGCTGGACCGGTTTATCGGGACCTTGCGCGGCAACGGCCTCGAGGTCCGGCAGTCCGACGCATTGCCGCGACCGCTGGCGTCGCTGCAGGCGCTGGAGGTCGCCTGGGACCAGGCGCCCGCCGCCACGATCGCCACGCACGCGCTGGTGTTGACGCGGCAGTACGAGCAGAGCAGCCAGGGCACGCGCTACGTGCGTTACGAGGCGGTGCTATGGGACCCGAGCACCCGCAAGCTCGTGTGGCTGGGCACGCTCGCGTCCGCTGCGTCGTTCGATCCGATGCGCACGGGGCAGGTCCTGACCACGGACGCTGACCGCCGCGCGGAGCGCCTCGCCGGAGACCTGCTGCGCGGCCTGGACCGCGACGGCCTTTTAGCGCTGAACGGCAAGACGCCGCATGACGCCAAGGGCGGAGAGATTCCGCCGACCCTTCTTCCAATCGATATCCGCTGATTCCGACGACCATGACTGACCCGACCCTTCCCGCTCTTGCGCTGCGCGCATCGATCTTGAGCCTGGCGCTGGCGACCGCCATGCCGGTCCTCGCCGCCAGCGACGGCGGCATCAAGGAGATCTGCGTCAAGCCCGAAGCCGGTGCGACGAACGCGACGCCCTCGGATGCCGAGGTCAAGGCACCGCTGACCACGGTGGACCTGGTCTTCGTCACCGCGCAGTTCAAGAAGCCCGGTCTCGCGCAACAGGAGCCGGATGAAGAGTGGGTCGACTGGAAGATCGACGACATCACCCGCCTCGTCACGGACCGCGCGCCGAAGCTGCTGCGCGCCAACGGCCTGGAGGGCCAGGTGGTCGTCCTGCCGCCGGTGGCCGTGGGCGATGAACCCGACTTCAGCTCGCTGGACGCGGCCCGTCCGGCGCTGGTGTTCGTGCCCATCAAGTACGCGAAGTGGCGTCCCAACCTGCTGGCCACGATGGCCGGCGCGATCACGTATGCCGTCGAGCTGAGGAACGCCGGTCCCGGGGCGCCTCAACCCAAGTGCCACGTCGAGGTCTGGGGCGGCTTCGGATTCGATTCCGTGTGGGGTCGCGCGAAGACCAACCGCGCCGACGCCGAATGGGTCGACAGTCGCGTCACCGGCGCGCTCACCGCGCTGGCCAGGCAAGGCGTCGTCAAGCTGAGCGGCGAGAAGGCCGTTCGCCCTGCCGATTGAAGGCTCAGGGAAGGCGAAAGGAAGTTCGCGATGGCCCTGGATCTTTTCGCTGGCGGGTATCGCGAGCACATCGAGCCGCAGGACGAATACCTGCTTCAGTTGGCTGACGTGGAGAGCACTCGCGTCGCGTACGCCTCGATCGCCTGCGTGCGGGAAAGACTCTCGTAGCCGCCGCCGGAGACACGGTCTTCACCAGTCTCGCCGGCGAGCGGCTTAGACTCTTCAGCGCAAGAGCTTCGAGATCGATCAGCCATGCGAGTCCACGGTTCCTGCCACTGCGGCGCCATCAGGTTCAGCGGAGAAATCGACCCTGCGCAGGTCGTCGTGTGCCATTGCGACGACTGCCAGATCCTGTCCGGCGCGCCTTATCGCGCGGTCGTCTCGGCGCCGATGGCGACCTTCGAGATCTCCGGCTCGCCCAAGACGTACGTGAAGGTCGCGCAGAGCGGGAACCGGCGCGCGCAGGTGTTCTGCCCCGATTGCGGAACGGCGCTGTACGGCGCCGCAGCGGAGAACCCGACGCATGCTGTGCTCCGCCTCGGTTGCCTGGCGGAGCGGGACCAACTGCGGCCGTCACGTCAGATCTGGACGCACTCCGCCGCCGGGTGGACGGCCGCGCTCGGCGAGGTGCCTGCCTCACCGCGGCAGTGACTCGATCAAGGAGAAGGTCATGCAGGTCAAACGCATCGTTGCCAACATCGCCGCGCGCGACCCGTCGGCCGTGGACGACTTCTATCGTCGAGTGCTGGGACTGGCACTCGCGATGGATCACGGCTGGATACGGACCTACTCCGGTGACGAAGCGATGACGGCGCAATTGAGCGTCGCCAGCGAAGGCGGCGCGGGGACGCCGGTGCCTGCGCTCTCCATCGAGGTCGATGATCTCGACGAAGCGCTGCGCAGGGTCCGGGAGGCCGATCACCCCGTCGAATACGGCCCGGTCGTCGAACCGTGGGGCGTTCGACGCTTCTACGTCCGTGATCCCGCCGGGACGCTCGTCAACATCCTGCAGCACCTCGAGTGACCGGAGCGCTGCGCGCTCGCGGTCGCACGGACGGACGTTGCAGGACGATCAACCGTCCAGACGCACGCTCAGCTTGTTGTTGGCGTAGCTGGGCGTGATCTTGCTGAAACCGTCGACGGTGAACGTGCCGTAGCGGCCCGCCAGTCGTCCCGTGGTCGAGATCAGCTCGATCGTGTCACCAGCCTTCGGCGTGAAGCCCGAAGCGAACTTCACCGTCAGCGTGGCGCCCGACTCGATGGCGACATCGCCCGTCACCGTCAGCTTGCCCGCGCCGTTCGCGCCCACCTGCACTTGCAGACCGGCGGCGCTGCGCTGGCTGAAGCGACCCGCGATGCCCAGCGGAGCAGCCGCCTTGCTGGCGAGCGTTCCGCCTGCCAGGTACACATCGCCCTTGCCCAACGCCGACGCGCTCTCGGCGGACAGCGTGCCCGCGTCGACCTGCGTGCCGCCGGTGTAGACGTTGGCGCCCGACAGGCGCAGCGTGCCGCTGCCTTGCTTGGTCAGCTTGCCCGCACCGGCGATGTTGTTGCGCCAGGCGTCGACGGCGTGGAAGCCACCCTTGGTCGCATCCATCACGACGACCACGTCGCCATTGAACGCGCCGAAGCCGTCGGCCGCCGCGAACAGGTTCAGGCGGCCCCAGCCTTCCGCATCGTCGGCCAGCGGCGAGCCCGACGGCAGCGCCGTCGTCTTCAACACGACGCGGCGCTGTGCCGCGTCCAGATACGGCAGGCGCGTTTCCAGCAGCACCTCGGCGCCCTTGGGCACGACGGCGGCCTTCGTGACGTCGCCGACCGTTGGCAGGTTGAAGGTCAGGCGGCGCATCACGTCGGCGCGCACGGCTGCCGGATCGGTGAAGCGGTCGTTGGCGGTCGTGCCCGCGTGGGCATAGACGTTCAGCGCTTCTGCGCTGGTCACGCCGGCAGCGGTCTGCATCACCGATTGCGCCTGCTGATACGCCACCGTCTTCAGATCGCCCTTGTTGGCGCCGGTGGCGATCGCGGCCGCCACGGAGGCCTGCGCCTGGATGCGCCCGCCGATCACGTCCAGCGGCGAATGCATGCCGGCGAGGATGCGGTTCTCACCCATCTCGAGCGCGCGGGCGACCATCTCCTGATAACGCTGCGGCACCAGGTACGCGATGGCCAGCGCCTTGCGCACGCCTTCGGCCGTGTGGCCGCTGATGAAGCCGCCATCGGTGGCCGGCGTGTTGCTGCGCGCGGGCATCAGCGCCGGCACGACCACGACGCTGCTGCTCCAGCGCCACGGGCGGGCGTATTTGTAGAAGCGCTTGGCGGGCTCGGTGGAGGCGTTCTCGCCGACGTTGCCGACGAAGTCGACCGCCTTGCCCAGCGTCGTGTTGGTCGCGCTGCCGGTGCCGATGTCGGAGCCGCCGTCGTTGTAGAGCACGGTCGTGGCATCGGCGGGGACGCCGGTGATGGTGGTGCTCATGCCCGACGCGGTGCGCCAGGCCCCGGTCAGCGGGCCCAGGCCGTCGCTGATGCTCATGCCCTTGCCGCGGCGATCGTCGAGGTAGGCGGCGAGCGACTGGGCGTCGGTGCGCTTGGTCGTCGCGTCGATCACGTACTGGATGTTGGCGTTGTGGACGGCGGTGTTGAGCACCTTGCCGTCGGTCGCATCGCCGGGGATGCCGGTCCAGGGGGACGCGGTCACGGCGGGGAAGTTGCCGTTGGCGGGCGCGGTGACGCCGGCGTCCACGATCGAGGAGCTCGGCTGCCACAGCGCCAGCATGCCGCCGACGACGCGCACGCCGGCGTTCGTTTCCAGCGTGGCGTAGCGCGCGTCGCCGCGCTGGTTGGTGAACGCGAAGTCCACGAAGGGGAGCACCTTCGTCTCATCCTGCACCGGCGCCGTATCGGCGGCGCCCAGGCCCTTCGGCGCATCGGGCAGCACGGCGACGCTCAGGTCGTCGCCATCCGATCCGCCGCCGCAACCGGCCATGAGGAAGGCCGTCAGCACGGCAAGAGACAACGGGCGCAGGACGAAGGGAAGACGCAGGGAAGCAGACATGACGCGAGTGCCGGAAGAGGAAAACGCGGCACTCTAGGGAACGGGTGTGTCGAGGGGATGACGAGCGCTGTCATCGCCCGGCGACCTTGCCGTCGCGATTCGTGACGCGGCGCTCGACGCCGCCCCGGCAGGTCAGCCGGTGATCGACCCTGGCCCCGCGGATAGACATTGGGCGACCGGCGGTCCGTGCAACTGGCTGCCCTGGCGCCTAGCGGCAGCGCTCATAGCGTCGAGACGGTGCCGCCATCAATGCGGTACTCGAAGCCAGCGGAGGATGCCGAGCGAGGCGACGCCAAAAACACGATCAGATCCGCGACCTCCTGGGGCGTGGCGGCCCTGCCGACCGGGATGCCGCCAAGTGCATCCATGATGATCTTCTTGCCGCCTTCGTGATCGGTGCCAGCACCGGCGCCAACACGCATGGCGAATACCTCGGAAGCCTCGGTCATGATCCAGCCCGGCGCGACGCTCAGCACGCGAACACCCTGTGGGGTGATTTCACGTGACAGCGCCTTGCTGTATGTCGTCAGCGCCCCCTTGGCAGCGGCATATGCAGTGGTCGCATCGGGCAGCGGCAGAACACGCTGAATCGAGCTCACATGAATGACCACACCGGACCCTTGCGCGAGCATCGACGGCACCAGTTCACGGTCCAGGCGCACGGCTGGCAGGAGGTTCAAACCCAGTTCGGAAAGCCAGTGGTCGTCGGTGAGTGCAGCGAAGCCGCCAGTGGGGGCATGGGAGCCGCCAAGCACATTGATCAGGAGGTCGACACCGCCCCATTCCTTGAGAACGGCATCGGACAGGGTCTTCACACCTTCGGCCGTCGTCAAGTCCGCAAGGATGTAAGACACCCCTTTCACTGGCGCCTGCGGCGCTTTGCGAGCGGCAGTCGTCACACGGGCGCCGGCATCCACCAGGGCACGGACCACCGCGGCACCGAGGCCCAAGGTCCCGCCAGTGACCACGGCCCGCAGGCCGTTCAGTCGAAGATCGAAGCTCATGCCGCAACCTCCATGGTCGCGATCAGACCGCGCTCGAGACGGAAGAGGAACTGCATGTCGAGCGGGCTGCCCTTGAAGTTCCCAGCGACATGGGCCTTCACGGCGTGAACGCCTCCGATCAGCTCCAGGGAGAAGGGTTCGGTCGTGCACGTGTACTTGGCGTCGGCCGCCTCCTTCCACGCCCGGATCGCGTCGCGACCAGTGAAGACCTCGTCGTTGTCCTTCACCACGGCCTGCGAGGTGAAGCATTGCGCGACCTGATCAGGACCTTGCGTGTCCGCCACGAAGTACGCGGCGATCGGGTCAGGGAGGATGAAAGAGGACATGGTCTGCTCCTTGGTTGGGACAGAGCAAAGGATGCGACCGAGCCTTCATTTAGAGAATCTCCTAGAATCCGAATGGCCTATGTAGAGAAAATTACACAATGCGGGGATCCGACTTTGTCGAGCTGAAGGCTTTCGTCGCCGTCGTCGAAAGGCAAAGCTTTGCCCGCGCGGCCGAACACCTGGGCTTGTCACCGTCCGCGCTGAGTCAGACCATCCGTCAACTGGAAAGCCGCATCGGCGCACGCCTGTTGAACCGCACGACAAGAAGCGTCGCGCCGTCGGCAAGCGGAGAGCAGCTCTATTCGCGCGTGGCGCCGCTGTTCCGTGAAATGGCCAACGCGGTCGCCGAAGCCAGCGATGCCACCGGGCTGATGCGGGGGACTTTGCGGATCAACACCCTCGGGATAGCCGCAAGGACGCTCATTGCGCCAAGACTGGAGCGCTTCCATCGGGCGCACCCGGAGGTGGTGCTGGACATCGTGGTCGACGACGCACTGGCGGACATCGTGGCAGGCCGCTTCGACGCCGGGATACGGGTCGGCGGTCAGCTAAAGAAGGACATGATTGCGGTCCGTCTGTCACCAGACATGAAGATGGTGGCCGTTGCTGCTCCGGACTACCTGGCACGCCGCGGCACGCCCAAGACTCCCACCGATTTGAACGACCACGCATGCATCAACTGGCGACTCCAGATGGATGGGAGGTTCTACCGGTGGGAGTTCGAGAAGCGCGGCAAGCGGCACGAGATCGCCGTCGATGGCCCTGTCGTCACCAACCATGCCGATATCGGCGTGGCGGCAGCGGTGAACGGTCTGGGTATTGCCTACCACTTCGAGGTGGATCAGGTCGGCGAGCTGCTCAGGCAGGGGCGCCTTGTGCAGATCCTGTCCGACTGGACGATTTCTCGTCCGGGCTTGTTCCTGTATTACGCGAACCGGCAACATCGCCCCGCATTGCTGGGCTCGTTCATCGACTGCATGCTGGACCGCGAGCCGTCCGGCGAGGCCCGACCTCCGCCGTGAAGAATGGGGTGAGGGCGGCAATTTGCCGCCCGTACCGTTCCAGCCTCAAGCAGGGAAGCGCCCGCCGATCTCCCGCATCAATGCCGTCGCCGCGCCCGTGAGTCCGCGCGCCACCGCGCCATCCCACGCCGCATCGAACGCCCCTGACGGCCCGATCGCCGTCAGCGCCAGCGCCATCTGCGCATCGCTGTCGAAGACCGGCACGGCCAGCGCGCTGACGCCCTCGACGATCCCACCCACCGAGCGGTGCATCACCCGACCACGGATCTCACCCAAGGTCGCTGAGAACGCCGCCCATGTCGGCAACTCGCGCGGCCGGTCATGCGGTCCCACGCGCGCCAGGTCCGCCGGCCCCTTGCGGCGCGCTTCCGCGAGCATCGCCTTGATCTCCGCCTCCGGCCGGTAGGCCGCGAACAGCGGCCCCGACGCGGTGTCCGACAGCGACACCACCGTCCCGTGCCGCATCGTCACGTGCACCGCCGCCGGCGAGGCCGCCGTGCGGACGATCGTCGCGCCCTGCGAGCCCCACACCGCGATCGCCACCGTGTGGCCGATCTCCTCGGCCAAGGCCTCCAACCGCGCCGTCGCCAGCCGGATCGGGTCAATCTGCCGCATGCCGATCAGGCCCATCTCCATCGCCAGCGGGCCCAGCCCGTAATAACCCGTCGCCGGGTCCTGCCGCATCAGGCCGAGCTTGCAGAAGCTCACCAGGTAGGGATGCGCCTTGGCCGGACTCATCTCCGCCGCCAGCGACAAGGCCTTCAGCGGCAGCGGCTGGCCGCGCGCCGCCGCGGCCTTCAACAGGCGGCCACCCACCTCGATGCTCTGGATGCCGCGCCTGTCCTCACGATCGTCCCGATCCTCCCGATCACTGGGATCCTCGCGGTCGTTCGCATCCGGCGCGTCGTCGGCGGTGTCTGGCATGGTCATTTCGCTATTGTTGAACGAATTCAGCGACACAGCTATATTCGCATCCAACAAACGAATTCCGTTTTGTTGAATTCCGCTCTGTTGAATTCCCTGGCGCGTCGATGTCCATCGAAGCGCTCTCGCCTCCCCCTCAGCCAACGCCCGGGACACGCCATGACCAAGCAGTTCGCCAGCCACGCCGACG
The DNA here is from genome assembly GCA_946886855.1 of uncultured Roseateles sp. Next base: position 55,376 of record CAMPJJ010000012.1, on the reverse strand, counting down.
TCGAGGAGAAGCAGGTCTCCTTCGTCAAGCTCAGCGACAACGCCTATGCCTACACGGCCGAGGGCGACCCCAACACCGGGATCATCATCGGCGACGACGCCGTGATGGTCATCGACACGCAGGCCACGCCCGTCATGGCGCAGGACGTGATCCGCCGCATCCGCGAGGTCACCGACAAGCCCATCAAGTACGTCGTGATGAGCCACTACCACGCGGTGCGGGTGCTGGGCGCCTCTGCGTATGAGCCGGAGCACATCATCGCCAGCCGCGATACCTACGACCTCATCGTCGAGCGCGGCGAGCAGGACAAGGCCAGCGAGATCGGGCGATTCCCGCGGCTGTTCCGCAATGTCGAATCGGTGCCGGCCGGGCTCACCTGGCCGACCATCACCTTCCAGGGCGCGATGAGCGTGTGGCTCGGCAAGCTCGAGGTGCAGTTGCTGCAGCTCGGGCGCGGGCATACGAAGGGCGACACCGTCGCGTGGCTGCCGGAGCAGAAGATCCTGTTCTCAGGGGATCTGGTCGAGTTCGACGCCACGCCGTATGCCGGCGATGCGTACTTCAGCGATTGGCCGCGGACGCTGGACAACCTAGCCGCGCTCAAGCCCAGCGCGCTGGTGCCGGGTCGCGGCGCGGCGCTGACGACGCCTGAGTCTGTGGCGCAGGGACTGGCGGGCACGCGAAGCTTCATTGCCGATCTGCATGACTCGGTGAAGGCCGGCGTCGCCGCGGGCAAGGAACTCAACGCCGTCTACAAGGACACCTACGCCGTCATGAAGCAGAAGTACGGCCATTGGGTCATCTTCGACCACTGCATGCCGTTCGACGTCACGCGCTGCTATGACGAGGTCACACAGTTCCGCGATCCGCGCATCTGGACGGCGCAGCGCGATCAGGAAATGTGGCAGACGCTTGAAGGCTGAGCCCTCTCCACGACCCGCGAGCCCGTGATGGATACCGCCGTCGACTACCAGCGCGTCGTTTATCCGTACCGCCGCAGCGGCGACCAGGATGCGCATGAGCGCGGTCAGCCCGCGCGACATCCGGTGGTCGTCGTCGGCGCCGGTCCGGTCGGGCTGACAGCGGCCATCGACCTCGCGCTGCAGGGCGTTCCCGTCGTGCTGCTCAACAACGACGGGCGGCTTTCCGTCGGCTCGCGCGCGTTGTGCTTCGCGAAACGGACGCTGGAAATCCTCGACCGCCTGGGCTGCGGGCAGCGGCTCGTCGACAAGGGCGTCTCCTGGAACGTCGGTCGCGTGTTCTTCCGCAACGAACAGGTCTATCAGTTCAACCTGCTCGCCGAGCCGGGCCACCAGCGACCGGCCTTCGTCAACCTGCAGCAGTACTACGTCGAAGGCTTCCTCGTCGAGCGTGCGCTGGAACTGCCGTCGATCGACCTGCGCTGGCACCACGGCGTCACCGGGCTCACGCAGCACGATGACCACGTTGCCCTGGAGATCGACACGCCCGATGGGCCTTACACGCTGCTGGCCGATCACGTCGTCGCCTGCGATGGATCGCGCTCGACCCTGCGAAGGCTGATCGGCGAAGAGAGCCACGGCCGCACCTTCAAGGATCGTTTCCTCATCGCCGACGTGCGCATGAACGCGCCCTTCCCCGCCGAGCGCTGGTTCTGGTTCGATCCGCCTTTCCATCCGGGTCAGAGCGTGCTGCTGCACCGGCAGCCCGACGGCGTGTGGCGCATCGATTTCCAGCTCGGCTGGGATGCCGATCCCGAACTCGAGAAACAGCCCGAGCGCATCCTGCCGCGCGTGCGCACGCTGATGCGGGAAGCCTCGATCGCCGCGGGCGGCGATGGCGTCGTGCCTGATATCGAGCTCGTCTGGGCCAGCGTCTACACCTTCGCGTGCATGCGCATGGAACGCTTCCGGCATGGACGCCTCCTGTTCGCCGGCGACGCGGCGCACGGCGTGTCGCCGTTCGGCGCGCGCGGGGCCAACTCCGGCATCCAGGACGCGGACAACCTCGCGTGGAAACTCGCAGCGGTCGTGCAGGGCCTTGCGCCAGACGCGCTGCTCGACAGCTACGCCCGAGAACGCGAGATCGCTGCCGACGAGAACATCCTGAACTCCACGCGCTCGACCGACTTCATCACGCCGAAGAGCGAAGTCAGCCGGATGTTCCGCGACGCGACGCTCACGCTGGCCAAGGACTTCGATTTCGCGCGCCGGCTGGTCAACAGCGGGCGGCTCTCAGTGCCGACGGTGCAGTACGGCATGCCGGCGGCGGACGCGCCGATCACCATCGACGGCCGCGACGACTGGCTGTTGCGTCAGATGCAGCCGGGCCGGTTCACGTTGATGGTGTTCGACGATCCGACGGCCGTCGCGCAGGACGAGGACCTGCTGGTTCTGCGCATCGACGGCGCGACCGATGCCCAGGGCCTTGTGCGCCGACGCTACGAGGCATTGCCCGGCGCGGCGGTGCTGCTTCGTCCGGACCAGCACGTCTGCGCGCGTTGGCGCAAGATGCCGACTGGAGAGGCGATCCGTGCCGCGATGCGTCGCGCGCTGGGCCAGGACGTTTCCCATGAGGAGCTGGCGGCATGCCTCTGATCACTGCCCCCCACTTCGACGCCGGCGACGACTTCTACGAAGCGTTGCTGAGCGCCCATCACGGCCTCGACGTCGACGCGAGCCACGCCTTCAACGCGCGGCTGGTGCTGCTGCTCGCGAACCACATCGGTCGACAGGACGTGCTGCTCGAGGCGCTCTCCGCCGCGGCACGCGCCAACCCGGTTTCACCCGTTTCCATCGATGCTTCGCCCATGGGCGAGGCCTCCTGACGAGGACAAGCATGAACGCACCAGAGACACTCGGTTCGCCCGAGGCGGCCCACTCGCCCGGCACGGCGCCGAGCGCGCTGCAGTACCAGAGCGGCTTCGGCAATCAATTCGAGACCGAATCCATGCCCGGCGCGCTGCCCAAGGGCCGTAACAGCCCGCAGCGCGCGCCGATGGATCTTTATCCGGAGCTGCTGTCGGGCAGCGCCTTCACCGCGCCGCGCGCCGAGAACCGCCGCACGTGGTTGTACCGCCGGCAGCCGTCGGTCGTGACGGGCGCGTTCCACGCGTACGAGCAGCCGTTCTGGACGAGCGGCGCTGCGGGTGGTGTCGCCGCGCCGCCGGATCCGCTGCGCTGGCATCCATTTCCGATGCCCGATGAACAGCCGGATGCGCCCGGCGTCGACTTTGTCGACAGCCTCAAGACCATCGTCAGCAACGGTGACCCGGACGCGCAGACCGGCATGGCCGCGCTGATCTACGCCTTCAACCGCCCGATGACCCGCCGCGCGCTGATGAACGCCGACGGCGAGATGCTGATCGTTCCTCAGGAGGGCGGTCTGCGCCTCACCACCGAGATGGGGCTGCTCGACGTCGTGCCCGGCGAGATCGCGCTGATCCCGCGCGGCGTGACCTTCCGTGTCGAAGCCCTGGGCGGGCTCGACGCGCCCGCGCGCGGCTACGTCTGCGAGAACTACGGCGCCGCCTTCCGCCTGCCCGAGCTCGGTCCGATCGGCTCCAACGGCCTGGCGAATCCGCGCGACTTCCTCGCGCCGGTCGCGGCGCACGAGCCCGACGGCGCGCCCTACGAGGTGATCCGCAAGACCGGCGGCGCGCTGTGGCGCAATGCGCAGGCGGTGACGCCGTTCAACGTCGTCGCGTGGCACGGCAACCTGACGCCGCTGAAGTACGACACGAAGGACTTCATGACGATCGGCTCGATCAGCTTCGACCATCCCGACCCGTCGATCTTCACCGTGCTGACCTCGCCCAGCGACACGCCCGGGACCGCCAACTGCGACTTCGTGATCTTCCCGCCGCGCTGGCTGGTGCAGGAGGACACCTTCCGTCCGCCCTGGTACCACCGCAATGTGATGAGCGAGTTCATGGGCCTGATCTACGGCCAGTACGATGCCAAGCCGGAGGGCTTCCGGCCCGGCGGCGCGAGCCTGCACAACTGCCTGGTGCCGCACGGCCCCGATGCCGACGCCTTCGAGGCCGCCAGCACGCGCACGCTGGCGCCGCAGAAGCTGGACCACACGCTGGCTTTCATGTTCGAGAGCCGTTGGCGCTTCCGTCCGTCGGACTGGGCGCTCAACGGCGGCGCGTTGGACACCCACTACGCCGCCTGCTGGGGCGGGCTGAAGGACAAGTTCAAGCCCGCGTGACGGCACGCTTCCACCACAGAATTCGAAAGACTTTCCCATGACCGACCTCGACCATACCCACGACCCCGCGCTGCGCAGCTGGGTCGCGTCCGCGAACACGCCGGACACCGACTTCCCGATCCAGAACCTGCCGCTGGGCATGTTCCGGCTCGCGGGCGCGACCGGCTCGTTCCGGCCCGGCACGGCGATCGGCGACCAGGTGCTGGACCTGATCGCCGCGGCCGACCTGGGTGCCTTGTCCGACGGGCTGGGCGCGGTGCTGCGCACCTGCGAGGGCCTGGGCCTCAACCCGCTGATGGCGATGGGGCCGGACCTGCGTCGTCAGCTGCGTCACGAACTTGTCGCCGCGCTGAACGCGGACGCGGGACCCGAGCGGACCCAGCAGCTCGCGCAGGCCCTCAAGCCGATGACCGGTGTCGAGATGACCCTGCCCTGCCGCATCGGCGACTACACCGACTTCTACGCCGGCATCCACCATGCGACGACGGTGGGCAAGCTGTTCCGCCCGGACAACCCGCTGCTGCCCAACTACAAGTGGGTGCCGATCGGGTATCACGGTCGCGTGTCGTCGATCGGCGTCAGCGGCCAGAGCTTCCGCCGGCCCGTCGGTCAGACCAGGGCGCCCGATGCCGAGGTGCCGACCGTCGGCCCGATCAAGCGGCTCGATTACGAGCTGGAAGTCGGCGCCCTGGTCGGCACCGGCAACGAACAAGGCCATCCGATCGCCATCGCCGACGCGGAGCGGCACCTGTTCGGACTCGTGCTGCTGAACGACTGGTCGGCCCGCGACATCCAGGCCTGGGAGTACCAGCCGCTGGGCCCGTTCCTGTCGAAGAGCTTCGCGACGACGCTGTCGCCGTGGGTGATCACGATGGAAGCGCTGGCGCCGTTCCGTCGCGCGTTCACGCGCCCCGACGGCGATCCGCAACCGCTGCCGTATCTGGATGGCGAGTCCAATCGCGATCGCGGCGCCATCACCATCCGTCTGGAGGTCCACCTGCAGACCCGCGCGATGCGCGACGCGGGCGACGCCCCGGCGAAGCTGATGGCGTCGGACTTCGCGGACGCGTACTGGACCGTCGCGCAGATGCTCACGCACCACGCGAGCAACGGCTGCAACCTGCAGCCGGGCGACCTGTTCGGGTCGGGCACGATGTCGGGACCCGAAGCAGGCCAGGGCGGCTCCTTGCTGGAGCTCACGAACGGCGGCAAGCAGGCCATCACCCTGCCCAACGGCGAGCAGCGCACCTTCCTGCAGGACGGCGACAGCGTCGCGCTGGTCGGCCGCTGCGAGGCGCCAGGACGCCGCGCCATCGGCTTCGGCGCGTGTGTGGGCACCGTGCTGCCGGCGGTGGTCTGATCGGCGCCATGAGCGATCCACGCCGCGCCCCTCGCCGGCGCGTCCGGCAACTGACGGGGAGACGAGCATGGCGATGACAGCAGCGCATCTGGAAGAGCTCAGGCAGGCCCACCAGCTGCTTGAGCATCCCGGCTTCGCCATCCGGGTTGCCCATGTGCTCGGCAAACCCTTGGAGGTCGTGCTCGAGCGATTGCCCAGTGCCGGTCGCACGGCAATTGCCGCCGCGACCGAGAAGGCGCTGCGGGTGACGCTGGACGGCGCGTTGGCGACCATGAAGCGCCGGCAGGACGACGAGTCTCCCGTCCTGCACAAGCTGTTCGCGACCGCGACTGGCGCCGCGGGCGGCTTCTTCGGCCTGGCGGCCCTGCCCATCGAACTGCCGATCTCCACCGGCGTCCTCTTCCGTGCCATCGCCGACGTGGCCCGCGCCAACGGCGAGGACCTCGCGCAGACCGAGGTCAGGCTCGAATGCCTGAAGGTCTTCGCGATGGGCGGGCCCTCCCCGTCGGACGATGCGAGCGAAACCGGCTATCTCGCCGTGCGGGCGAGCATGGCGCGTCTGATCACCGAAGCGGCGGACTATCTGGCCGCCTACGCCGTCGCCGAGGAAGCCGCGCCCGTCCTGGCCAGGCTGATCGCCGCCATCGCCGCGAGGTTCCAGGTGCAGGTCGCGGAGAAGGTCGCGGCACAGGCCGTGCCGGTGATCGGCGCCATCGCCGGCGGCTCCATCAACTATCTCTTCGTCAGTCATTTCCAGGAGATGAGCCGCGGTCATTTCACCTTCCGTCGACTGTCCCGCGTGTATGGCGTCGACGAGGTCACGCGGCAGTACCAGGCATTGAGCGCGAGCGCGCCGACAGTCGACATGGCCTGAAGCGACTGCCGTCGCCGGCGCTGCGACCGCGTCGATCCCCGGCACGGCGTCCGACGCCTACCGTCCGATACATCCTCCGCGCGCTCCACGCACGCGGTGCCGGCGCGCATGCCGTGCCCTTGTCGGCGGATGTCGACGGAACGCGTCAGATGTCGCCCATCGCGGGGCGGATGCCGTCGGACAGGATCAAGACTTGCCGGACGGGCGCATCTTCACTCGTCCCAAAGGAATCGACATGCCGCCGACGCGCCTCCTCGCCGTCTCCGCCGCCGCCTGCCTGGCCGCCACGCCCCTGTTCTCCTTCGCCCAGGTCACCGTCAAGGACGACGGTCAATGGCGCGCCCTGTTCACCGCCGGGGCCAGCGTCTCGTCGGGCAACAGCGACTCGACGACGATCAACCTCAGCGGCGACGTCGTGAAGGCCACGAAGATCGACAAGCTGACCTTCAACGGCCGCGCGCTCTACGTGAAGAACGACGACGTGGACGCCGAGCAGCGCTACGCTTTCGGCACGCGGTATCAGCGCGACGTCACCGAGCGCGTGTTCGGCTTCGGCCAGTTCGACGCGCTCAAGGACGAGCCCGCAAATCTGTCGTCCCGCTACTCCGTCGGCGCCGGTGCCGGTTATCACCTCATCAAGCAGGACAACCTCACCTGGGACGTGTCCACCGGCGTGGGCTTCACGCAGGAACGCTACGTGGTCCCCGCGCTGCAGGACGGCGTCCTGCGCAGCAAGTACAGCAACACCGAACTGCTGTTCGCCGAAGAGTCGAATCACAAGATCTCGGACAACACGACGTTCAAGCAGCGCCTGGCCTACCTGCCCGACCTGCGCAACAGCGGGGAATTCCGCGCCACCTTCGACGGCGGGATCTCGGTCGCGATGACCCAACGCTTCAGCCTCACCGCCACCGTCCAGCACCGCTACGACAGCAACCCCGGCGACGGCCTGAAGAAGAACGACACGCTGTTCGTCACCGGCGTGTCCTACCGCATCGATTGATCGACCTGCGCCGAGGCGGACCGCCGCCTCAGCCGAGCAGCGCGATCAGGCGTTGCGCGGCCGGCGGCAGGTAGGCCTGCGCGCGGTGCGTCACCACGAGGTGGCGCCGCATCGTCGTGTGCTTCAGCACGACCTCGCGCAGCGCCCGCAGCCGCCCCGGCCCTTCGAGGTGGCGGCGCGAGATGAAGCTCAGCAGGCCCGTCTCGGCGATCAGCGCGGGCAGCATCTGCAACGAGCTGCTTTCCACCTGCACCACCGGCCGGGGCAGCCCGTGGCGATCGAAGCTGTGGTCCAGCCAGTCGCGCGTCGGCGCGCCCGCCGGCTGCAGCACCCAGCGGTACTCGCCGAGCGCCTTCAAGCTCGGCTTCCCGGCAAAGACCGGGTGCTTCGCGCTGGCCGCGACGACGACCGCGTCCTCGACCAGCCGCTGCGACACGAAGCCCGCTTCCGCCCGCCGTTCGGTCCCGACGATCAGGTCGAGCTCGCCCGCGCGCAGCATCGGCATCAGCGCGTCCACCAGCGCGACCGTGGTCTTGAGCGTGACCTCGGGCGCCTCCTTCAGCAGCCGGCTCACCGCCTGCGGCATCAGGAACTGCGCCGCCGTCGGCACCACGCCCACGCGGATCTCGCCTGAGAGGCCGCGTCCGATGTCGCTCATCTCGCGCTGCGCGTCCTGCGCATCGAAGCGCAGTTGCCGCGCCCACCGCAGCATCACCTTGCCGGCCGGCGTCAGCCGGATGCCCCGGCCCGCGCGCTCGAACAGCGGCGCGCCGGCCGCCTTCTCCAGTCGCCGGATCGCGCCCGTCAACGCGGGCTGCGTGCGATGCAGGCGTTCGGCCGCCTGGCCGACATGCTCGAGCTCGGCGATGGTCTCGAAGTAACGCAGGTCGCGCAGATCCATGACAAAAGCGGCGCTGATGAAAACGAAAGAATAATCGATTGGACCCGCGTGGAGCGTCCGCCAATACTGGCCCTCGACCGCTTGCAGAACGCTCAGACCCCGGCCCTCCGACCGGGGCGACCACGGAGACAAACCCATGATTCGATCGATGCTTCCGCGCAGCGCGGCGTTGGCCTCACCGCTGCCCTCACGGCGACCTTCACGGCTGCCTTCACGACGGGTCGCCACGCTGGCCATCGCCCTTGCGCTCCCGTTGACCCTCGGCACGACCTTCGCGGTCGCCGCGCCTTATCCGACCAAGCCCATCCGCGTCTACGTGCCTTTCCCGCCCGGCGGCGGCACCGACGTGATCGCCCGCGAGATCACGCAGGCGGTGGCGACCTCGACCAAATGGGTCTTCGTCATCGAGAACAAGCCCGGCGCCGGCGGCAACCTCGGCGTGGATGCCGCCGCCAAGTCGGCCAAGGACGGCTACACGCTGGTGCTTGGTCAGAGCAGCAACCTGTCGATCAATCCGTGGCTGTACCCGCGCATGCCCTACGACCCGGTGAAGGACCTCGCGCCCATCGGCCTGGTCGCGCGGGCCCCGCTGGTGCTGGTCACCTCCGCCGATTCGAAGCTCAAGACCATCGCCGACGCCGTCGCCGCCGCGAAGGCACGACCCGGCGCGCTGAACTACGCCTCGGCGGGCAACGGCACGGTCGCGCATCTCGCCACCGAGCTGTTCCAGAAGTCCGCCGGCGTGAAGCTCCAGCATGTGCCCTACAAGGGCGTGGGTCAGGCCTTGACCGATGTGGTCAGCGGCAACGTCGACCTGTACATGTCGACCACGCCCTCGCTGCTGGGCCACATCCGCCAGGGCAAGCTGAGGCCGCTCGCCGTCACCTCGGACAAGCGCCTGCCGGAGCTGCCCAACGTGCCGACGCTGGCCGAGTCCGGCTTCAAGGGCGCGGAGTCGGCGACCTGGTTCGGCTTCCTCGCCCCCGCCGGCACGCCGCCCGAGGTGGTCGCCCGCCTGAACAGCGAGTTCACGAAGGCGCTGCAACAGCCCGCGCTCGTGAAGAAGCTCGGCGACGAGGGCGTCGCCGTCACCGTCGGCACGCCCGACCAGTTCAGCCAGCTCATCCGCCAGGACCTCACCCGCTGGGGCAAGGTCGTGAAGGACGCGGGCATCAAGATCGATTGAAGGAGAACCCCATGAGTTCAGACGTGAGGCCCGATGTCATCCGGGACATCCTCCGCACGCCCGCCGAGGTGGTGGACCGCGCCGCCGCGTATCCGTCCTCCATCCTGGCCGACGTCGCGGGACGACGCGGCGCACTGCACGGGCGCATCCAGGGACTGTCCCCGTCGATGCGCTTCGCCGGGACGGCGCTGACCGTCGAGGTCCGCCCGGGCGACAACCTGATGATCCACGCCGCCATGGCGCTGGCGCAGCCCGGCGACGTGCTCGTCGTCGACGGCAAGGGCGATCTGTCGAGCGCGCTGATGGGCGAGATCATGTCGCAGCAATGCGTGGCGCTGGGCATCGCGGCCGTCGTGATCGACGGCGCGGTGCGCGACAGCGAAGCGATCCGCGCGCTCGGCTTTCCGATGTTCGCGGCGGGCTTGAATCCGAACGGCCCGACCAAATCGGTGTCCGGCCGCTTGAACCATCCGATCTCGATCGGCGGCGTGACGGTGCATCCGGGCGACCTGATCGTCGGCGACGCCGACGGCGTGACGGTGGTGGAACGCGCCAAGGCCGCGTCGCTGATGCCGCTCGCCGAAGCGAAGGTGGCCGCCGAGACCGCCCGCATCGCCGGCATCCGCGACCGCGTCGCGCTGCGGCCGGCATGGCTCGACGGTGCGCTGCGCGCCGCGGGCGTCATCCAGGATGGAGAAACCCTGTGAGCCACGCTGCGAGCCACCCTGCGAGCCACGCCGTGAGCCGTCCCGTGCTGCTGGTGACCGGCGCGGACCTGGCGCCGCAGGCGCTCGCGCTGCTGTCGGACTTCGAGGTGATCTACGCCGGCAGGACGCCGAGCGAGGACGACATCGTCGCGCTCTGCCGCGCCCGCAATCCGACGGCGATCATCGTGCGCTACAGCAAGGTCGGCGCCGCGGCGATGGACGCCGCGCCGGCGTTGCGGGTGATCTCCAAGCACGGCAGCGGCACCGACACGATCGACAAGGCCGCCGCCGCCGAGCGCGGCATCCAGGTCGTCGCCGCCGTCGGCGCCAATGCGGCCGCGGTCGCCGAACAGGCACTGGCGCTGCTGCTGGCCTGTGCGAAGTCGGTGGTCGCACTCGACGCGCGCATGCGCGATGGGTACTGGGACAAGGCCACGCACAAGAGCGTCGAGCTGGAAGGCCGGACCTTGGGCCTCATCGGCCTCGGCGCGATCGGCCAACGCGTCGCGCGGATGGCCGATGCCATGGGCCTGCGGGTGATCGGCTTCGACCCGTTCGCGACGAACCTGCCCACGTTCATCGAGCCCGTCGAGCTCGAGCGGCTCTGGCGCGAGGCCGATGCGATCTCACTGCACTGCCCGCTGACGGCCGACAACGCGGGGCTCATCGACGCCCGCACGCTGGCGACATGCAAGCGCGGCGTGATCGTCGTGAACACGGCGCGCGGCGGACTGATCGACGAGGCCGCGCTGCTCTCTGCCGTGAAAAGCGGTCAGGTGGGCGGTGCCGGCCTCGACAGCTTCGCGGTCGAACCGATGCCGGCGGACCATCCGTTCATCCACGAACCGCGCATCCTGCTGAGCCCGCACATCGGCGGTGTCACCGCGGATGCCTACGTGAAGATGGGCGTGGCCGCGGCCCGCAACGTGCTGGCCGCGCTCGCGGGCTGACGCTGAAAGCTGGAACAACGGGACGTCTGACAGGCAGAAACGAATCGAGGGGCTTGTGCCCCTCGAATTTCGTTCAGCGCTCCATCTGACGACCGGGGCCGTCGCTGCGGCGCGGCGGTTCCGCCGCTCGCGGAGGCTCGGCGGCACGAGGGGGTTCCGCACGCGGCGCCGGCGCCGGGCGAGGGGCCTCGACGCGCGGCTGCGGCGTCGGCATCGGACGCGGCGACTCGACCCGAGGCTGCTCCGCGCGCGGCGGCTCGAACCGCGGTTGCGGTTGCGGTTGCGGCTGCTGCGGACGCTCGAAGCGGGGCTGCTCTCCTCGGGGTTGCTCGAAGCGGGGCTGTTCAACCCGCGGTGGTTCAACCCGAGGCTGCTCGACGCGCGGCTGCTCCACACGATCGGGGCCACGATGGCGCCATTCGTTGCGATCGCCGTCGCGACGCTCCGACGGCCGTTGCACGTCAGGGCCGCGCTGCGGCGACGGCGTGGGCGGGCCCGGCTGCCCCTGCGGCACCTGCGGACGGACGGTCGCGTTGTCGGGCTCGGGTCGGATCACGCCGCGAACCGGGCGGCTCTCACCGGGGCGCGTTTCATTCGGCGCGTCCGGACGGCCGTCGCCGTTGCGGTCCATGAAGGGACGACCTTCATTGCGGCCGTCGTTCCGGCCCCCGTTGCGCCCGTCATTGCGCCCGTCGTTGCGACCGTCAGCGCGGCCGTCATTGGGTCCATCCGGGCGGCCGTCATGATTGCGGTCCATGAACGGGCGCCCGTCGTTGCGCCCGTCGGGGCGGCCATCCGGACGGCCGTCGGCCTGACCGATCGGACGCGGCGGCCACGACCGCTGCGGCTGCAGCGCGGTCGCCGGCAGCGGCGTCGACACCGGCCGCTGCGTGTACAGCGCGCCATGGTCGCGCTCGTTCCGGTAGACCGGCGGACGTTGTCCCGGACGCACCACCGTGGTCGGATTCGCATCCGGATTCACCCGGCGCCAGTAGGCCTGGCTGTAGCGGAAGCCCGGCGTCCAGGCCTCGCGCGGTGCCAGCGGCACCCAGCTGCCGTAGCGCGGCGGCGGCGGACGGCGCCCGCCGCCCACGACGACGCCCACGCCGATCGAGATCCCCGGCCCCACGCCGCCGACCAGCGCCGGCGCATAGGCGGGACGACGCACGTACGGTCCCGGCACCCAGCACCAGCGCTCGCGGTAGTAGGCCCAGCGGCCGTAATGGAAGGGCGCGAAGCCCCAGGGCATGTCGTCCACCCAGGTGTAGCCCCAGCGCGCGCTCCACATCCAGCGGCCATAGCGGTACGGCGCCCAGTCGGCGACGACGACCTGCGGCACCCACACGGCGCCGTAGTCGGGGCTCTGCTCCCAGGCGCCGTAACGCGCCAGGTCCTCGGCGCCGGTCATCTCCGGCGACACATAGGGCACGCTCGTGCCGCTGCCGACCATGGGCTGCACCGCGTCGCGGCTGTCCTCCAGGATCAACCGCGCGAAGCCGTCCTGCTGCAAGGGCTGGCGCTCCGTGCGCGGACCGTTGTCCCACCAGAACTCGGCCTGCTCGTTCGTGCCCAGCCAGACCGGCTGCGCATCGGTCGCGCGCGAATCGAAGCGCAGCTTGCCCTGCCAGGCCTGCGCCTCGCTGCCGCGATCCAGCTGCGTGACGCGGTACAGGCCTTCGCGCTCGAAGCCGAAACGCCCTTCCAGCGTCCGCACCGTCCATTCGTCGGCCGACTCCTGGCCGCGCACCCGCAGGCCCACCGCGCCCTTGACGATCTGCACCGCGATGCGGTTGTCCGCCAGGGCGTTGAATTCGATCTCGCTGCGCTGGTCGATCCACAGCGTGGACGAGCCGATCGTGACCGTCGCGCCGCTGCCGTCGTCGGCACGCAAGCGATCGCCCTCGCCGACGCTCTGGTTGCGATGCATCTGCACCCATTCGCGCTCTTCGGCGTCGTACAGCCAGATGGCGCCGGTCAGATCCGCCAGCCGTCCCGCTCGCGACGGCGCGTCCGCCCGCGCCGGCCCGTGGGCCAGCAGCACGACCAGTGCGACCAGCACCAGCGAGGTGACCGTCCACCAGCGCGACAGCGCGCCCCGGTCCTGGGAACGCGCCGGCGCCGCGACCTGGGCGGCCTCGGGCGTGGGGGGGAACGAGCGATCCAGCGGACGATTCTGCGAGCGGGTCATCGAGTCAGTCATGGCCTTGAGCCTCCACCGGAATCCGGAGGAATGCGGGACGCGGAGTTCCGCGATCGTTTCTTAACGCTTCGGCGACGTCCTGGTGCACGCCTGCTTACAACTTGACGCCCTGTTGCTTGAAGGTCAAGCGGACGGCGTATGTCCGGCGCGCGCCGACGCGCTCGCCGGCTCGCCGGCTCGCCCCCTACGCGGGGCACCCGGCGCGCCCGGGCTTCTCAATCGTCGGTGTTCGGGTCCAGGCCCGGGAACAGGATCTCGGTGAAGCCGAAGCGGCTGAAATCCGTGATCCGCATCGGATACAGCGTCCCGACCAGGTGATCGCATTCATGCTGCACGACGCGGGCGTGGAAGCCTTCGGCCTCGCGGTCGATCAGACCGCCGAACGCGTCGAAGCCGCGATAGCGGATGCGGCTCAGCCGGGGTACGACGCCGCGCAGGCCCGGCACCGAGAGGCAGCCTTCCCAGCCCTCCTCGGTCTCGTCGGACAGCGGCTCGATGGTCGGATTGATCAGCACCGTCATCGGCACCGGCGGTGCCTCGGGGTAGCGCTCGTTGCGCTGGAAGCCGAAGACGACGACCTGCAGGTCCACGCCGATCTGCGGCGCGGCCAGGCCGGCGCCGTTGGCGGCCTTCATCGTGTCGAACATGTCCTCGAGCAGCTGCTTCAACGCCGGCGTGTCGAAGTCCTCCACCGGTTTGGCGTGGCGCAACAGGCGCGGGTCGCCCATCTTCAGGATTTCTCGAACGGCCATGGCAGGTTTCCTTGTGCGGCGGCTTCAGGCGGAAGCGGGGTCGGGTCATGCAGGCGACGGCGGGCGGGGACGCCATCGCGTACGCTGGCGACCATTCTAAGAATCCGACCCGGAGACTGCCCGTGAGCGCCACCACCCCCCTGCCTTCGGCCCCGGCATCGCTGCCCTCCTACCTGGAACCGCTGGCCCCCGGCGTCTACGGCATCGACACGGCCTTCCAGCGGGATCACTTCGACGCGGCCTTCCTGATCGTCGACGGCGGGCGCGCGGCCTTCATCGACACGGGCACGCGGCTGGCGCTGCCGCGGCTGCTCGGCGCGCTGGAGGCGCTCGGCGTGCCGCGCGAGGCGGTGGACTGGGTGATCCCGACGCATGTGCACCTGGACCATGCCGGCGGTGTCGGTCCGCTGATGGCGGCGCTGCCCTCGGCGACGCTGCTGGTGCATCCGCGCGGACTGCGGCACATGGTCGATCCGTCCGCGCTGTGGGCCGGTGCGCTCGCGGTCTACGGCGAGGCGGAGATGCGCCGCTCGTACGGCGAGCTGGTGGGCGTGCCGGAATCGCGTGCGCAGGCGAGTCGCGATGAGCAGCGCATCACCGTGGGCGCGCGCCCGCTCCGGCTGATCGACACGCCGGGGCATGCGCGCCATCACCACTGCGTGTGGGACGAGACCAGCGGCGGCTGGTTCACCGGCGACACCTTCGGCTTGTCGTACCGCGAGTTCGACGATCCCGACCGCGGCGCGTGGATCATGCCGACGAGCACGCCGGTGCAGTTCGAGCCGGATGCGCTGCGCGCTTCCATTGCCCGGATGATGACGACGCGACCGTCGCGGATGTACCTGACGCATTACGGCGTCGTCGGTCGTGACGCGGCGGACGTCGAGCGCCTCGCGGCGCTGCTGGTCGAGCAGATCGACGAGATGGCAGCCATCGCGCTGCGGCTGAAGGACGCGCCGGATCGCCACGTGGCACTGAAGCGCGAGCTGCTCGCGCTGTACCAACGCCGGGCGATCGCGCATTGCGGCGAGCGCATGCCGCCGACGCGCGTGGCCGCGCTGCTGGCGATGGATGTGGAACTCAATGCGCAGGGGCTGGGCGTGTGGCTCGACAAGACAAACAGTTCCGCCCCTTGATGCGGTGCGTGCTTGCTCCCTCTCCCGCTTGCGGGAAAGGCTCGCACGAGTCGTGGCGCGATGGCCGGCCCAGAAGCAGAACGGCGGCCGTCAGGCCGCCGTTCCGATCTCATCGTTGCGCGTGAGCGCAACGACGCTCAGGCGTCGAGATTGAGCTCCTGGATCTTCCGCGTGATCGTGTTGCGTCCGATGCCGAGCTTCTGCGCGGCCTCGATGCGGCGACCGCGCGTGAGGTCCAGCGCGGTCAGGATCAGGCTGGCCTCGAAGCGGCGCGTGAGCACGTCCCACACGTTGGGCTCGCCGGCCGCGAGCAGGCGTCTGGCCTCGCGCGCCATCTCGGCCACCCAGGCGTCCGGCGACGGCGGAATCGGCACGGCCGGCAGCGGCATCGAGGTCGTCGTCGCGGAACTCGTCAATCCGCTCGCCAGCGGCATCACGTCCGACGACATCGTCGCGGAGATCGCCGATCCATGCCCACCCGGCGTCGCAAGCAGCTCCTGCGGCAGGTCCTTGGCCTCGACCACCAGGCTGGGCGCCATCACGCTCAGCCAGTGGCAGATGTTCTCCAGCTGCCGCACGTTGCCCGGGAAATCGAAGTTCACCAGACGCTGCAACGCCGCCTCCGCCAGCCGCTTGGGCTCGACGCCCAGTTCGCCCGCGCTGCGCTGCAGGAAGTAGCGCGCCAGCAGCGGCACGTCCTCGCGACGCTCGCGCAGCGGCGGCAGGCGCAGGCGGATCACGTTCAGGCGATGGAAGAGGTCCTCGCGGAAGCGGCCTTCCTTGACCAGCGTCTCGAGGTTCTGGTGCGTCGCCGCGACCACCCGCACATTCGCCTTCTGCGGGCTGTGACCGCCGACGCGATAGAACTGGCCGTCCGACAGCACGCGCAGCAGGCGCGTCTGCAGGTCCAGCGGCATGTCGCCGATCTCGTCGAGGAACAGCGTGCCGCCCTCGGCCTGCTCGAAGCGGCCGCGCCGCGTCGCCTGCGCGCCGGTGAACGCGCCGCGCTCATGGCCGAACAGCTCCGACTCCAGCAGGTCCTTCGGGATCGCCGCCGTGTTGATCGCGACGAACGGCCCCTCCGCGCGCGGGCTGTGCTTGTGCAGTGCCCGCGCCACCAGCTCCTTGCCCGACCCCGACTCGCCGGTGATCAGCACCGTCACGTGGCTCTGGCTCAGCCGCCCGATCGCGCGGAACACGTCCTGCATCGCCGGCGCCTGGCCCAGCATCTCGGGCATCTGCACCTGCTCGGCCTCGCCGACGGCCTCGCGCTGGCTTTCCTCCTGCGCGCGCCGGATCAGCTCCACCGCGCGCGGCAGGTCGAAGGGCTTGGGCAGGTATTCGAAGGCCCCGCCCTGGAAGGCGCTCACCGCGCTGTCCAGGTCCGAGTAGGCCGTCATGATGATCACCGGCAGCCCCGGCAGCTGCTTCTTGATCGTGCTCAGCAGCTCCAGGCCCGAGCCGCCCGGCATGCGGATGTCCGACACCAGCACCTGCGGCGTGTCTTCCTCCAGCGCGGCCAGCACCTCGCGGGTCTGGCTGAAGCTGCGCACCGGCAGCCCCTCGCGCGTCAACGCCTTCTCGAGAACGAAACGGATGGAATGGTCGTCGTCAACAATCCAGATCGACTTCATCTATGGCTCCCCTTTCCCCCGTTGTCGGCTTGTGGCCGCGGCTCAGGGCAAAGGCAGGGTGATTCGGAAATCGGTCCGACCCGGCTGGCTGTCGCAATCGATCATCCCCTGGTGCTGTTGGGCGATCGTCTGCGCCAGCGTCAGCCCGAGACCGGAACCGCCATCCCTCCCTGATACCAGCGGAAAGAAGATGCGGTCCTTGATCTCTTCGGGCACGCCCGGGCCGTTGTCTTCGATATGCAATTCCAATGCCAAGCGCCAGCGCTGCTTGCCGATGGTCACCTGACGGGCCACGCGCGTGCGCAGCGCGATGAAGGCGTCGCCCGCGTGGATGCGTTCGTGCAGCGCCTGCGCCGCGTTCTGGACGATGTTGAGCACCGCCTGGATCAGCTGCTCGCGGTCGCCACGGAAATCGGGCAGCGAGATGTCGTAGTCGCGGATCATCGTCAGCCCGCGCGGGTACTGCGCCAG
This sequence comes from uncultured Roseateles sp., assembly GCA_946886855.1. The sequence goes on along the minus strand of CAMPJJ010000012.1, from coordinate 38,011 downwards.
CACCAGCGAACGCACCCGCTCGCAGACCTCGTGGATGTTGACGTCGCCCACCACCTGCGCGCGCCGGTGCGGCGCCAGCAGCCGGTCCACCAGCGACTGCAGCCGGTCGGCCTCGTGGATGATGACCTCGGTGTACTCCTCGAGTTCCTCCCACAGGTCGGTCGGCTGCAGCTCCAGCGCCAGCAGCTGCGCCGCGCCGCGGATGCCGCCTAGCGGGTTCTTGATCTCGTGCGCGAGGTTGCGCGTCAGTTCCTTGGTCGCGTGGACCTGGTCGAGGTTGCGCTCCTCGCGGTCCTGGCGCGTCTGCTGCGCGTTCTCGATGAGCTCGATCACCAGGCGTTGCGGATCGTCGGTCTGGCTGACGATCACGTGCACCGGCAGCAGGTCGTCGTGCGTGCGCGGGCCGCGGCGGATGGTCGCATCGAAGCGCGAGCTCGAGAACGCATTGCGGCTCACTTCCTCGAGCGCCTCGACCACGCGGCCGGTGTCGATGAACCATTCGAGCAGGTTGCTGCCCTGCACCGCGCGGCGCGGCAGGTTGAACAGCGTCTCGACGGCGGTGTTGGCGAACTCGCAGGTGCCGTCGGCGCGGACCACGGCGACCAGGGTGGCCAGCAGGTCGAAGCAGGCGTACTGGGCGTTGTGAGCGTTGTGCGCGTTGTGCGCATCAGGGGGGAGTGCGGCGGATGTCTTCATGCGGTGTCGCTCACGTCTCGATCGACGCGCGACACCCCGGCGGCCCGGCCCGCCAGCGCTCGATCAGGGGTTGGACGGCGGCAGCTTGGCGAGTTCGCGCTTGATGGCCTGGACGTCGGCTTCCTGGCGCGACACGGACGCCTTGAGCTCGGTCGTGCGGTCGATGTACTTCTGGTAGTTGCGTTCGTCGCCCCGGCGCTCGGGCTGGCCGTTGTTGTATTCCTGCTGGACCTTGGCGAGCTTGGCTTCCGCGTCGCGCAATTCCTGCTCGAGGATGCGGCGACGGTCGTCGTCGCGGACCCGCTGGTCCTTGCCATCGACCTTGAGGTCACCCTGGCCTCCCGGGACGGGCGAGGCGGTCGCCGGCGCGCGCGGCTTGATGGGCGCGATCACGGAGATCGGCGTGCCCTCGATGCTGCGGCAGCCCTTGTCGGCGGCTTCCTTGGCCGTCATCGCGTCGGTGTACAGCACCGGCGGCCCGGGGCAGCGATACACCACGCCCTGCGCCGACGCCTGCCCGGCCGCCATGCCCAGCATGGCGGTCAGCATCGTCGCCAACCACGAAGGTCCCACCCGCTTGTGCTGCAGCGTCATCCGCATTCCCTGCTTCCCACTGACCAGAGTCGTCGGGCATTGTGACGCAATCGGTCACCCCTGGACGAATGCGTGCGCTCACGCGCTGTTGCCAGGTGTTCGAGTGTGCAAGGTCCGACACGGCGCTCCAGGGCCTGCAAAAGAAAAGGGACGGCGGATGCCGTCCCTGCGCGGGATCTCGAACGTGCGGAGCGGGCCGTGCCGAAGCGGTCATGGCGCCCTCCGCGCGGACGATCACAGCGAGTAGTACATGTCGAACTCGACCGGGTGGGTGGTCATGCGGAAGCGCTGGACTTCCTGCATCTTCAGCTCGATGTAGGCATCGATGAAGCTGTCGGTGAACACGCCGCCCTTGGTCAGGAACGCGCGATCCTTGTCCAGATACTCGAGCGCCTGGTCCAGCGAGTGGCAGACGGTCGGGATCTTCGCGTCCTCTTCCGGCGGCAGGTGGTACAGGTCCTTCGTGGCGGCTTCGCCCGGATGGATCTTGTTTTCCACGCCGTCCAGACCGGCCATCAGCAGGGCCGAGAAGGCCAGGTACGGGTTGGCCGAGGGGTCCGGGAAACGCGCCTCGATGCGGCGGCCCTTGGGGTTGGCCACGTACGGGATGCGGATCGAGGCCGAGCGGTTCTTGGCCGAGTAGGCCAGCTTCACCGGGGCTTCGAAGCCGGGCACCAGACGCTTGTACGAGTTCGTACCCGGGTTGGTGATGGCGTTCAGCGCGCGGGCGTGCTTGATGATGCCGCCGATGTAGTACAGCGCGAAGTCGCTCAGGCCGGCGTAGCCGTCACCGGCGAACAGGTTCTTGCCGTCCTTCCAGACCGACTGGTGCACGTGCATGCCCGAGCCGTTGTCGCCGACGATGGGCTTCGGCATGAAGGTCGCGGTCTTGCCGTAGGCGTGCGCGACGTTCTGGATGATGTACTTCTGCAGCTGCAGCCAGTCGGCGCGCTGGACCAGCGAGCTGAACTTGGTGCCGATCTCCATCTGGCCGGCGTTCGCCACTTCATGGTGGTGGACTTCGACGGGGATGCCCATCTGCTCCAGGATCAGGCACATCTCCGAGCGCATGTCCTGGCCGCTGTCGACCGGGGGCACCGGGAAGTAGCCGCCCTTGACGGTGGGGCGGTAGCCGCTGTTGCCGTGCTCGTATTCCTTGCCCGTGTTCCAGGCCGCCTCTTCCGCGTCGATCTTGACGAAGGAGCCGGACATGTCGACGTTCCAGCGCACGCTGTCGAAGATGAAGAACTCGGGTTCCGGGCCGAAGTAGGCGGTATCGCCCAGGCCGGAGGACTTCAGGTAGGCCTCGGCGCGACGCGCCAGCGAGCGCGGGTCGCGCTCATAGGCCTTGCCGTCGGTCGGGTCGATGACGTCGCAGCTCAGGATCAGCGTCGGCTCTTCGAAGAACGGATCGATGTTGGCCGTGTTCGGATCCGGCATCAGCAGCATGTCGGAGGCTTCGATGCCCTTCCAGCCGGCGATCGAGGAGCCGTCGAAGGCGTGGCCTTCCTTGAACTTGTCTTCGTCGAAATGGGAGACGGGCACGGTCACGTGCTGCTCCTTGCCGCGCGTGTCGGTGAAGCGGAAGTCAACGAACTTGACTTCGTGCTCCTTGACCAGGTTCATCACGTCGGCGACGGTCTTGGTGGCCATCAATCACTCCTAGAGGGGGCTGGATGAGAAAGAAAGAGTCGTGGGGCAACGGCCCAGCGCGGACGATTTAGCAGTTTGCATGCCAACAGATGGCGGCAGCGTGACAGGCAGGCGCCAGAGCGGTGCATGACGCGCAAGCCCTTGATGCCCAACGCGCCAGACGGGGGCGACGTCGGAGGATCAGAGAGCGGCGCTGTCAGACCCCGCGCGGCTCGTCCGGGCGGCATGCCCGAAGCGGTGCATCATCGCACCAATTCAGTGCCGATGGAGGCACCAAACTGGACGACGCCCGCGCGCAGGGCGGCGTAGGCGGCGTCCATCGCGGCGGCGTCGCCCTTGACGCCCAGTTCGATGTGCCGGCCCCATTGCGGGTGGTCGACGCTGGGCAGCGAGAAGACCTTGATGCCGGGGAAGTCGGCTTCGACCCGCTCCATCAGCGGCGTGAGGCTGGCTTCCATCGCGCCCTGCACGATCAGCGAGCGCTCGCGCGTGCCGACCGCGCGGTGCAGGTCGGCGTGCAGGTGGTCGAGGACCCACTCGATCATCGGATGCGCCATCACCGGGAACCCCGGCACGAAGTACGCGCGGCCGATCGAGAAGCCGGGGATCCTGTTGTACGGGTTCGGGATGATCGCGGCCCCCTGCGGGAACACGCCCATCTCCATGCGGCGCACGGTGTCGGGGTGGTCGCGCTCGGGCGTCGTGCCCTGCTCCGCGGCCATCTGCTGGACGCGCTGCCAGATCAGGTCGGCGGCCTCGGGGTGCAGCGCGAGCGGACGCCCCAGCGCCGCGGCCGCGGCCTGCCGCGTGTGATCGTCCGGCGTCGCGCCGATGCCGCCGCAGCTGAAGAACAGGTCGCCGCCGTCGAAGGCGGCGCGGTACTCGCGGATCAACTGCTCACGGTCGTCGCCGAGGTACTTGGCCCAGGCGAGCGACAGCCCGCGCGCGCCCAGCAGCTCGATCACCTTGGACAGGTGCTTGTCCTGGCGCTTCCCGGAGAGGATCTCGTCGCCGATGATGAAGAGGCCGATGTTCATGCGTGGTTCCTGCGCAGGCGTGGGAGCGGATTCAGCGACGGAGGTCAGCGCGGTGCCGGCTTGTTCTCGATCGCGGGCGATGGGGGGTCGGTCTCGTCGGCGATCAACGGCGGCGCGGTCGCGTAGTTGGCCGGGAGCGCGTCCATCACCGGATCGGGCGCGCGATCGGCGACGGTGTCGGCGCGGCGCATCTCCTGGAGCGCGGCCAGCGCGTAATGCGAGAACCACAAGGAGCTGAACGCGAAGACCAGCGTGTACAGCCAGACCGAGACCAGGATGAGCACCGGCGCGAAGGCGATCGTCAGCGCGCCCATCGCCCAGATCGCCGCGGGCGCGGCACCGAGGTAGCCGGTGGCCAAGCCGAGCACCAGCAGGGGCATGCGGTGCTCGCTGACCAGGCGGCGGCGCTCGGGGGCGGACGCGTGCTCGGCGAGCACGTCGAAGGTGAAGACGCGATACCCCAGCCAGCCCCAGATCAGCGGCGGCAGGATCAGCGCCAGCGGCGGGATCAGCCAGAACGGCAGCGACGCGATCAGCAGCACGACGCACAGCACCGTGTGGCCGAGCGACCAGCCCAGGCTGGCGACGAAGCCCGCGCCGTGCTTGCGCTCCAGGCCGGCGAAGCGGCGTTGCGCGACCAGGTCCACCATGGACGGCGTCATCAGCAGCGCCACCAGCAGCAGGCTGAGCACGACCAGCGCCGGCACCGCCATCGCCAGCACGACGATGGGCGCGAGCACGGTACGGAAGGCCGAGGCGCCGAGGCTGTCCAGCCACTTCAGCATGCCGTCGATGAGGCTCCACGATTCCATCGTGGCGCGCACGCCGGCGACCGCGGCCTCCCAGAAGAAGTAGCCCAGGCCGAAGGCCAGCGCCGCCGAGACGATCAGCGGCAGCAGCGACAGGCCGATCACACGCGGATGCAGGCAGTACGCGGCGGCACGCCAGAACGAGTCCGCCAGGCGGCTCATCGGCTTGATCATCAGTCGTTCCCTCCGGCCGGCGCGCGGCCGGCGATGTCCATGGGCGCGCCGCCGGACGGGGTCGATCCGTCTCCGGGCGCGGCCGCGATCTTGTCACGTCCGACGAGCCGCTTGAGGCCCAGCCACTGCTGCGCCCAGAAGCCGCGTCCGTAGTCGCGGCCGCCCTCCTCCGGCAACTGGTCGCGCACGCCGGTCGAGTCCCAGCGGTCCTCGAAGTTGCCGGTGCGGAACAGCACGTCCCAGATCGGGAACATCACCGCGAAGTTGTGGCCGCCCAGCGTGCCGCGGCCGAAACCTTCATGGCCGATGCCGATCGAGTGGTGCAGCCGATGGAAGCGCGGGCTCACCAGCAGCCGCTCGCCGATCAGGCCGAAGCTCAGGCGCAGATTGGCGTGCTGCAGGTTCTCGAGCAGTTGCGAGATCGCCACCAGCGCGACGAACTGCCCCGGACCGACACCGATCAGGCGCGCCGTGATCGCGACCGCGCTGTCGATGATCAGGTCGTCCAGCAGGTGGTTGCGGCTGTCGCTCCACATCGTCATCTGGCGCTGGCTGTGGTGCAGCGCATGCAGCGCCCACCACCAGTTCCACGAATGCTGCGCGCGATGCAGCCAGTACATCAGCAGGTCGAAGGCGAGCAGGTACATCACGAAGCTGACCCAGGCGACGTCCGTGACGCCGGGCCACAGTGCATCGAGCTGGAAGGTCGGGATGCCGTGCATGCGCATCTCGCCGACGGCCCCGTCGAACAAGGGCTCCAGCGAGAAGAACATGAGCAGCCGGAACAGGCCCAGGCGCTGGATCAGCGTGTAGACGATGTCGATGCGGATCGCGTGGCGGTCGGTGACGGCCTCGGCCGGACGCCAGCGCTGCAGCGAGCCGATCACCGCCAGCATCACGACGATCTGGATCAGGCCGACCAGCAGCCAGCCGGTCGCGTCGAACGCGTCCTCGAGCAGGTTGCCATAGCCCAGGTGGAAGACGATCGGTTGAATGACGCTCTCGAACAGCGCCTGCTGCGCCTGTCCGAACAGATCGGTGAACCAGTCCATCACGCCGTCGGTCCTCCTGGAAATCGATGCATCAGCGCCTGAGCGCATCCTTCGGGCCTGGCGCCCCGGCACCAGCGCCGGACGCCGCGCCCGATGTCGCCTTCAGCGCAACCGCCTCCTGCGGCCGGCGCATCCACGCGACGTACTCCGGATGATCGCGCAACGGCGCGAAGCACATGCCGCGGTTTTTCAATCCCTGCAGCAGCGGCTCCAGCACCGTCGGCGCCCACGGGTCCTGCCGCGACCAGATGCCCAGGTGGGCCATCAGGATGTCGCCGGGCTTGACGCGCCGCAGCGCCTGCTCGAGCAGCGCCTGGTTGGGGAACTTGTCGCTCGGCAGTTCGTCGCCGAGGAAGCCCGAGGCATTCCATCCCACGTGCCGGAAGCCGCAGGCCTGCGCCGCCGCCAGCAGCGCCGGCGAGGTGCGTCCGGCCGGGGCGCGGAAGATCATCGACATCGGCCGCCCGGTCATCTCGAGGAAACGGCGCGCGGGTCGCTTGAGTTCCTCGCAGTACTCGGCCGACGTCAGCACGACGCTCTGCGGCACCTGCTCGCCGGCGGCGCGCTTGAAGCGGAATTTCCCGTCGGGCAGATCGGCCGACCAGGTGTCGTGGTACCAGGTGTGGGACCCGAAATCGTGGCCCTGCTCGGCCAGTTGCTTCCACCACGGCGCCCACTTGTCGTCGAGCGTCTGGCCGCCGTCCATCGTCGGCTCCTGGGCCAGGAAGAACGTGGCCTTCGCGTCGAAGCGCCTGAGCGTGTCGACGATCAGCGGCGCGACGCCCATGTGGCCGGTGTCGAAGGTCAGGTAGACCGGCTTGTCGCAGGGCGCGGCGGACGGCGCCGATGCGCCTTGCGGCTGCGCCTGCACGACCGCCGTCAGGCCGAAGAGCAGCGCCGCGCCATGGCGCAGCGCGGGACGCAGCGCGCCGCGCAGCCCACGAAGGCGCGAGGAGCGCGGAACGGACGACGTCTTCACGGGCAGCGGCCTGGATCCGGTCGCGCTCACTGGCGCGGCATCTGGTCGAGCGTCCAGACGCCGTGCGGCGACTTGCCGACCTTGACCTGCTGCAGGATCTGCTTGGTCTGCAGGTCCATCACCGTCAGCTTGCGGGCCCAGCGCGACGTGAACATCAGCGTGCGGCCGTCGGTGAGGATCTCCATGTCGTCCGGGCCGCCGGGCGCCTTGAAGGTCTCGACGACGCTGAAATCCGCCAGGGCGATCTTGCTGATCGTGTTGGCCGCGCGGTTGCTCACCAGCACATGCTTCTTGTCGCCAAGCGCGCGGAACGAGTGCGCGCCGTCGCCGGTCTCGATGCGCTTGACCAGCTTGGGCAACGCGCCGGTCACGTCATAGACCTCGACGCTGCGCTCGCCGGTCAGCGCGACCAGCAGGTACTTGTCGTCCGGCGTCAGGTACAGGTCGGCGGGCAGTTTCCCGACGGGGATCTTCCAGCGCGCGGCCATCGTGTTCAGGTCGATCGCCAGCAGCTCGCTGCTGTCCTGCAGGCTCGCGTAGACGACGCTGCTCCTGCTGTCGATGGAGAGGTGGCTGGGCGTCTTGGGCGCGGAGAAGCGCTTGAACAGCGCCATCGGCTGCGCCGCGTTCTGCGGCTGCCACTTGTAGATGTCGACGTGGTCCAGCCGGTTGCCGGCCAGCACCAGCCACTTCATGTCGGGCGAAAAACGCAGATGGTACGGGTCGGGGATGCCGCGGACGGTGCGCTGCACCTCCGCCGTCACCGGATCCAGGAAGGTCAGCGAATCGCCCAGCGCGTTGGCCACGACCATGGTCTTGCGGTCGGGCGTCAGGTAGAGGTGATGCGGCTCCTTGCCGGTCGGGATGCGCTTGAGCTCGCGGAAGTCCTTCGGATCGATCACGCTGATGTCGGCGTCCAGCGAGTTCAGCACGAAGATGGGACTGCCGGTGGCCGCGATGGCGGCCGAGGCCGAGGTCAGCGCGCTCAGGCCGGCAGCGGCCAGGGCGGTGACGACCAGGGCGGCCCGGACGGGCCGCACGAGGGAAGACAGCATGAAGATCCTCAACAGGAGATGCGCGGCGCGCCCAGCGCCACGCAGCCCTCAAGTGTAGGCGGGTTCCCCCTGGGGTCCGGCCGGAACAGGCCGGCGGCGCCCCTGCTGATGCGGGCTTGGGCGCCAGACGGGTCAGGTGCGTGAGCCGTTCTTGAGCGTTTCGCGGCGCCGGCTTCACGCGGCATCACCGAGCCATCGGAAGCAGGCGTTCCGTTGCATTCGGTTGCGCCGGACTTGCCGCCAGCATTGCGGCAAGTCTGCGCATGGCGAACTTCTCGGCTCGCCTTTTCCAGCGCTGGGAGACGACTTATTCGTCGTCACCGCCCAGCAGCCCGCCCAGCAGTCCGCCGCCGGCCAGACCCGTCAACAGGCCGCCCTCTTCCCGGGAGCCGCCGCGCTGCGGGGCCGCGGCGAAGATCCGCGAGGCCAGGCGCGAGAACGGCAGGCTCTGCAGCCAGATCTCGCCGGGGCCAGTCATCTTGGCCAGGAACAGACCCTCGCCGCCGAACAGGGCGGTCTTGATCTTGCCCACGTACTGGATCTCAAAACTCACGCTGGGCGTGTAGGCGACGACGCAGCCGGTATCCACCAGCAGCGTCTGACCCGGCTGGAGCGTACGTCGAACCACGGTACCCCCCGCATGCACGAAGGCCAGCCCATCACCATCGAGCTTCTGCATGATGAACCCTTCGCCACCGAAGAAGCCTGTCGACAGGCGCTGCTGGAGAGCAATCCCCAGCGACACGCCGCGGGCCGCGCACAGGAACGCGTCCTTCTGGCAGATGAGCGTGCCCCCGAGCTTGCCGAGATCCATCGGCAGGATCTTGCCGGGATACGGCGCCGCGAAAGCGACCCGCAACTTGCTATGACTCTGGTTCGTGTAGACCGTGGTGAACAGCGATTCGCCGGTCACCAGCCGCTTGCCGGCACCCAGCAACTTCCCGAAGAAACCGCCCTGGTTGGCGGACCCGTCGCCGAACACCGTGTCCATGCCGATACCGGCATCCATGAACATCATGCTGCCGGCTTCACCGATCGCTGCTTCGCCGGGGTCGAGTTCGACCTCGACGAACTGCATCTCGGCACCCTTGATTTCGTAGTCGACAACATCCATGGCCATGGTCTTCACCTCTTGTCTCATCACTTGGAAACGGGCGCGATATTAACGTTTCGCGGCCTTCCTCTACTTCGGTCATGACGCCCATGTCTCCTGACGAAAGCGCAAACAACGTCTCCCTGAAGCCCGGCGACAGCTACGTGCAGTCCTTTGCGCGCGGCCTGTCCGTGATCCGGACCTTCGACACCCATCACGCCCGGCAGACGCTGACGGAAGTCGCCAAGCGCTGCGGCCTGACGCGCGCCGGCGCGCGGCGCATCCTGCTGACGCTGCAGACGCTGGGGTACGTGAGATCGGAGGGACGCCTGTTCGAGCTGACGCCGAAGATCCTCGACCTCGGCTTCGCCTACCTGTCCTCGCAACCGCTGTGGCGCTTCGCCGAACCGGTGGCCATCCAGCTGGCCAACGACCTGCGGGAGTCGGTCTCCATCGCGGTGCTCGACGGCGACGACGTGGTCTTCGTGCTGCGCGCGCCGCTGCGCAAGATCCTGTCCGACCCGATGGGCATCGGCAGCCGGCTGCCGGCCTGGGCCACGGCCACCGGCCGCGTGCTGCTGGCGTCGCTGGCGGTGGAGGAACGCGAGACCCGCGTGGCGCAGGTGCAGCTGGCGCGACGCGCGAGCAACACCGTGCGCTCGCACGAGGAACTGCGTGCCGCGATCGAGCAGGCGCGGCGCCAGCACTGGTGCCTGGTGGATCAGGAACTGGAGGACGGCGTACTGAGCGTGGCAGTGCCCATCACCGGGCGCGACGGCAAGGTCGTGGCGGCGATGAACGTCAGCACGCATGCGTCGCGCACGCCGCCGCAGATGCTGCTCGAGCAGGGGCTGCCCAAGCTCCAGGCCGCGGCGCAGAACCTGTCGCAGCTGCTGGCGCTGATGAAGAAGGACTGAGGTCGAGGCGCAGCTTGCGCCCCGCAACGATGAAGGGCTGCCGAGGCAGCCCTTTTCCATGGGAACCCGGGCCCGGGCTCAACCCATGTGCAGGCCGCCGTTGCAGCTGAAGTCCGCGCCGGTGGTGAAGCCGGACGTCTCGCCTGCCAGCCAGCCGACGATGGACGCGATCTCCTCGGGCTCGCCGAGGCGCTTCACCGGGATGCCCGCCACGATCTTCTCCAGCACGTCCGGGCGCACCGCCTTGACCATGTCGGTGCCGATGTAGCCCGGACTGACGGTGTTCACCGTGACACCCTTGGCCGCCAGCTCCTGCGCCAGCGCCATCGTGAAGCCGTGCATGCCGGCCTTGGCCGCCGAGTAGTTGGTCTGACCGATCTGGCCCTTCTCGCCGTTGACCGACGAGATGTTGATGATGCGGCCCCAGCCCTTGTCGACCATGCCCGGCACCACCTGCTTGGTGACGTTGAACATGCTGTTGAGGTTGGTGTCGATGACCGTGTCCCACTCGTCGCGGGTCATCTTCAGGAACATGCGGTCCTTGGTCACGCCGGCGTTGTTGACCAGCACCTCGATCGGGCCGTGCTCCGCGATGGCGCGGTCGAACGCCGCGACGGTCGAGTCCCAGTCGGCCACATTGCCCACCGAGGCGTAGAACGTGTAGCCCAGCGCCGTCTGCTCGGACAGCCACTTGGCGTGGTCACGGCTCGGGCCGCAGCCGGCGATGACCTTGAAGCCTTCCTTGTGGAGGCGCTGGCAGATGGCGGTGCCGATGCCCCCCATGCCGCCGGTGACGTATGCAACTTTCTGACTCATGCTTGCCTCCTGTATGACACGCCGGAGCGCCGCGTCCGCGGCCCGGGTGACTGGAATGGGGAAACGGGAAAGACGCGAAAAGGAAAAAGGGAAGACGCTGGGACAGCGGCGCCGCCGTCAGCGCTCGACGCAGAGCGCGACGCCCATGCCGCCGCCGATGCACAGGCTGGCGATGCCCTTCTTCGCATCGCGCTTGATCATCTCGTGCAGCAGCGTGACCAGGATGCGGGCGCCGGACGCGCCGATCGGATGGCCCAGCGCGATCGCGCCGCCGTTGACGTTGACCTTGCTGACATCCCAGCCCATTTCCTGATGCACCGCGCAGGCCTGCGCGGCGAAGGCCTCGTTGATCTCGAGCAGGTCGAGGTCCTTGGGCTGCCAGCCGGCGCGCTGCAGCGCCTTGCGCGAGGCCGGCACCGGCCCCATGCCCATGGTCTTGGGATCGACGCCGGCGCTGGCGTACGACGCCAGGCGCGCCAGCGGCGTCAGGCCCAGCGCCTTGGCCTTGGCGTCGGTCATCAGCACCAGGCCGGCGGCGCCGTCGTTCAGGCCCGACGCGTTGCCGGCCGTCACCGTCCCGGCCTTGTCGAAGGCCGGCTTCAAGCCGGCCAGCGCTTCGGCGTTGGACTTGCGGTTGATGAACTCGTCGTTCGAGAACACGACCGGATCGCCCTTCTTCTGCGGGATCGTCACCGGCACGATCTCGGCGGTGAAGCGGCCCGCGTCCTGCGCCGCGGCGGCCTTCTGCTGGCTGGCGAGCGCCAGTTCATCCTGCTGCGCGCGGCTGACGCGGTACTCCTTGGCCACGTTCTCGGCGGTGATGCCCATGTGGTACTGGTTGTACACATCCCACAGGCCGTCGGTGATCATGGTGTCGACCAGCTTCCAGTCGCCCATGCGCTGGCCTTCGCGCGAGCCCGGCAGCACGTGCGGCGCCAGGCTCATGCTCTCCTGGCCGCCGGCGATGATGATGTCCGAGTCGCCGTCGCGGATCGCCTGCGCGGCCAGCATCACGGCCTTCAGGCCGGAGCCGCAGACCTTGTTGATGGTCATCGCCGGCACGGTCACCGGCAGGCCGGCCTTGATGACGGCCTGGCGCGCCGGGTTCTGGCCGACGCCCGCGGTCAGCACCTGGCCGAGGATGACCTCGTTGATCTGGTCGGGCTGCAGGCCGCTGCGGCGCAGCAGCTCCTGGATGACGATCGCGCCCAGCTCGCTGGCGGGCGTCTTCGACAGCGTCCCTCCGAACTTGCCGATCGGCGTGCGCGCCGCGGCGACGATGACGATGTCTTGGGGTGAACTCATGACTTGCTCCTCGATGCGCGGGCGTGGGTGTCACGCGCGCTGTTTCACATAACGGCCTGGCGCCGGCTCGATGGCCTCGTGGCCGCGGCCGCCCGGCTTGCGCGGCGCCGCCTTCTGCGGCCCCGCGTGGCCGGCCAGCCACTGCGACCAGTCGGTCCACCAGCTGCCGGGATGCTCGGTGGCGGACTGCAGCCACTGCTGGTGGTCGGCCGGCAGCGCCGTGCCCTTCCCCAGCCAGTGGCTGCGCTTCTTCTTCTCCGGCGGATTGATGACGCCGGCGATGTGCCCGGACGCGCCGAGCACGAAACGCTTCTTGCCCTTGAACACCTGCGTGCTGCGGTAGGCGGCGTCCCACGGGACGATGTGGTCCTCGCGCGAGCCGTAGAGGTAGACCGGCGCCTGGATCGCGCCGAGGTCGATCTTCTCGCCGCAGACGGTCAGCCGGCCCGGGATTCGCAGCTCGTTCTGCAGGTAGGTGTGGCGCAGGTACCAGCAGTACATCGGGCCCGGCAGGTTGGTCGCGTCGCCGTTCCAGTACAGCAGGTCGAAGGCCGGCGGCGCGTCGCCCTTCAGGTAGTTGCCGACGACGTAGTTCCAGACCAGGTCGTTGGGACGGAGGAAGCTGAAGGTCGTCGCGAGTTCCTGACCCTTGAGCAGGCCCGGACCGCTCACGGCCTGGTCGCCGAGCGTCATCTCGCGCAGCTGCACCGCCTGCTCGTCGATGAACAGGTCCAGGATGCCGTTGCTGCTGAAATCGATCAGCGTGGTCAGCAGGGTGACGCTCTCGGCAGGCTGCTGGCCGCGCGCGGCCAGCACGGCCAGCGCGGTCGCCAGGATGGTCCCGCCGACGCAGAAGCCCAGCGTGTTGATCGTTTCGGTGCCGGCGATCTCCCGCGTGACCTCGATGGCCTTGATCGCGGCCTGGCCGATGTAGTCGTCCCAGGTCCAGTGCACGCAGTCGGCATCCGGATTGCGCCAGCTCACCACGAAGGTGCGATGGCCCTGCGCCACCGCGTAGCGGATCAGCGAGTTCTCCGACTGCAGGTCGAGGATGTAGTACTTGTTGATGCAGGGCGGCACCATCAGCAGCGGCCGCGCATGCACCTTCGCGGTGAGCGGCTTGTATTCGAGCAGCTGGAAGAATTCGTTCTCGAAGACGACATGCCCTTCGGTCGTCGCGACGTTGCGGCCGACCTCGAAGGCGGACTCGTCGGTCTGCGACACGTGACCGCGCTGCAGGTCGGACATCAGCAGCTGCAGGCCGCGGGCGAGGCTCTCCCCCTGCGTGTTCAGCGCGCGCTGCTGCGCTTCGGGATTCAGCGCGAGGAAGTTGCTCGGCGACGATGCATCGACGAACTGCTGCACCGCGAAGCGGACACGGGCGCGGGTCTTGTCGTCGGCCTGCACCTGATCCGCCATGCGCTGCAGCGTCTTCGCGTTGAGCAGGTAGAGCTGCGCGGTGAAGTGCGCCAGGCGGTTGTCGTTCCAGGAGGCATCGGCGAAGCGGCGATCCTTCAGCGGGGCGGCGGCCCCCGCGGTGGCAGCGGCGGCCGCAGACGCAGACGCCGCCGACGCCGCGCCCTGCGCGGCCTTCGAAGATTCACCCAGCGCGGCGTTCCACAGGGCACTGGCCTGATGGATGTAGTCCGACTGCAGTTGCGACCACGCGTCGGCCGGGATCTGCATCGCCTGCAATTGCTTGAAGGCGTCGCCGAACCCGTGCGACAGCCCGCTGGCCGCCTGTTGGGCCTGCTGGGCCCAGTGTTCGAAACCGTGGACCGATGCGCCGGTGGACCCGGCGGCGGCGTTGTTCGCGCTCATGTGTCTCCTCATGCCAACCTGAGCAAGAAGCTTGCCACAGCCGACCCCGCGCAAGCGGCGGATCGACGGGGAGGCTTCGCATATGCTCAGGCGCTTTGTAGCTCGATCAGCTTACCCCCGCGTGACGCTGCTGTCGCGGAGAGCCGAGGAAATCGTTGATGTATCTGGTGGCCATCGCGTGGATGTATGTGGTGCTGATGATGGCGGTCGTCGAGGCCTTCAGCTCGCAGGGCTCGGTGCTGGGCGCGCTGATCACCTTCGTGTTCTACGGCGTGGTACCGCTATCGATCGTGATGTACCTGATGGGCACGCCCGGGCGGCGCGCCGCACGCAGGAAGGCGGAAGCGTCCGGAGGACCGCATGACGACGATGACGGCGCTGTTGCATCGACGCCGACGCCGACGCCGACGCCGACGCCGACGCCGACGCAGTTGGCCGCGCCAGCCTCAGCGCAATCGGATGACGGCGGCCATGCGTCCGCTGCGCAGTCCGTCGACGCGCTCGTGGCGGAACGAAAAGAAGCGTGACGGCTCGCTGAGCGTGCACCAGCCGCCGCCGCTGATGTCGGCGATGCCGAGCGCCCCCAGTCGGCGCCGCGCGAGACCGTAGAGATCGGCGCGCCAACGCGCGTCGCCCTCTTCGTTCCGCTGGAAGCGGAACATCGGTTGATCCTGATGGAGTGGCTCCGCGCCGAAGGCGGCGAGCACGTCGGCGCCGACTTCGAACTGCGCCGGTCCGATGCCCGCGCCCATCCAGGCGCGGATCTCGCGAGGCTCGCAATGCGCGGCTTCGCACATCGCGGCGACGGTGTTCTCCAGCACCCCGCCCGCGAGTCCTCGCCAGCCCGCATGCGAGGCGCCCACCACGCCCGGTCCGGCGAACAGCACCGGCAGGCAGTCCGCGACCATCACCGCGCAGGCGAGCGCCGGGTCGGTGCTGATGGCCGCATCCGCCGCCTCGGGATCGGCCTCGGGGAGCGCGTGCCCGGCGCGCAGGCGCAACACGGTCGTCCCATGCACCTGCTTCAGGAAAACGGGATGTCCGCCGATCGCGGCGGCGACGCGCCGGCGGTTCTCGACCACATTCGCCGGGTCGTCACCGCCCGAGCGCCCGAGGTTGAGGCTCGTCAATCCGCGCTGCGCTTCCGGCGACTGCGGGCCTCCGCTGACGCCACCAGCGCGCGTGGTCATGAAGGCGTCAACGTGCGACGCGGCCCATGCCGGTCGCAGCCAGTCCTCATTCCGCATCGGGACAGGCGCTCGGATGCGTCTGGCTGAAGGCGTCGAGCGCCATGCAGTGCTCGAAGATCTTCATGACCGTCGGCACGTGATCGAGCCGGCTGTCGAAGCGCTGCGCGTTGAAGATCTGCGGCACCAGCACGCAATCGGCCATCGTCGGCGTGTCGCCGAAGCAGAAGCGGCCCGATCGCCCGTCGGCTTTCAGACGTTGCTCGACGACCGCCAGCCCGCTCTCGACCCAGTGATGGATCCAGCGCGTCTTGTTGTCGTCGCCGACGCCGAGGTCCTTCACCAGGTAGCGCAGCACGCGCAGGTTGTTCAGCGGATGGATCTCGCAGGCGATGTCCTGGGACAGCGCTCGGATGTAGGCGCGGCTCAGCGCGTCGCCGGGCAGCAGCGGCGGCTCGGGGTGCGTCTCGTCGAGGTACTCGATGATCGCCATCGACTGCGTGACGAGCGCGTCGCCGTCCTTCAACAGCGGGACCAGCCGCGACGCGGAGACGGCGGCGTAGGACTCGTTGAACTGCTCGTTCTTCGCGAGGTGGATGGACTTGTAGTCGAAGTCCAGGCCCTTGAGCGCCATCGCGATGCGGACGCGGTAAGAGGCGGACGAACGGAAGTAGTTGTAGAGCTCCATGGCCGGCGATGATGCCACGGAGGCCCAAGCGGAGGCCGGTACACTGCGGCCCATGTTCCAAGCGCGGCGCTACCAGCATTGCCCCACCTGCGGCGGCCAGATCGAATACCGCGTCCCGGCCGATGACAACCGGGAGCGCGCGACGTGTACCGCGTGCGGCGCGATCCATTACGAGAATCCGCTGAACGTCGTCGGCACCCTGCCGGTGTGGGGCGACCAGGTGCTGCTCTGCAAGCGCGCGATCGAGCCGCGGCTCGGCAAGTGGACGCTGCCGGCGGGTTTCATGGAACTCGGCGAGACGCTGGCCGAAGGCGCGGCGCGGGAGACGGTCGAAGAAGCCGGCGCGCAGATCGAACTGCAGAACCTGTACTGCGTGATGAACGTGGTCCGCGTCGGGCAGGTCCACGCCTTCTACCGCGCGAAGCTGCTGAGCCCGGTGTTCGACCCGGGTCCGGAAACCCTCGAAGCCAAGCTGTTCCTCGAGCACGAGGTGCCGTGGGACGAGATCGCCTTCCACACGATCCGCGAAGCGCTGCAGCGCTTCTTCGAGGACCGCCGCAGCGGCAACGGATATCCGTTGCATACGGCGGATATCGACTAGTCAGGGCTTGATTTCCTGTGCCGACGCCCACGGGCCGGTGATGCCGTCGAGTTCGCAATCCCACAGCGCCTGCGCGTCGAGCGCATCGGTGACGCCTTCCGCGTAGACCTTCAGAGAGAGGCTGCGCAGCATCACCACCAGGCTGCGCACGAACGCGGCCCGAGCCACATCCGCCGACACGCCGCTCACCACCGAGCTGTCCAGCTTCACGTAGTCCAGTCCGGCCTGGAAAAGACGGTCGATTTGAGCCAGTCCGGCGCCCGCGTGTTCGAGGCCGAGCTGGACACCCAGCGGCCGCAATTGACGACCCAGTTCCTGCAATGCTTCGAAGTGCTGCGCCGCCGCCGGCTCGGCCAATTCCAGTCCGGTCTGGCGTCGCACCGCCGCCGGGGCCGCCTGCACCAGCTCGCGGGCCCGGGCGATGAAGCTGCCGTCGTTGAGTGATGCCGGCGCCACGTTGACGCAGCGCATCCGCGAGTCCCGTTGCGTGGCCTGCAGCGCCAGCGCGAGCGCTTGGAGGTCCGCCTCGGCGCTGAGTCGATGACGCAGCGCCAGCGGCAGCCAGCGCGCGGCCGGCTCGAATTCGCCAACCGGGTTCAGCTTCAGTTGAAGCGGGCACTCCAGATGCAGCACCTGACGCTCGCGGCCGATCAGCGGGAATTCCAGCAGCCGGCTGCGTTGATGCGCCAGCGCGTCCGAGATCAACGCGCGCCACGCGCGCTCGCCCTGCGCGACCTCGTCCGAGGGCGGCGCCTCGCGCAGCTCCAGCACGACGCCTTCGCCCTGCTCGGCCTTGGCCAGCGCCGCGTCGGCCGCGGCGAACCAGGCGCTCATCGGCTGGTCGCGCATCAGCTCGACCGCGCCCAGCGCGACGCCGACCCCAGATCCCAGGTTCTGCAGGCCGGCCCGCAACGCGTCGGCCAGCGCCTGGGCGGTGTCCCCGACCACGTTCGGCGCCGGCAGCCACAGCGCGAAGTCCGAGCCGTTGAGCCGCCCCGCGAGGCAGCCGCGGACCTGCTCCGGATACACCCGCAGCGCCTGCGCGATCGCCATCAGCGCCTGGTCCGTCGCGCCATGCCCGAGACGCTGGTTCAGCCCCTGCAGGTCCCGCAGACGCACCAGCACCAGCCCCGCGCGCAGCGGGCCGTCATCGCGCTCCAGCGCCGAATTCAGTTCCGCCACGAATTGCCGCCGGTGCGACAGCCCGGTCAGCTCGTCGCACAGCAGCTGGTGATGCAGCGTGCGCAGCTGCTCGGCCTGGGCCTCGAACATCTGCCGCGTGCGCAGCACCATGGTGTTCATCGCGCTCGTCAGCTTGCGCATCTCCGGCACGCGCGGCTCCAGCACGGTCTCGAAGCGCCCTTGCGAGACGCCCTCGGCCTGCCGCACCGCCGTGTCCAGCGGCCGGCGCAGCCGCGCCAGCACCGCCGCCGCCGCGACGCCCGTCGCCAGCCCCACCGCCAGCAGCCACAAGGCCGTGCTGAGCGTCGCTCGCCACAGCGCCTCGTGCACGTAGCCGGTCTGACCGCGCAACTCGATCTCGCCGGCGGCCTTCCAGCCGTCCGACACCTTGGCCACGCCCGGCGCCACGTCCAGCGGCAGCAGCGCCACGAACCAGCGCGGCGCATGCGAGGTCTGCGGCGTCTCCAGATGGCGCTCGAACACCGGCGCGCCGCTGCCGTCCCGCCAGCGAACGCTCTCGTAGGCGCCCGCGTCGAACTGCGCCGAGATCAGCAGCGACATCAGCTCCGCATCGCCCTTCTGCTGCGACAGCGCCAGCGCGAGCGCATTGGCGTTGTCGGCGTTCTTCAGCTGCGCCTGCGTCTGCAGCAGCTCGCGCAGCGACCAGGTGCTCACCGCGACGCCGCCCAGCGCCGACGCCAGCACCGCGCCCAGGACCAGCCACCAGATTTGTCTTATCAGGGACATGTCGTGAATTCTCCGTCGCCCATCAGAAGCCCTCCGCCTTCGCCTTCGCCAGCAGGTCGCGCCACAGCGACAAGCGCACCAGCGGATTCCCCGCCGTGGTGGCACCCACGCCGCTCCACAAGCCCTCCCCGTTGAAGCTGAACACCGGGGTCAGGTCGGGCCGCAGGGACGCGGGCCGGATCTCCGGATTGATATTGTCCAGAATCAAGGGCTCCGCCTCCGGCTGCGCATAGTAGGCCAGGACCATGTGCGCCTGAGGTCGCCCCTGGAACTGCGCCCGCACGTACACCATCCGCAGCTTGGCCTGCGGCACCCCGGCACTCAGCAGGCTCATGTACTTGGCGATCGCGTAGTCCTCGCAGTCGCCCGCGCCCTTGTCCAGCAGCTCCAGCGGCGTGGCCCAGTAGTCGATCTGGCCCCACACCTCGATGTCGTCCTTGAACGCGATGCGCTGGTTGAAGAAGCTGTTGACCGTCGTCAGCCGGTCGCGCTCCTCGGGCATCGCCGCGGCGCGGTCCGCCATCTGCATCATGGCCCTGACCGCGGCCAGCGTCTTGGGCGAGAGCTTCGCGGCGGATTCGGTCAGCCTGTCCTTGTCCCACCCCCAGGCCAGCGCAGACCACAGGCCCGCCACGCACACCAGCACCGCCAACGCCCGTTGCGCCGGCCGGATTGTCCGGCCTGCGCGTGACGCTGTACGAGTGACGAAACGTGACATGCGCTGCAATGTATCTGGCCCGGCACGCCGTCGCGGGCGAAGTGCGACACGCGATGCGTCCCCGGGAACGCGCCTCCGGACAAGCGGCAATTTGCCGCACCCCTTCACGCGCCGGGTCGGAGCGCATCGGGATAATCCGGCCCTCACATGAAGACCCAAGCCATCCGCCAGGAACTCGATCAGGCCCGCGCCAACGGCCCGCTGCGCCAGATCCAGATTCCGCCCTGCCCCGAGCTGCTGCAGCGCCTGCGCGCGGCGATGGCACTGCCTCAGCCCGACCTCACCGAAGTGGGTCGCGTCGCCGCCGCCGACGTGGCGATGTCGGCGACGCTGCTGCGCGTGGCCAACAGTCCGTTGCATCTCGTGGCAGGCCACGTGCCCTGCACCACCGTCGGCCAGGCGATGTACCGCCTGGGCCTGGACGAGAGTGTCGCGCTGATGCAGGCCTTCCTGGTCCGTCATGCGATCCCGGTCAACAGTCCGCATCTGCTGCGCTTCTGGCAGCGCTCCACCAAGCGCGCGGTCGCAATGGGCTTCATCGCCGGCCAGTTGCCCGGCATGCGGGTCGACCTGGCGCAGAGCTATGGCCTGTTCTGCCATGTCGGCATGCCGGTGTTGCTGCAGAGTGTGCGCGGCTATGGCGCCACCATGGTCGAAGCCGGCGCCCGCATCGACCGGCCCTTCATCGCGACGGAGAACGCCAACCACCGCACCGACCACGCCGTCGTCGGCGCGCTGGTGATCAAGGTCTGGCACCTGGCGCCTGAGCTGATGACAGCCATCCGGCTGCATCACGACTTCGAAGCGCTGAAGGACGAGAGCATCGAGCCGGAAATCCGCTCGCTGATCGCCGCCGGACTGATTGCCGAGCACCTGATGCGCCAACACGAGGGGTTGGATGAGGACGCCGACTGGGCCGCCAACCGCGAAGCGGCGCTGGCCTGGCTGCACCTGTCCGAGGATGAACTCGAGCAGTGGGACGACGCGTTGCGGCCGTTGCTGGACGAGGCCTGAGTTCGGCTTGCGGGGCCAGGGGGCCGGCCCTCATACGTGTCACATGTTCCACAAATCGGGCCGGCCCCCTGGCCCCGCAAGCCTCCAGCTCGTGGTGGGCGTCGAGGTGGCGTGTAAGGGTCAGGCGGCGCGGACAGCCACACGGGCAGCAGCCAGATCCCAACGCGCGCAACCGACACTCTTGAAGAGCCGGGTGCGGCCGTCGCCGACGGGACGCTGACCCAGCACGAGATCGTCGATCGCATCCTGCGGTTCGAAACGTCCCGCAGCCATCAGGTCGCCAGCCTCGGCCTGCGCACCGACCGGGTCGTCGACCCAGATCTGCGCGCCACGGACCAGCTCCTGCGGCAGTTCCACCATGTCCTCGCGGAAGGCGCCGACGCCGATCACGACCGCGCCTTCACCGACGCCGGGACGCAGCACCGGCACGCGGCTGGTGGTGGCGCACACGATGGCATCCCAGGCGTGGCGCGTCTGCGATTCGGCCGGGAGCGGCTCGACGCCGAGCTCCTCGACAAAACCCGGCACCGTCTGGTGGCCTTGCACATGGATGGTCGCCTGCGGATGCAGCGCCTGGAGCGCCTCCACGTGAGCGCGCGCCTGCACGCCGCCGCCGACCACCAGCACGCGCCTGGGCGCCTTGCGGCTCAGGTGCTGCAGCGCCAGCATGCTGACCGCGGCCGTGCGGCGCGCCGTGAGCGCAGGGCCGTCCAGCACCGCCAGGCGTTGGCCGGTGCGGCTGTCCAGCACGACGACCTCGCCCGAGATCGTCGGCAGGCCGAGCGCCGCATTGAGCGGATGCACGCTGACGAGCTTGGTGATCGACAGCGTGTCGCTCAGGCAGGGCATCACCAGCAGCACGCCGTCCTGGCGCAGCGGCAGCACCTGCCGCGGCGGGCAGGTGAGCCGGCCGTCGCGATGCTCGCGGCAGACCAGCGCGATCTCCTCCATCAGGAGGGACCACGGCAGCGCCCGCGAAGTCGCGGCGGCGTCGAGGACCAGCATCCGGTCGCCTGCTCCGTGAACGGCCTGCGCGGCGCCTACTTGCGCGGCGGCGGGACGTCGGTGCACGAGCCGTGCGCGACTTCCGCGGCCAGGCCGATCGATTCGCCCAGCGTCGGATGCGGATGGATGGTCTTGCCGATGTCGACGGCGTCTGCCCCCATCTCGATGGCCAGCGCGATCTCGCCGATCATGTCGCCCGCATGCGTGCCGACGATGCCGCCGCCGATGATGCGGTGGGTCTCTTCGTCGAACAGCAGCTTGGTGAAGCCCTCGTCGCGGCCGTTGGCGATCGCGCGGCCGGAGGCGGACCACGGCAGCAGGCCCTTCTTGACCTTGATGCCTCGGGCCTTGGCCTCGTCCTCGGTCACGCCGACCCAGGCCACTTCCGGATCGGTGTAGGCGACGCTCGGGATCACGCGCGCATCGAAGCGGGACTTGGCCAGCGCCTCGTCGCCGAGCAGCTCGCCGGCGATGACTTCCGCCGCCACGTGGCCCTCATGCACCGCCTTGTGCGCCAGCATCGGCTGGCCGACGATGTCGCCGATCGCGAAGACGTTGGGCACGTTGGTGCGCATCTGCACGTCGACCGGAATGAAACCGCGATCGCTCACCACCACGCCGGCCTTGTCCGCGCCGATCTTCTTGCCGTTGGGCGTGCGGCCCACCGCCTGGAGCACCAGGTCGTAGACCTGCGGTTCCTTCGGGGCGCCCTCGCCTTCGAAGGTGACCTTGATGCCCTCGGGCGTCGCTTCCGCCGCCACCGTCTTCGTGTTCAACATGATGTTGTCGAAGCGCGGCGCGTTCATCTTCTGCCAGACCTTGACCAGGTCGCGGTCCGCGCCGGTCATCAGCGTGGGCAGCATTTCCACGACGTCCAGGCGCGCGCCCAGCGTCGAGTACACCGTGCCCATCTCCAGGCCGATGATGCCGCCGCCGACGATCAGCATGCGCTTCGGGCGGCTGGTCAGCTCCAGCGCGCCGGTCGAGTCGATCACGCGCGGGTCGTTCGGCATGAAGGGCAGACGGACCGCCTGCGAGCCGGCCGCCAGGATGATCTTGCGGAACTTCAGCGTCTGGGTCTTGCCGGTGCGTTCCTGGGCCTCGCCGCTGGTCTCCTCGACCGACAGGTGGTTGGCGTTCAGCAGCGTGCCGTAGCCGCGCACGACGGTGACCTTGCGGCCCTTGGCCATGAAGGCCAGGCCGCCGGTCAGCTTGCCGACGACCTTCTGCTTGTGCGCGAGCAGCTTGGGCAGCTCGACGGTCGGCTCGCTGAACGAGACGCCAAGATCGGCGAAATGCTTGACCTCGTCCATCACCGCCGCGACGTGCAGCAGCGCCTTGGACGGGATGCAGCCGACGTTCAGGCAGACGCCGCCCAGCGTGGCGTAACGCTCGACGATCGCGACCTTGAGGCCGAGGTCGGCCGCGCGGAACGCGGCCGAGTAGCCGCCGGGACCGCCACCGAGCACGATCACGTCGTACTCGCCTTCGGCCGGGCCGGTGTAGGTCGCAGCCTGCGGAGCCGGTGCGGCGGGAGCCGCGGCGGGCGCGGGAGCCGGTGCCGCCGGAGCGGGCGCCGGTGTGGCGGCGGCCGGAGCCGGTGCAGCGGCGGCGGGCGCCGGAGCGCCTGCGGCGTCGCTCTCCAGCACGACCAGCAGGTCGCCCTGGTTGAGCTTGTCGCCCAGCTTGACCTTGAGGTCCTTGACCACGCCGGCGGCGGAGGACGGGATCTCCATCGAGGCCTTGTCGGACTCGACGGTCACCAGGCTCTGCTCCACCTTCACCGTGTCGCCGACCTTGACCAGGACTTCGATGATCGCGACGTCCTTGAAGTCCCCGATGTCGGGAACCTTGACTTCAACTTGTGCCATGTCCGGTGCTTCCGATCAGAGGACGATGCGGCGGAAGTCCGCCAGCAGCGACGCGAAGTACACGTTGAAGCGTGCGGCCGAGGCGCCGTCGATGACGCGGTGGTCCCAGCTCAGCGACAGCGGCAGGATCAGGCGCGGCTGGAACTGCTTGCCGTCCCACACGGGCTGCGTCGAGGACTTGCACACGCCCATGATCGCGACTTCCGGCGCGTTGATGATCGGCGTGAAGTAGGTGCCGCCGATGCCGCCCAGGGACGAGATCGAGAAGCAGCCGCCGGTCATGTCGGCCGGGCCGAGCTTGCCGTCGCGGGCCTTCTTCGCCAGCTCCGACATCTCCTGGCTGATCTGGAAGATGCCCTTCTTGTCGCAGTCGCGGATCACCGGCACGACCAGGCCGTTCGGCGTGTCCGCGGCGAAACCGATGTGGAAGTAGTTCTTCAGGACCAGCGTGTCGCCGTCCAGGGACGCATTGAACTCGGGGAACTTCTTCAGCGCCGCGACGGTCGCCTTGATCATGAAGGCCAGCATCGTGACCTTGATGCCGGACTTCTCGTTCTCCTTGTTCAGCTGGACGCGGAAGGCTTCCAGCTCGGTGATGTCCGCGTCGTCGTGGTTGGTGACGTGCGGGATCGTGACCCAGTTGCGATGCAGGTTGGCGCCGCTGATCTTCTTGATCCGCGAGAGGTCCTTGCGCTCGACCGGACCGAACTTCTCGAAGTCGACCTTGGGCCAGGGCAGCAGGCCCGGGAAGGCGCCGCCCGCGGCAGCGCCGCCGGCCGCACCCGTGGGCGAAGCGGCCTTCTGCGCGCCGGTCTGCGTCGTGCCGGCCATGACGGCCTTGACGAAGCCCTGCACGTCGGATTCGGTGATGCGGCCCTTGGCGCCGGAACCCTTCACCTCGTCGAGCGGCACGCCCAGTTCGCGCGCGATCTTGCGGATGCTCGGCGACGCGTGCGGCAGCTTGCCCGACGGCTTCGTCGGCTCGTGCGGCGGCAGCGCGGCGGTCGGGAGCTGGCGGTCCGCCGGCGCAGCGGCCGGAGCGGACACCGGTGCGCTGGCAGCGGCCGGAGCCGGCGCGGCGGCAGCTTGCGCCGGAGCGGCAGCTGCCGGCGCCGGTGCCGGAGCGGCAGCGCCGCCTGCGGCTTCGATCACGGCGATCTTCGAGCCCTTGGCGACCTTGTCGCCGAGCTTGACCAGCAGTTCCTTGATCACGCCGCCGTGCGACGACGGGATCTCCATCGAGGCCTTGTCGCTCTCGACGGTGATCAGGCTCTGCTCCTGCTTGACCGTGTCGCCGACCTTGACCAGGACCTCGATCACCGCGACCTCGTCGAAGTCGCCGATGTCGGGAACGATGATGTCGACGGCGCCGGCCGGTGCGGCTGGTGCGGCCGATGCAGCAGGCGCGGCGGCCGGGGCCGGCGCGGGTGCGGCCTGCGGCGCGGGCGCCGGAGCGGCTGCAGCCGGCGCGGGCGCTGCGGCGGCGGGCGCCGGAGCGCCGGCGGCATCGCTCTCGACCATGACCAGCAGGTCACCCTGGTTGATCGTGTCGCCGATCTTGACCTTCACTTCCTTGACGACGCCCGCCACGGAGGACGGGATCTCCATCGAGGCCTTGTCGGATTCGACGGTGACGAGGCTCTGCTCCACTTTCACCGTGTCGCCGGGCTTGACCAGCAACTCGATGATCGCGACGTCCTTGAAGTCCCCGATGTCGGGAACCTTGACTTCCACCAATGCCATTTGTGTTGTCTCCGGGTCCGCTACTTAGGCGTACAGGGGGTTGATCTTGTCGACGTTGATGCCGTACTTCTTCAGGGCTTCAGCCACCTTGGCCTGCGGGATCTTGCCCTCGTCGGCCAGGCTCTTCAGCGCGGCCACGACGATGTAGTGGCGGTTGATCTCGAAGTGCTCACGCAGCTTGGAGCGGAAGTCGCTGCGGCCGAAGCCGTCGGTGCCCAGCACCTTGTACGAGCGGCCGGCCGGGATGAAGGCGCGGATCTGCTCCGCATAGTTCTTCATGTAGTCGGTCGACGCGATCACCGGGCCCTGCACCTTGCTCAGCTGCTGCGTCACGTAGGGCACGCAGGCGAGTTCGGTCGGGTGCAGCAGGTTCCAGCGCTCGGCGTTCTGGCCGTCGCGGGCCAGCTCGTTGAAGCTGGGGCAGGACCAGACGTTGGCGCCGACGCCCCAGTCCGATTCCAGCAGCTTCTTGGCGGCCTGGCTCTCGCGCAGGATGGTGCCCGAACCCAGCAGGTTCACCGTCAGCGGCTGCGCGCCCTGCGGCTGCACGGCCTCTTCCAGCAGGTACATGCCCTTGAGGATCTGCTCCTCGGTACCGGCCTTCAGGCCCGGCATCGGGTAGTTCTCGTTGAGCAGCGTCAGGTAGAAGTAGACGTTCTCCTGGTTCTCGACCATGCGCTTCAGGCCGGAGTGCAGGATGACGGCGACCTCATGCGCGAAGGTCGGGTCGTAGCTGATGCAGTTCGGGATCGTGCCGGCCAGGATGTGGCTGTGGCCGTCCTCATGCTGCAGGCCTTCGCCGTTCAGCGTCGTGCGGCCCGACGTGCCGCCCAGCAGGAAGCCGCGCGCCTGCATGTCGCCCGCGGCCCAGGCCAGGTCGCCGATGCGCTGGAAGCCGAACATCGAGTAGTAGACGTAGAACGGGATCATCACGCGGTTGTTCGTCGAGTACGACGTCGCCGCGGCGATCCAGCTGGCCATGCCGCCCGCTTCGTTGATGCCTTCCTGCAGGATCTGGCCGGCCTTGTCCTCGCGGTAGTACATGACCTGGTCCTTGTCGACCGGCGTGTAGTTCTGACCCGCGGGGTTGTAGATGCCGATCTGGCGGAACAGGCCTTCCATGCCGAAGGTGCGCGCCTCGTCGACCAGGATGGGCACGGTGCGCGGGCCCAGGTCCTTGTCGCGCAGCAGCGTCGTCAGGAAACGGACGTAGGCCTGTGTCGTCGAGATCTCGCGGCCCTCGGCGGTCGGATCCAGCACGGCCTGGAAGGTCGCCAGGTCGGGCACCTTCAGCGCTTCCTCGGCCTGCGGACGGCGCTTGGGCAGGTAGCCGCCCAGCGTCTTGCGGCGCTCGTGCAGGTACTGCATCTCCGGCGTGTCGTCGGCCGGCTTGTAAAACGGGATCTTGGACAGCTCGCTGTCGGGGATGGGGATGTTGAAGCGGTCGCGGAAGGCCTTGATGTCCTCGTCCTGCAGCTTCTTGGTCTGGTGCGCGGTGTTCTTGCCTTCACCGATCTTGCCCATGCCGTAACCCTTGACGGTCTTGATCAGCATGACGGTCGGCTGGCCGACGGTGTTCACCGCCTTGTGATACGCCGCGTACACCTTCTGCGGGTCGTGGCCGCCGCGGTTCAGGCGCCAGATGTCCTCGTCGGACATGTTCTCGACCATCTTCAGCAGCTCGGGATGCTTGCCGAAGAAATGCTTGCGCACGAACGCGCCGTCGTTGGCCTTGTAGGCCTGGTAGTCGCCGTCCAGCGTCTCCATCATGACCTTGCGCAGCAGCTCCTGCTTGTCGCGGGCCAGCAGCGGATCCCAGTACGAGCCCCAGATCAGCTTGATGACGTTCCAGCCGGAACCGCGGAACTCGCCTTCCAGCTCCTGGATGATCTTGCCGTTGCCGCGCACCGGGCCGTCCAGGCGCTGCAGGTTGCAGTTGACGACGAAGATCAGGTTGTCCAGCTTCTCGCGCGCGGCCAGGCCGATCGCGCCCAGGCTTTCCGGCTCGTCCATCTCGCCGTCGCCCAGGAAGACCCAGACCTTGCGCTGGGAGGTGTCGGCGATGCCGCGGGCGTGCAGGTACTTCAGGAAACGCGCCTGGTAGATCGCCATCAGCGGGCCCAGGCCCATGGACACCGTCGGGAACTGCCAGAACTCGGGCATCAGCTTCGGATGCGGGTAGCTCGACAGGCCCTTGCCTTCGACTTCCTGGCGGAAGTTGTTCAGCTGGTCCTCGGTGATGCGGCCTTCCAGGAAGGCGCGGGCGTAGATGCCGGGGGCGCTGTGGCCCTGGATGTAGAGCAGGTCGCCGCCGTGGGTGCCGCCCTGGGCCGTGTCGTCGCCGTGCCAGAAGTGGTTGAAGCCGCAGCCCAGCATCGTCGCCAGCGAGGCGAAGCTCGAGATGTGGCCGCCCAGGTCGCCGCCGTCTTCCGGATGCAGGCGGTTGGCGCGCACCACCATCGCCATCGCGTTCCAGCGCATGAAGGCGCGCAGACGCTCTTCCATGTCGATGTTGCCGGGGAAGCGCTCTTCCTGGTCGGCCGGGATGGTGTTGACGTAGGCGGTGGTGGCCGAGAAGGGCACATCGATGCCGGCCTGACGCGCGTGGTCGATCAGGGTCTCGAGCAGGAAGTGGGCACGGTCGCCGCCTTCTTCACCGATGACGGCGGACAGCGCGTCCAGCCATTCCTTGGTTTCGAGGGCGTCGGTGTCATTGGCGGCTGCGCCGAGGAACGACTGGGGCTGCGCGGACATGTCTTTGTCTCCTGTGTTCAATCACGGCCTTCTGGCGGGCTTGTCGCCGCGCGAGGCTCTCAGGTCGGACGGGTCACTGTGCCCGAACTTGCGAGAACCGTCATGCGTGCGCCGTCATGCTTGCGCACGCGGCCAACCCCACCGGAAGGGCTATGGCGGCGGAGTGTCGCACAAGCTTTTCATTTTCCAAATAGCGCGATGCGTTTCCATATCGTGAAATGCAATGGCCTGTGAAGGCCTCGTTCCGTGACGGATGTCTTTCACGATGCGATCCGGGAATGTCCGGATCGGGAATGCCCCGGGGGCGCCCTGACCGGGCGGGGCTGAACGGCCGGGATAATCGCGTCCATGTTGTCCCGCCTCGATGTCCAAGGCTTTGCGCGCCGTGCCCTGAATCCCGTCAAACGCCTGGTCTCGGCGTGGTGGCGCCGGCAGTCCCCGTCCCGGCAGGACCGCTTCGCGACGCTGGGCCCGCTGCTGTCGGTGGTGCTGTTCCTGGCGGCGATCGTGTCGGCCTTCTGGTACCTGCGCAACGAGGAGATCGAACGCGAGGCCGAGGCCGTCAAGCGCGACACCGAGATGGCGCAGCAGCAGATCCGCTCGCGCCTGATCGAGAACGAGGACTTCCTGATCCCGCTCCAGCGCGACCTGGCCAACCGCTCGATCGACAACCTCGAGTTCACGCAGCGCGCGATGGCGATCGCGCGCAACCGGCCCGAGATCACCCACATCACCTGGCTGAACGCGCGCCGCGAGAAGCGCGTCAGCGTCGCGGCGATCGGCGAGCAGGCCGAGTCGCTGATGACGCTGGAGGGCAGCGACCCGTCCATGCCCAACGGCCACGCCAACAGCGAGCCCGAACGCGCCTTCCAGAGCGCGCGCGACCGGCGCACGCGGGTGTACTCCGCGTCCTTCGCCGACGCCAACAACTCGACCGTCTTCCAGCTGCAGCTGCCGCTGAGCGACCGCGCCGGTTTCGCCGGCGTGCTGATCGCCGAGTACGCGGTCGAGGGGCTGTTGCGTTACTCGGTTCCCAACGAACTCACCTCGCGCCACGCGGTGGCGGTGCTCGACCCGCGCGAGCAGGTCGTCGCCAGCACGGTGACGCCCATGCCGGGCAAGCGCATCACGCGCGCCCCGATCTATCACGAGGTGCCGATGACGCCGGCGCCCGGCCTGGTGCTGCGCGGCCAGGGCTACCGGACCTCGATCGGCCTGATCTCCAACACGCTGTTCTGGATGGTGATGGCGCTGTCGGTGCTGACCGTGTGGATGCTGCTCGGCACCTGGAAGCACATGCGCCGCCGCGCGCAGGTGCAGAACGCGCTCGCGGCCGAGACCAACTTCCGGCGCGCGATGGAGAACTCCATGCTGACCGGCATGCGGGCGATGGACCTGGAGACGCGCATCAGCTACGTCAACCCGGCCTTCTGCGCGATGACGGGCTTCGCCGAGTCGGAACTCATCGGCCGCAAGCCGCCCTTCCCCTACTGGCCGCCCGACCGCTACGAGGAGAACCTGCGCCTGCTGCAGCAGGAGATGCAGGGCCGCAGCCCGGCCGGCGGTTCCGAGGTGAAGGTGATGCGCAAGGACGGCAGCATCTTCGACGCCCGCATGTACGTCTCGCCGCTGATCGACCCCAAGGGCAAGCAGAACGGCTGGATGACCTCGATGACCAACATCACCGAGGCCAAGCGCGTGCGCGACCAGCTGTCGGCCTCGCATGAGCGCTTCACCACGGTGCTGGAAGGCCTGGACGCGGCGGTGTCGGTGCTGTCGGTGCAGCAGGGCGAACTGCTCTTCGCCAACCGCAGCTATCGCCTGTGGTTCGGCGCCGATCCGAAGGGGCACGCGATGCTGGCGGGTTCGCAGCCGACCAGCCTGGCCGGCGCGACGAGCACGCAGGACGGGCGCGACGCGGCCGGCGGCGGCGGACATGGCGACGAGGAAGACGTGGACGATTACGGCGGCCTGCCGGCGCAGCACCTGACCGAGGTCGGCGGCGATTCGCGCGAGGTGTTCATCGCGCAGCTCGACATGTGGTTCGACGTCCGTGCGCGCTACCTGCAGTGGACCGACGGCCGCCTGGCGCAGATGCTGATCGCCACCGACATCACGGCGCGCCGCCACGCGGAGGCCCAGCAGCAGCAGCAGGCCGAGAAGGCCCAGGTGACCAGCCGGCTGATCACGATGGGCGAGATGGCCTCCAGCGTCGCGCACGAGCTCAACCAGCCGCTGACCGCGATCACCAACTACTGCAACGGCATGGTGTCGCGGGTGCGCGGCGACAACATCCAGAAGGACGACCTGATCGTCGCGCTGGAGAAGACCGCCAAGCAGGCGCAGCGCGCCGGGCAGATCATCCACCGCATCCGCGCCTTCGTGAAGAAGAGCGAGCCGCAGCGCCAGCCCGCGTTCGCGGCCTCGATCGTGGAGGACTCGGTCGAGCTGGCCGGCATCGAGCTGCGCCGGCGCAACGTGCAGATCCACACCTACGTCGCGCAGCGGCTGCCGGTGATGCGCGTCGATCCGATCCTGATCGAGCAGGTGCTGCTGAACCTGCTCAAGAACGCCGCCGAGGCGATCGACAACGCGGCGCTGCCGCCCTCGCGCCGGCACATCGAGCTGCGCGTCGTGCCCAAGCACACCGCCGAGCTCGGCGCCAACATCGAGTTCTCGGTGACCGACATGGGACCGGGTCTGCCGGTCGAGGTCATCGAGCGCATGTACGAGGCCTTCTTCTCCACCAAGGCCGATGGATTGGGGATCGGCCTAGGGTTATGCCGGTCCATCATCGAGTCCCACCAGGGTCGGATCCGTGCCGAGAACCTCTACAATGGCCCGTCCATCGTCGGGTGCCGGTTCGCGTTCACGATCCCCGTGGACATTCCGCGTCCGGAGTCTCCTCCCAACCCGCTCGACAAGGGCGGTGACGTCGGGACGAGCACCACTCACAACACTGCTGCCACACCATGAGCTTGATTCCGAAGAAGGGCAATGTCTACGTCGTCGACGATGACGAGGCCGTGCGAGATTCCTTGCAATGGTTGCTGGAAGGCAAGGACTACCGGGTCAAGTGCTACGACTCCGCCGAGAGTTTCCTGAGCCGCTACGACCCGCGCGAAGTCGCCTGCCTGATCGCCGACATCCGCATGGAAGGCATGAGCGGCCTGGAACTCCAGGACAAGCTGATCGAACGCAAGAGCCCGCTGCCCATCGTCTTCATCACCGGCCACGGCGACGTGCCGATGGCGGTGCAGACGATGAAGAAGGGCGCGGTCGACTTCATCGAGAAGCCGTTCAAGGAAGAGGAACTGCTGTCGCTGGTCGAGCGCATGCTGGACCAGGCGCGCGGCGCCTTCGCCACGCAGCAGGAAGCGGCCAGCCGCGACGCGCTGCTGTCGCGCCTGACGACGCGCGAGGCGCAGGTGCTGGAGCGCATCGTCGCCGGCCGCCTGAACAAGCAGATCGCCGACGACCTGGGCATCAGCATCAAGACGGTGGAAGCGCATCGCGCCAACATCATGGAGAAGCTCAACGCCAACACCGTCGCCGACCTGCTGAAGATCGCGCTCGGCGCGAACACGCAGGCCAAGGCCGGCTGATCCGACGACGACACCGAGAGGCCGCTGCGAAGCGGCCTCTTTGCATTCCGGGCAGAGCGATCCTCTGCCCTTGCGCTTTTCTGACTTTCCAGTTTCTGCTTTCCGCGTTTTTGAGTCACTGAATCCGGAGTATCGACATGACCGCACAACTGATCGACGGCAACGCCCTGTCCAAGCAACTGCGCGCCGA
This sequence comes from uncultured Roseateles sp., assembly GCA_946886855.1. Next base: position 6,705 of record CAMPJJ010000012.1, on the reverse strand, counting down.
GGTGGCGACGCGCGCCGCCGCGCTGACGGCCCAGGGCGTGAAGCCGGGACTGGCCGTGGTGCTGGTCGGCGACAACCCCGCGAGCCAGGTGTACGTGCGCAACAAGGTCAAGGCCTGCGAGGACGCGGGCCTGCACTCGGTGCTGGAGAAGTACGCCGACACGATGACCGAGGCGGAACTGCTCGCGCGCGTCGACGCGCTGAACAAGGATCCGGCGATCCACGGCATCCTGGTGCAATTGCCGCTGCCCAAGGGCATCGACGCGCACAAGGTCATCGAGGCGATCGCGCCGGAGAAGGACGTCGACGGCTTCCACGTCGCCAGCGCCGGTGCGCTGATGGTCGGCCAGGATGGCTTCAAGCCCTGCACGCCCTACGGCTGCATGAAGATGCTGGAGTTCATCGGGTATGACACCAAGGGCAAGCACGCCGTCGTGATCGGCCGCAGCAACATCGTCGGCAAGCCGATGGCGATGCTGCTGCTTCAGGCCAATGCGACGGTGACGGTGTGCCACAGCGCCACGCCGGACCTGGCCCACTTCACGCGCCAGGCCGACATCGTCGTGGCCGCCGTGGGCAAGCGCAACGTGCTGACCGCCGACATGGTCAAGCCCGGCGCAGTGGTGCTGGACGTCGGCATGAACCGCACCGAGGAAGGCAAGCTCTGCGGCGATGTGGACTTCGACGGCGTCAAGGAAGTCGCCGGATGGATCACGCCGGTGCCGGGCGGCGTCGGGCCGATGACGATCACGATGCTGCTGGTCAACACGATGGAATCGGCGGAGCGCGCTGCGGCCGCTCGCTGATCCGCATCGCACCATGACAAACGGGCGGCCACTGGCCGCCCGTTGTCGTTGAAGAGCGCTGCCGCACTGCCACCGCCGCTGGCCCTCACCGCTGCCCTCCCCCCCAGTGCGGGAGAGGGAGTAAGCAGGGTCAGTTCGTATCGGCCTCTCGGAGCGTCTGCACGACCGGCCGTTGCAGCACGCCGCGCAGCGCCCACCAGCCGGCAAGCTGCGCCAGCACGGCGCCGCCGACGGTCGTGCCGATCAGCACCCAGGGCTTGAACTGCCATTCGAATTCGAAGGCGTAGTGCGTCAGCGCCCAACCCAGCGCCTGCGCGGCGATCCCTGCGAGGAAGCCGGCCAGCGCGCCCAGCCCGAGCAGCTCCGCACGCTGTACCGCGGCCAATAGCGCACTCGACGCGCCGAAGGCGCGCATCAACGCGAACTCCCGCGTGCGCGCATCCCGTGACCCCACTGCCGCCACCAGCAGCACGACCACGCCCAGCGCCAGCGCCACCGCGAACAGCAGTTGCACGGCCATGATCACCTGCTCCAGCACCTGCTGCACCTGCTTCAGTTCGGCGGAGACATCGATCAGCGTCAGGTTGGGGAACTCCTTGACCAGCTGGCGATCGAGCGCCGCGGCGGCCCCCTGCCCTTGCGGCGAGCGGTACGCGGAGATGTAGCTCACCGGCAGCTCCGGCATCTCCGCGCGCGGGTACAGCACGAAGAAATTGACGCGCATCGATCCCCAGTCGACCTTGCGCAGCGAGGTGATCCTGGACTCGACCAGCACACCCGCGATGTCGAAGCGCATCGTGTCGCCGAGCTTCAGCCCGAGCTGCTCGGCCAGGCCCTGCTCGACGCTGACGCCGTCCTTGTCCCCGGGCGTCCACTTGCCGCCGGCGATCAGGTTGTGCGACGGCAGCTCGGCGCTGTGGCTGAGGTTGAACTCACGCTCCACCAGACGCTGGGCGCGCTCTTCGGTGAAGCGGCTCGCCTTCACCGCCTCGCCGTTGATGGCGACCAGACGGCCGCGGATCATCGGGTACCAGTCGTAGTCCTTCACCCCGGCCTTGTCGAGGCCGGCGCGGAAACCGGGGCCCTGCTCAGGCTGCAGGTTGATGACGAAGCGGTCCGGGGCATTCACCGGCGTCGCGGCGCGCCAGCTCTCGATCAGGTCGGTGCGCATCAACACCAGCAGCGCCAGCGCGAGCAGCCCCAGCGACAGCGAGCCGACCTGCAGCACCGCGAAGGCCGGCCGCGCGGCGACCTGGCGCGTCGCCAGCAGCAGCCATCGCGGCGCGCCGGCCTGCGGCACCAGCCGCCGCAGCGCCAGCACGGCGCCATAGGCGAGCAGCGCGAAGAGGCCCAGCGCGACGGCGAAGCCGCCGGTGGCGAAGAGCCCCAGTCGCCAGTCCGCCGACAGCGCCGTCAGCACCGCGGAGAAGCCGATGACGCCGGCCAGCAGCACGGCGATCGAGCCCGCCTTCGGCCGACCCAGCTCACGACGGATCACGCGCAGCGGCGGCACGGCGGCCAGCTGCAGCACCGGCGGCAAGCCGAAGCCCAGCAGCAGGCTCATGCCCATGCCCAGCCCCAGCAGCACCGGCCAGAGGCCCGGCGCCGGCAGGTTGACCTCGATGAGTCCCGCGAGCATCGCGATGAAGCCGTAGTGCAGCAGGAAGCCGAGCAGCACCCCGATCGCGCTGCCGATGAAGCCGACGGTGGCGAACTCCAGCGTGAACACCCAGGTGAGGCGGCGCTGCGGCTGACCGAGCACGCGCAGCATCGCGCAGTCGTCGAGGTGGCGGTTGGCGAACTCCCGGGCCGCGAGCGCGACGGCAATGGCTGCCAGCAGCGCGGCCAGCAGCGCGACGAGGTTGAGGAACTTGGTCGCGCGGTCCAGCGTCTGACGCATCTCGGGGCGGCCGGTCTCGAGCGACTCCAGCCGCACGCCGCGCCAGTTGCCGTCTTTCAGCTGCTGGCGGGTCTGCGTGTTGAACTGCTGCACCGAGTTCGTCTCACCGATCACGGCGAAGCGGTAGGTGATGCGGCTCGCCGGCTGGATCAGCCCGGTCGCCTCGATGTCGGACTGAGCCAGCATCACGCGCGGCGCGAAGTTCATGAAACCGGCACCGCGATCGGGTTCGTTCGAGATCTCGCCGGCGATCTTCAGCGTCGCGTCGCCGAGCAGCAGCGGATCGCCGACCTTCAGCCCGAGCGCGCTCAGCACGCCCGGATCGACCCACACGGTGCCCGCGACGGGTGCGCCCACCTGGCGCCCGTCCTTCAGCGCCAGCGTCCCGCGCAGCGGATAACGCGGGCTGACCGACTTCACCGCCACCAGCCGGCTGCCGCCGCCCTGGTCCTCGGTGGCGCGCGCCATGCTGGGGAAGTTGAGCGTCTCGACGCTGCGCAGGCTCAAGCGCGCGGCGAGCTCCCGGACGGGCGCCGGCGTCGGCTGATCGCTGGCGACGACCGCGTCGCCGCCGAGCAGTTGCGCCGCGTCCCGGCGCAGGCCCTGGTCGAGCCGGTCCGAGAGGAAGGCCACCGCGCACACGGCGGCGACGGCCAGCATCAGGGCCAGGATCAGCAGGTGAAGCTCACCGGCGCGGAAGTCGCGCCAGGTCTGCAGGCCCATCTGCCGCCACAGCGACGGCGGGCGACGGCCGGAGGCGGCCCCGGCGGCAGGTCGGGCCGCGGGCGTGCCTGCAGGGGTGCCCGCGGGGGTGGCGGACGGAGAAGACGGGTGCGCACTCATGCGCGGACTGTAGCGAACCGCATGCCCGCGCGCTGGCACGGGGGTGTGGCCATGCAATCGGCTTGAACAGACCGTGCAACCGGTTTTGACGATGCGGCGGGATCACCGGCGTTCAATCGATGTCATGAACACCCCCTTCCCTCCCCTCTTCGTCTCCCATGGCTCGCCCATGATTGCCCTGGAGCCCGGCGAGGCCGGTGCCTTCATGCAGCACCTCGGGCGGACGCTCGACGCCGTCTGGGGCCGGCCGAAGGCCGTGCTGGCGGTCTCCGCGCACACCACCGCGCGCGAGGCCGTCCTGCTCGGCGCGGACCGCCACGAGGCGGTGTACGACTTCGGCGGATTCCCGCCGGCGCTCTACCAGCTGCGTTGCGACGCCCCCGGCGACCGCGCGTTGACCGCACAGATCGGCGACACGCTCGCCCTGCCCGTGGTCGACCACAGCGGGCTGGATCACGGGATCTGGACCTCGCTGCGCTTCCTCTATCCCGATGCCGACGTGCCGGTCATCCCGCTCACGCTGACGGCGCACGCGTCGCCGGCGCAACTGATGGAGCTCGGCGGGAAGCTGCAGGCGCTGTCGCGCGAAGGCGTGCTCATCCTGGGCACCGGCAGCATCACGCACAACCTGCGCCTGCTGATGCGCGCGACGTCGGACGACGCGCCGGAGATGGCGGAATCGGCGGCCTTCCGGACCTGGTTCGCGGAGCGTTCCGCCGCTCGGGATTGGGAGGCGCTCGCGGCCTACCGGACGCAGGCGCCGAGCGCCGCGCTGATGCATCCGACGGATGAGCACCTGCTGCCCTGGTACGTCGCCGCGGGCGCCGGCGGACGCGACGAGGCGCCGATCCGCCTCCATGACGGCGTCACCTTCGGTGCGCTGGGGATGGATGCCTACGCGTTCGGCCCGCAGGCGCAGCGCCTGTCCCAGGCGCTGGCGGCCTGAACGGGCCAGTGCCGTCTGGGCCCCGGCGGCGTCGCGACCGTGGGAACGGTCGGGACGGCAGGGCCGGTGAGCACGTCGGGCACGTTCAGATGAAGATCGCCGCCAGGATGCCGAGGATCAGCGCCCACTTGACGACGTAGTAGCCGGTGCGGGACTTCGCCTTGAACGCCTTGAAGAACAGGCGCACCTTGTAGGCGTGATAGAAGAACTTGTTGAGGCCGCCGATCGGCTCGCTCTCCAGGTTCTGCGTCGCGGCGGAGGTCATCACCAGCTTGCCGAACGCGCGGTTCAGCCAACGGATCGGCGCGAAATGGACCGGGCGCTCCACGTCGCAGAACAGGATCACGCGCTGATGCGTCGTGGTGTTCTCGGCGTAGTGGATGAAGGTCTCGTCGAACATCACGTCCTCGCCGTCCTTCCAGTGGTACTTCTCGCCGTCGACGTCGATGTAGCAGCCCGGGTCGTTGGGCGTCGTGAGGCCGAGGTGGTAGCGCAGCGAGCCCGCGTACGGATCGCGGTGGCGCACCAGCTTCGCGCCCGGCGGCAGCGACGCGAACATCGCCGCCTTCACGCCGGGGATCTGCTTGAGCAGCGCGACCGTCTTCGGGCACAGCGCGTTCGCCGAGGCCATGTCCCGGTCGTACCACTTCAGGTAGAAGCGCTTCCAGCCGGTGCGGAAGAACGAGTTGAAGCCGATGTCGTTGTAGCCGGACGCGGCCTTGATGTAGCCCTCGTCGTTGAGCTTGAGGGCTTCCTCGCGGATCACCTGCCAGTTGTCGCGCAGCAGGCTGAGTTCGGGGAAGGCCGAGGTCTTCAGGTAGGGCGTCGCCGGCGCCCGCGAGAACAGGTACATGACCGCGTTGATCGGCGAGATCAGCACCGTGAAGTCGGTCAGCGCGCGGGCCAGCTTGAAGCGGACACGACCGCGGAAGTGCGCGTACAGCGCCGAGGCGATGAAGATCGCCAGCACCCAGTAGCGCGTGGGCGGCAGCCAATCGGCCATGTGCGGAACTCCTGCAAGAGAAGCCCCGGATTATCGACGATCGAACGCCAGCGACACCGCCCAGAACATCAACCCCCCGAACGCCAGGGCGACGCCCACCCAGCCGGTGGACGTCCAGCCATGGCCGGCGGCGATCGCCAGCCCGCCCAACCAGGGTCCGAGCGCATTCGCCGCATTGAAGGCCGAGTGGTTCAGCGCCGCGGCCAGCGTCTGCGCCTCGCCGGCGACGTCCATGAGCCGGGTCTGCAGCACGGCGCCGAGCCCGCCGCCGCAGCCGATCAGGAAGACCACCGGCAGCAGCGTCCACAGGCTGCCCGCGGCGAACGGGTACAGCGCCAACGACGCGGCGCTCCACAGCAGGAGCCCGCCGATGGTGGGCATCAATGCGCGGTCGGCGGCCCACGCGGCGACCAGCGTGCCCGCGGTCATGCCGATGCCGAAGACGCTCAGCACGACCGGCAGCATGCCGGGGCCGGTTCGGGTGACCTCCAGCAGCGTGGAGCCCAGGTAGGTGTAGACGGCGAACATGCCGCCGAAGCCGATCGTCGCGATGCCCAGCGTCAGCCAGACCTGGCGGCGGCCGAGCGCACCGAGCTCGCGCATGGCGCTGGCGCCGGGCTGGACGCGGTCGCGCGGGGCGTGCCTCGCGACCAGCGCGGCCGTCAGCAGCGCCAGCAGCGTCACCACGCCGAAGCCCCAGCGCCAGCCGGCCCACTGCCCCAGCGAGTTGGCCAGCGGCACGCCGATGACGGTCGCCACGGTGAGGCCCAGCATCATGAGACTGACGGCCTGGGCGCGTCGGGCCGGCGCAACCAGCGAGGCGGCCACCAGCGCGCCGACGCCGAAGTAGGCGCCGTGGGGCAGTCCGCTGAGGAAGCGGAACAGCAGCATCGCGTGATAGCTGGGCGCGAGCGCGCTCAGGCCGTTGCCGACGGCGAAGGCCAGCATCAGCAGGATCAGCAGCGTGCGCCGCGGCACCCTGGCGCCGAGCACGGCCAGCAAGGGCGCGCCCACCACCACGCCGAGCGCGTAGGCGCTGATCACGTGACCCGCGGTCGGCGCGTCGATGCCGAGATCGGGGGCGAAGAACGGGACGAGGCTCATCGCCGCGAACTCGGTCGTGCCGATGGCGAAGCCGCCGATCGCCAGCGCGAGCAGCGCCCACCCGGTGTGCGTGGCGGGGGTGGGATCGTCGGAGAGCTGAGGGG
>CAMPJJ010000011.1 GCA_946886855.1 uncultured Roseateles sp. | reverse complement strand
ATCCCATCCCATCCCATCCCATACCATCCCATTCCGGCCCGTCCCATTACGGCCCGTCCCATTCCGGCCCGTCCTTGTCCAGGTCGAGGGCGGAGACCGGACTTGGCGGGAGCGTCGATTGCCACGGCGCGGCATCCGACCTCTCCGGACCGTCCCCCAAGGCGCATGGCGAGACTGCCCGTCCCCGCTCGCCACGACCCTTTCATGCCCAACACCCGTTGCTCCACCGGCATCTCCGGCCTCGATGACATCCTCCAGGGGGGGCTGCCGCGAGGTCATCTTTACCTGTTCGAGGGCGAGCCGGGCACCGGCAAGACCACGCTCGGCATCCACTTCCTGCTGGCCGGCCTGGCCGTCGGGGAATCCGGCTTGTACGTCACGCTGTCCGAGACCGGCAACGAGCTGAAGGAGGTCGCCCGCTCGCACGGCTGGGACCTCGATGCGGCCGGGCTCGAGGTCTTCGAGCTGGTCAGCGCGGAGCAGCTCGGTCCGGAGGCGGAGCAGACCATCATCCACCCCGCCGAGCTGGAGCTGAACCAGACGGTCCAGGGCGTGATGGCGCGCATCGAGGCGAACCGCCCCAAGCGCGTCGTCTTCGACAGCCTGTCGGAGATGCGCCTGCTCGCGCAGGACCCGCTGCGCTACCGGCGCCAGGTGCTGGCGCTCAAGCACTTCTTCGCCCGGCACGACTGCACGGTGCTGATGCTGGACGACCTCAGCGCCTCCACCGGCGACATGCAGCTGCGCAGCATCGCCCACGGCGTCGTGTGGCTGCAGCAGGTCGTGGGCGAGTACGGGGCGGACAAGCGCTTCCTGCGCGTGGCCAAGATGCGGGGCATCGGTTTCCGCAGCGGGGAACACGACTTCACCCTCAAGACCGGCGGCCTGGAGGTCTTCCCGCGCCTGGTCGCGGCCGAGCACCACAAGACCTTCGTGCCCGAAAACGTCAGCACCGGCAACGCCGCCTTCGACGAGGCGCTGGGCGGCGGACTGGCCCGAGGCAGCAACACGCTGTTCGTCGGACCCTCGGGCGTCGGCAAGACCACCACCGCCATCGCCTGTGTCCACGCGGCGCTGCGGCGCGGCGAACGGGCCGCGTACTACCTGTTCGACGAAGGCCTGGGGACGCTGCTGCCGCGCGCCAAGACCCTGGGCTACGACCTGCAGGGCTACATCGACGACGAGCAGTTCCTGCTCAACGCGCTGGATCCGGCGGAGGTCACCGCCGGGGAATTCGCCGCGCGCGTGCGGCGCTCCGTCGAGCAGGACGGCGTCCGCACCGTGGTCATCGACAGCCTCAACGCCTATCTGCAGGCGATGCCCGGCAGCAAGTTCCTGATGCTGCAGATGCATGAACTGCTGACCTACCTCAACCAGCGCGGCGTGACGACCATCCTGGTGCTGGGACAGCACGGCATCCTCGGCCAGGGACGCATCGACATCGACCTCAGCTACCTCAGCGACGCGGTCGTGCTGTTCCGCTACTTCGAGGCGCGCGGCAACCTGCTCAAGGCGGTCTCGGTGGCGAAGAGCCGCACCAGCAAGCACGCCAACACCATCCACGAATTCCGCCTCGGCGAGCGGGGCGTGGAGATCGGCGTGGCGCTGACCGACTTCGAAGGGGTGGTGTCCGGCATCTCGCGCTACGCGGGGGAGGTCGCCCTCCTGAGCGACGGCGACGATGCGCCGTCGCGAGGCTGAATGACGAGCGCCTTCGAATCCCGCGTGATCGTGCTGGCGCCGTTCGGCCGGGACGCGCAAGTGATCGCCGAAGTGGTGTCGGGCCTCGCCCCGGCCCATCCCGTCCATACCCCCCAGCAGCTGCTGACCGCGCTCAGCGACGGCGCCGCCGCGGCGGTGGTGACCGAGGAGGCCCTGGCCATCGCCCCCGGGAGCCCGATGCACCTGTGGCTGGGCGCCCAGCCGCCGTGGTCGGACTTCCCCTTCGTCGTCCTGACCAGCAAGCGCACCGGCCGGCGCGCGGCCAGCGCGGCGACGTCGCTGCGCCTGATGGGCAACGTCATCCTGCTGGAGCGGCCGCTGAGCCCCGACGTCCTGCACAGCGCGGTGGAGGCGGCGGTGCGCGCCCGCGCGAGGCAGTATGCGAACCGGGCGATGCTCGTCGAGCTGGCGGTCGCGCACGAGGCGGTGGAGCGCCTCAACCGGGAGCTCGAGGACCGCATCGATCGGCGCACGCGGGAGCTCTCGACGGCCAACAACCGGCTCATGAACGAGATCGCCGAGCGCGAGCGGGCGCAGGCGGCGCTGCTGCAGGTGCAGAAGATGGAGGCGATGGGGCACCTGACCGGCGGCATCGCCCACGACTTCAACAACCTGCTGCACGTCATCGGCACCAACCTGGACCTGCTGGCGCGCCTGGACTGTCCGCCGCCGGCCGGCCGGATCGTGGAAGGGGCGCGGCGCACGGTGAAGCGCGGCGCGCGATTGACCGAGCAGCTGCTGTCCTTCGCCCGCAACCAGTCCCTGGTGCCGCAGGCCACCGACGTGCATGCGTCGATCAACGGCATGCAGGAACTCCTGCTGACCTCGGTCGGATCGCGCGTGCGCATCGACCTGTCGCTGGACCATCCGCGCCCGGTCGTGCGGCTGGATCCGAACCAGCTGGAGATGGCCGTCCTCAACCTGGCCCTCAACGCGCGCGACGCGATGAAGGAGGGGGGCAGCATCCTGATCTCGACGCGGGAGATCGACTGGGAGCGCGAGGGTCAGGTCATGCCCGGCCTGCGGCTCACGGCGGCCGACAACGGCGCCGGCATCCCGCCGTCGATCATCGAGCGCGTCTTCGAGCCCTTCTTCACCACGAAGGCGATGGGCAGCGGCACCGGCCTGGGCCTGGCGCAGGTGTACGGCTTCGCGAAGCAGTCGGGCGGGCAGGTGAGCATCGAGAGCGCGCCGGGGCAGGGGACGCAGGTCCACCTCAGTTTCCCGCTGGCCACCGAGGCGCTGGCGGAGGACGCCGAGGTGGACCGATCGAGCCTGGTCACGCCGCCGCAGGAGATCCTGGTGGTGGAGGACGACGACGAGGTACGCCATTCCATCGTCCAGAGCCTGGAGCTGCTGGGGCATCAGGTGACGGCGGTGTCCAACGGCGCGGACGCCTTGCAGACGCTGGACCAGCGCCAGCCCAGCCTGCTGATCGTCGACTACGTCATGCCGGGCATGAACGGCGGGGAGCTGATCCGCCGCGTGCAGGACGCCTGGCCCACGATCCCGATCATCCTGGCGACCGGGTATGCCGACATGGACAAGGTCGGTCAGGTGCTGGGCGCGCGCTCCATCCTGAAGAAGCCGTTCCGCGTGGATGCGCTGGCCGAGGCGGTGCATCTGGCGGTGGCTTGAGCGGCGGACGGCGGACTCGCGTCGGGAGTCCGACCGGCGCAGCGCGGAGCTCGCATCAGGACGCCGGGTCGAAGAAGAACACGCGCAGCTCCTGCTGGCAGCGGCAGGCCTTGGCGATGCGCGCGGCCCAGTCGATGGCCGCGTCGCGCGTGGCCACTTCCAGGACACAGAATCCGCCGTCGAGCGTCGGCGCCCAGGGATAGCCGCCTTCGGCGACGGTGCCGTCGCCGGAGACGAGCACGGGCGGAACGCTTTCGTCGATGCCGCCGCCGAAGACGTAGACGCCGGCCACCTTGGCCTCCTCGATCACGGCATGCGAGTCGCGGACCACCGCGTCCCAGTCGCCATCGGGGACGACCATCGCGGCGCCGGGGAAGGAGATCAGGTACTTGGCCATGGGGCGTCCTTTCGAATGCGGTCTAGGGCTGGGGCCGGGGCTCGCTGGCCGGGTCGTCCGTGGCGGGCCTGCCGATCGTGTCGGCCGCCTCGTCCTTCTCCCTCGCCCAGAACTCCACCAGGACCGTCATGCCGATCCAGACGAGCAGGGTGGGACGCACCTTGTCGGGGACGAGTTCCGGGCTGCGCAGCAGCAGGCCCATGACCTCGGGAAAAGTCGCCGCATAGAAGAGCGCCAGCAGCGAGTACGCCAGCCGGTGCTTGCTGGAGGAGATGTAGAGCACCGTGATGACGATGCCGGCCAGCGCGGTGAGCAGGACGCCGAACTGCCAGGCGCTGAGCTTCTCGGTGCCGGAGAGCACGAAGCCCAGCACGGCGCCGAAGAACATGTTCATGCCGTTGAGGTTGGCCTGGTACTCGCCGCTGGACATGCGGCCCAGGCCGGTGCGCGCGAACACTCGACTCATCTTTCCTCCCATGGACAGGTCTCCGCTCTGTTGGAGGCCCGATCATGCCCAGGATTCGCGGGGGAACCATCCGGGCTTGCCAGAGAGGCGCCGGTGAAGACGCGGGGGCGTCGGTCACCGACGTCGCGCGTGGGAATGATGTTGAAATCACGGCGTCGTCGACCGGCGCCGCGAGCCGCCGTCCGGGGGGCACAGCAAGCGGCTGATGGATGCGGTGATGACCCCTCCCGATCTGTAGGGACTGCGGCGATTCACGCTCGCCACGGCAGACGCGCACGGGCTCTACACGCCGTTCGGCTTCACACCGCCGCTGAAGCTGGCGACGTTGATGGAGCGCTACGTTCCCGGCCTGTACGAGTCGACCTCGGGAGAGAGGGTGAACGAATGACGACAGTGATCTCCGTCCACCACGCCTTCGAGCAGATGGCGCGTCACCGCCATGGCGAGGGCTATGTCGCGCTCGTGCTTGCGGGCGGCTACGTCGAGGCGGGTGACCGGGGACGGCTGCGCGTCGAGGCCGGCCAGGCCGTGTTCCATGGCGAGCACGAAGCGCATCGGAACGAGTTCTTCGGCATCGGCGCAAGGGTGCTGAATCTGCCGGTGTCCGGGCGCGACATCCGCGAGGCGTTCGGGCAAGTCCACGATGCCGATGCGGTCGCCCGGCTCGCCGAGCGCGACCCCGCAGAGGCCGCGCGACTGCTGCAACGGACGTTCCGACCGCTCGCCGCGCGACTGGACGACTGGCCGGACCTGCTGGCCGCGGCGCTCGCCGCCGATCCGGATCTCGGGCTCGTCGAATGGGCCGACACCATGGGCATCGCGCCGCAGTCGCTCAGCCGGGGCTTCCATCGCGCCTATGGCACCAGCCCGAAGCGCTACCGCCTGGAGCAGCGGACGCTGCAGGCGCTGCACCGTCTGCCGGACTGGCAGGGATCGATGGCGTTGCTCGCCGCAGAGACCGGCTTCGCCGACCAGGCCCACCTGACGCGCGCCATCGTGGCGCTGACCGGACGGACACCGAAGCACTGGCTGGGTTAAGTCCGTTCAAGAAGGGAGGCCGCGGCATGCCTAGCATCCAGGCATGCAACGACGAACCTTCCTCAACATGCCGCTGATCGCGTCGGTGGCGTCCCTGCCTGCCGTCGAGCCCGTCGGCGCCCAGACCCGGCCCCACCGCACGCGATGGCGGGTGCGGGCGTCCGAAGGCTTCGATGCGATCGCCTTCCTCGGGCCGTTGTCGGGCACGCGGCTCTACCTCGATGTCTACGGCGACGACGCCGCCGCCTTCGCGCCGCGCCTGCCCGAGGCGGTACGCGGCGACGTGGCGCAGTTGTGGAACGAGGCAACCAAGGACGGCTTCGGCCTGCTCGGTCCCAACCTGCAGGTGCTGTTCTCGGCCAACGGCCACGACGCGACGATCGCCACGCTGCTGGCCGCGCTCCGGTCGCGGGAGACGTCCCTCCTGCCGAGCTACCAGGCCAGCAGCTATTGGAGCCAAGAGGACTGGGCCTGGTTCGACCGCGCGGCGCCCCGGATCGACGCGATCCTCAGCGCGATGCAGCGCGCCGGGTTCGCGGCCTTTCGCAAGGAGCGGATCGGCGAGGACCTGGACCGTCGCATCGCCGAGGTGGGGCGCGCATTGGCCGGCTTCGACGTGATCTCCTGGCAGGAGAAGCTGACCGGTCGCCGCTTCGAGCCGGACATCCAGATCGTGCTGCTTCAGTTCTCCAAGCCGCACGGGATCAAGGTGCAGGGGCAGACCTTCCTGCAGGCGGCCGACTACGACACCGCGACCACGGTGCGCATTGCCGCGCACGAGATGCTCCATCCGCCGATGCCGATGGACGGCCCGGCAGCGACCGCGGCGCTTGCCGCGTTCGGCCGCGATCCTCTGATCGCGAAGATCGTGCGCGAGCACGATCCGCGCTGGGGTTACACGACGCTGAAAGGACTGATGGACGAGGACCTGGTCCAGGCGCTGGACCAGTTGATCAGCGAGGCGCTGGGCGTGGCCCGCAACCCCGCGGACCGCTGGCGCAAATCCGACGACGGCATTCACGTGATCGCCGCCGGGCTGTATGGCTTGCTGCGCCAGGATCGCTGGACGGAGAAGGGCGGGGCGATCGAACGCTGGCTCGCCGACGCTGCCGCGCAGGGACGGCTGGATCCGGCGGCGTTCCATCCAGTGGCGGCCCGTGTGCTGGAGCGGCCCATCGATGCATTGTGGCCGCTGGCGCCCTCTGCGCCCTCTGCGCCCCTTGCGCAGTCAGCGCCGCCTGCGCCGGTGAGGGGCGCATCGGCGCCCGGCTGACCTCAACTCAATGGCTCGGCCAGTCCGACGATGAGACCTTCCGGTCCGCGGAGGTAGGCCAGTCGGTACGACTGCCCGTACTGCAGCTCGCCGATGAGTTCCGCGCCGTGGCCCCGCATCCGCGCAACGACGGCGTCGAGGCCGTCGACGGAGAACATCACCCGGCGAAGGCCCAGGGTGTTCACCGGCGTGTCCACGGGGCCGAACCTGACGGCCTCCGGCGTATGGAACTTGTCCAGCTCGATGCCTTGCCCATCAGGCGTGCGCAGCATCGCGAGTGTCGCGCGGACGTCGCCCAGCCCGATGAGGCGACCGATCTCGGGGCCCTCCACGTCGGTCTGGCCTTCCAGGGTCAGGCCCAGCTCGACGAAGAACGCCTTCACCGCCTCGAGGTCCTCGACAACGATCAGGACGTTGTCCATTCGTTTGATGGTCATGTGTTGATTCTCCTCCGTCCGATCGCGGCGTGCGACCGTTCGACCGCTCTATCCGCAGCTCGCGACACGCCCATCCACCGAAGCCGGGCAGCCACATACAACGCCTCCTGGAGCCATTGGAGGATTGAACATGCAGGCAATCTCTGCGGCGGGTGCGGGTGAAGACCGCATGACCGCCACCGTCCCTCGGAAGAGGAGCTACTTCATGGCCAGCGCGGCCACGGTCCTGGCCATCGGGATCGCTGCGGTGGCGACCTGGCTCACCGCGATGAGCCTCGTCGAGGCCTACGGCATCGGCGCGACGCACTTCGGCCAATCGACCGACCTGGCCAAGCGGACCGGGCCGGGGATGGCGCTGGTCGTGCTGGACGCGGCCGCCTTGCTGTTCGTGGCGGTACTGGCGCGGGTGGCGTGGCGGGGCTTCCGTTCGGGCTCGCGAGCCACGCTGTAAACGCAGCTGCATGCGGTCGAATTCGATCACCCCCCCTATGATTCCCGCACCAGCTATCGGGAGGTCCGCGTTGAGCAAAAGGGGGGAAGGGCATGACAGCGGGCGGCATGCCGCCGATGCGCTGGTCGATCAAGGCCGCTGGGAGGATGCGGCTGCGAGTTACCGCGCCCTGGCCGAGGCGGGCAGCCAGGATGCCGTGCTCTTCCACAACTGGGGCGTGACCTTGCGGGAACTCGGTCAGCCCCAGGCGGCCCTCGACGCGTTCGAACGGGCCATCGGCCTGCAGCCGACCTATGCGAAGGCGTTCCACGGTCTGAGTCTGGCCTACCGGGACCTCGGCGCCGCGGACGCGGCGCGGATGGCCATGGAGCTCGCCATCGAGCACGATCCCCAGCGCGACACCTTCCGTCTGGAGCTGATCGACCAGTTGATCGCTGCGGGCGAATTGGACGCTGCCCTCCAGCAAGCCGATCGATTCGAACGCGGCGCTCCTGGTCATGCCGTCGCCCAGAACCTGAAGGGGATGGCGCTTCGCAAGGCTGGATCACTCGACGGCGCGCTGGAAGCCTTCGGCAACGCGATCGAAGCGGATCCGCGCCTTGCCGCGCCGCTTCAGAACCGCGCGAACCTGCATCTCCGGGCCAGGCGGTTCTCGCTTGCCGTGGCGGACTTCGATGCGGCGATCGAGCGGGCGCCGCACACGACGTGGCTGGCCGGCCTGAGGCTGTACGCCGCGCTGCATCTCTTCGATTGGCGCGGTCATGCGCAGGACCGACAAGAACTCCTGACGCGCGTGGAAGCGGGCGAACCCGTCGCGCAGCCGCTGATCGTCCAGCACCTGACGGACGATCCGGCGCTGCAGCAGCGGGCGGCGAGAACCTGGGCGGCACAGACGCTGCCGCGACCGCAGCCGGGTCCGAGGGGGCTGGGCTTCCCGACGGGGCGCAAGATCCGCATCGCCTACGTCTCTCGCGACTTCCACAGTCACCCCGTCGCCTACCTGATCGCGGAAGTGCTGGAGCTTCACGACCGGCAGGTCTTCGACGTCGCGATCCTCAACTACGGCCGCGCCAGCGACGACCCCATGCAGCGCCGGCTGCGCGACGGCGTCGATGCGTTCATCGATGTCCAGCACCAGACCGATGAGCAGATCGTCCAGATCTGCCGCGAACTGTCCATCGACGTCGCCGTCGACCTGACGGGCTACACCGACCACGCCCGCAGCGCGATCTTCGCGCACCGCGTCGCGCCGGTGCAGGTGCTCTACCTGGGCTATCTCGGGACCTCGGGCTCGACGCTGTACGACTACGTCGTTGCGGATCGCCACCTCGTCGACGATCGGACCCGCAGCTGCTTCGATGAGAAGCTGCTGATCCTGCCGTCGTACCAGGCCAATGATCGACAACGTCCGAGGCCTCCGGCCGGTGAGCAACGCGCCGCCGCCGGACTGCCGGAGGACGCGTTCGTGTTCTGCTGCTTCAACAACCCGGCGAAGCTGACGCCATCGATGTTTGCGGCGTGGGCGCGGATCCTCGAACGCGTGCCTGGCTCGGTGCTCTGGCTGCTGGCCGAGGAGGACGAGGCCATCCGCAACCTGCGCAGTCATGCCGCAGAACTGGGCCTCGCGCCGGATCGACTGGTCTTCGCGAGTCGATGCGGTCGCGACACCTATCTCGCTCGACTGGCGTCGGCGGACCTCTTCCTCGACACGCTTCCGTACAACGCCGGCACGACGGCCAGCGACGCGTTGTGGATGGGTCTGCCAGTGGTGGCGCAGGCCGGGCAGTCCTTCGCTGGCCGGATGGCCTCCAGCCTGCTCCACGCCGTGGGCATGCCGGAGCTGGTGACGACGACGCAGGACGAGTACATCGACACCGCGGTGGCGCTCGCGACCGACGTGGGCAGGTACAAGGAGCTTCGCGATCGCTTGCGGAAGAATAGCGATTCGACGGCGCTGTTCGACACGCCGGCTTTCACGCGCAGCCTGGAGTTGGCCTACCTCACGGCGCTGTCAGGAACCCAGGACGGCGACATCGTCGTCGAATAGAAGCAGGTCAGGAGCGACTCGATGGCACATCGCGAACACAAGTACCCGGTCACCGTGACGTGGACCGGCAACGCGGGCACCGGCACCTCGGGATACAAGGCCTACCGCCGCGATCATGCGATCGAGTCTGCGGGCAAGCCGCCGATCCCGGGATCGTCCGACCCCACCTTCCTCGGCGACAAGACCCGCTGGAATCCCGAGGACCTGCTGGTGGCCTCCACCAGCGCCTGTCACAAGCTCTGGTACCTCCACCTCTGCGCCGAAGCCGGCATCGCCGTGCTCGCCTACGTGGACGAGGCCGAAGGCACGATGGTGGAAGGCGAAAAGGGCCGCTTCACGCAGATCGTCCTGCGCCCGCGCGTCACCGTGCGGGCCGGCGACGACGTCGAGCTCGCCCAGCGGCTGCACCACCAGGCGCACGAGCAGTGCTTCATCGCCAACTCGCTGAACTTCCCGGTGCGCTGCGAAGCGTCGATCCGGACGGAATGATCCGGAGCGGCACGTCAAGTCCCTGACGGACGCTTCCCCGTCCGGGCTGTGGCCTGGCATGGCGCAGTCGGGCAGCATGCGGTCCTCCGAATATCCGGATCCGATCGCATGCGCTTTCCCTCTCTCCGATCCGAAGCGGCGGCCCGTACCGCGTGCACGGCGTACGCCGCCTGCGCCGCCCGCACCGCCGCTGCCGCCCGCACCGCCGCTGTCGCCCGCGCCGCCAGCGCCTTGGCGCTGATCGCCCTCCCTGCCCACGCCGCGCCCGATGCGAAGAGCCTGGTCACCGACGCCGCCGCCATGAGCCAGCTCGTCGAGGCCGTGAGCTTCGACGTGATGTCCGAAACCGCGATCGACGCCTGCCAGGACCTCGGCGCGGCCGCCGTCCCGACGATGCGCGAGGCCTGGATCGCCTGGCGCGCCCGCTACCAGATCGCCCCGATGCGGGTGGTGCTCACCCGCATGATGCAGCGGCGCACCGCCGATGCTCCCTGGGAAAGACTCGTCGAGCCCATGCGCCAGCGCGTGCTGAACGATCCGCAGGCCTGCGTCACGCTCGCCCGCGAGTGGCAGGGCGGCGGCAAGGACGTCGCCGCCAGCTATCCGCAGGCGGCTGCCGTCGCCCGCGCGATCGTGCAATCCAATCTGGTGATGCCCGTCACCCCGCTGCCCGTCGCCGTCGAGCCCGCCCGGGGGCAGGTCTTGCTGCCCAGCCAGGTGATCGCCCTGACGGAGCAGCGCGGCAATTGGCTCGTGATCTCCGAGGAGGCCGCGCGGCGCAAGCTGGGGCTGGTGTACGTCAAGGGCCGAGTGGCCCGCGATCCGCGCCGCCCCGAGAACTTCTACCTGATGCAGGAACAGGGCGACCGGATCGGCGAGCAATACATCCATCTGAAGTTCAACGCCGAATCCTGGGTCGGTCGGGAGATCGTCCTGCGCGGCGTCGTCACCTCGCTGAGCCGCCTGTCGATGGACCTTGCCGACGCCGCGCTGGTTACCGATCCGTCGGGGCTGACGCCGTCGCCGCTGGCGCAGACGCCGCTCGCGCGCAAGGAGGTGGCGCTGCGGCGCGTGACGACCGCGCCCGGCAAGGGCCTGGGCGACAAGGACCTGGCGGCCGTCGTGATCCACGGTGACGCCAACAACCTCAACGGCACCCGCTGGGAGGAGGACGTGCGTTTCCTGCTGCGGGACGGCAGCGTCTACCGCCGCACCGAGATGCCGCCGGACCAGCTCGACGTCGCGGCGTCGCGCCAGCTCGAGCCGCAGCGCTGGGGCCGCTGGCGCAGCGCCGGCAAGGGCTACGCGATGCAGGCGCAGGACGACGACGGCCGTCCCGCCGGCGACTGGAAGCCCGAGGGCCATGAGGCGGTCCGCCCCTGGCCCAAGGACGCACGGCTGGAGGGCAGCTTCAGCCGGCGCAGCTTCACCGGCAGCATGATCACCGGCGGCACGTCGGCCACGCGCGGCATCCGCTTCACGAAGGACGGGCGCTTCGAGCGCAGCTTCAGCGCGGTCTCCAGCACGGGCAGCCTGCAGGCGATCACGGGCACGGTGATCGCCGGCTCGTCGCACGGCGACGGCAAGGGCAGCAGCAGCACGGGCAGCAGCACCGTCGGCACGGGGCTCGGGGATGTCGGCGTCAGCAGCGGCACGCGCACCAAGGACGACGGCGCCAGCCGACGCGGGCGGTACCAGCTGAACGGCTTCGCCATCACGCTCGAGTACGACGACGGCCACCAGGAGCGGCTGCTCAGCTTCCCGGTCGACAGCGACAACCGCTCGGTCTACATCGGCACGGGCAGCTACGACCGGGACAAGTGAGGCCGCTCTCCAGGCCCCGGCTCGCCTGAGCCCGCGCGGCCCCGGCGACCGGGGGCGGCGGGCGACCGGGCCGGCCCGGTCTCACTGCATCCGCAGGCGCCGCGCGGCTTCCTCGTCCACCGCGTCGTCGATCTCGCGGATCACCTCGCCGAGGTCCACCGGGCCCGTCGCATGCTTGAAGCGGCCGGTCAGCGGCGTGTCGGGCGTCAGGCTGCCGCTCTCGTACAAGGCCCAGATCTCGTGGCCGTAATCGGTGCTCAGCAGGTCCGGGGCGAAGCCGCCGAAGAAGTCGCGCAGGTTGTTGACGTCGCGCAGCAGCATGCGCTTGGCGTGGTTGTTGCCGGCGGCATCCACGGCCTGCGGCAGGTCGATGATGACCGGGCCGTCGCTGGCCAGCAGGATGTTGAATTCGGACAGGTCGCCGTGGACCACGCCCGCGCCGAGCATGCGCACCACTTCGGTCAGCAGGCTCTGGTGGTGCGTGCGGGCTTCCTCGGCGGTGAACATCGCGTCGTTCAGGCGCGGCGCCGCATCGCCGTTCTCGTCCACGACGAGTTCCATCAGCAGCACGCCGTCCATGAAGTTGTACGGCCGCGGCACGCGCACGCCGGCGCCGGCCAGGCGGTAGAGCGCGTCGACCTCGGCGTTCTGCCACGCGGCCTCCTGGGCCTGCCGCCCGAACTTCGTGCCCTTGGCCATGGCGCGCGCCTGGCGGCTGTTCTTGGTCTTGCGGTTCTCGGTGTAGTCGACGGCCTGGCGGAAGCTGCGCTGCGTCGCTTCCTTGTAGACCTTGGCGCAGCGGGTCTCGTCGCCGCAGCGCACCACGTAGACCAGCGCCTCCTTGCCGCTCATCAGCTGACGCACGACGGTGTCGATCAGGCCTTCCTCGATCAGGGATTGGAGACGCGGGGGTGCTTTCATGGATGCCTTGAGCGTGTGCTCATCGACCGCCGGTCGCGGCGGCTGAGTGAGCGGGAATCAGGGGAGCGACGAACTCCCAGACCGCCGTCAGGTTCTCGGCGGCGAGTGCCTTCATGTCGTCCGACAGGGGGGCGGCCAGGGTTTCGGTCTGGGCCGCGGTCCAGAAGCGCTGCGCCGCGCGCGTGGCCCGCTCCCAGACCTCGGGGCGGGCACCGATCGGGCCGACCTTGGGGTCGATGGGGCGCAGATCCGGATCCACGCCTCCACCGATGGAAGCGTAACGCATGGGCAGGATGTCGTACGCCGGCGCAATGCCTTGGTACTCGCCGCGTTCGTCGATGAGCATCGAGAGGTTCTCGAAGTGCCTGTCGCCGTTGCCGATCAGCTCGCTGAAAGCGGCCATCGTATGCACGTGACGGGCGTCCTCGGCGGACAAGGACTTCGCCGCCACGCAGCGCGTGGCGAACTCCGACCAGCTGTCGCGCTTGCCGAAGGATTCGTCGTCGACAGCGCCTGCGGAGAGCATGCCCACGCGGCCGTTGAGCCCCACGCGATCGAATCGCTGGACCTCGAGGAACACGTAGTCGCCGGCCGTGAGCAGTTGCGTGCGGGCGGCGGGTACGCCGACCTCGCCCAGCGATCGAAGGGCCAGGTGCTCAAGCGGCAACAGCTCCGCCATGCGGCTGCCCAGCTTGGCAAACTTGACGATCACATGGCCGGCGTCCTCGGTGAGCCAGAGGAACTTGGGCTGTTCGCCGCCGGCGCTGGCGCCGTAGGCCGAGCCCTTCAGCGCGGTCGCCATTTCCAGGTAGGCGAGCGGCTTCTCGGCCGCAGGGGTCGGCCTGGCCTTGCGGAGCTCCAGTTCCATCTGCAGGGAGGCGTTCCCGAACACGAGGTTGCCGGGAAGGTTGAGGCCGCGCGTGAAGAGGTAGGCGATGCGGTGCTCGTCGCTCCAGTCGTTCAGGCTCTGCGGGAAACCCTGCGCCCGTGCCAGTTCCTGGGCGAGTTGCTTGCCCAGGAAGCCCGACGGGGAGGCGAAGTTGATGTACGGCGGGAGGCCCTCGTAGAGCGTGACACGGCCACTGTCCGCCGATCGCTCCAGGGTGGCGCCGCCGCTCAGGAACTCCAATTCCGCAAACGGCACGACGGAGCCAGAGGCCAGCAGCCGGCTGACGTGCTGCCTGGATTCGAGACCCTGAGGCAGTTGGCGCAGGAGCGCGTACTTGGGCGTGCGGACGCCTCGGATCCGGAAGCTCGTGATCGGTAACGAGCTTCCATGAATAGTTCGAGACAATGTTGGCTGACTGACTCCCAGGCTTGCCAGAAGCTCTGCTGCGGAGCGCGGCCCCTCTCTGAGCGTGCGTTCCAGAGCGGACGTAAGATCATTCTCGGAGGTGCTGCCGGACGCGGCCAAGATGAATGCTCCATGAATAGTTCAGGGAATTTTACATGAATGTGTCGAGAATCGCTGGACTGCTGCGGTGGGTCAGGCAAGCGGTCGTGCGCACGCCCGTGCTCGGCGTGCTGCTGCTCGCCATCCGCAACTACGTGCTGCACCAGAGCGCCAACCAGGCGGGGAGCATGGCGTTCTCGATCGTGCTGTCGATGTTCCCGCTGCTGCTGTTGCTGTCGGCGGGGGCGGCGTACATCGGATCGCCCGGCGATGCCGCCGCGCTGGCAGGCCGCGTCGTGGAGTACGCGCCGCCGCTCGTGCGCAGCGCGCTGCAGCCGGTCGTCAACCAGGTGCTGGCCCAGCGCAACCAGGCGCTGCTGGCCTTCGGCCTCTTCGTCACCTTGTGGACGGCGTCGTCCGGCATGCAGGCGGTGCGCACCGCGCTGAACCGCGCCTACGCCATCGAGCGCGGCGCGCCCTTCTGGCGGGCGCGCCTCAAGGTCATCCTGTTCACGCTGGTCGTCGGCGGCGCCATCCTGGCCATCTTCAGCTCCGTGATCGTCATGCCCTACGTCTGGGAGGCGCTGGAGAACGGCGTGGGCAAGGGCCGCGAGACGCTGTGGCTGCGCAACAGCGTGCGCTACGGCGTTGCGTTCCCCGTGCTGGTGGTGCTGTACGCGCTGCTGTACGGCTGGCTGCCCGATGTCCGCCTGAGACTGCGCACCGTGCTGCCCGGCGCCGTCGTCGGCGCGGCGCTCTGGGTGGCGTCGGCGGCGACGCTCTCCTACACCCTGCGCAGCGCCGGCAAGCTGGCGCTGCTCTACGGCAGCTTCGCCGGCGTGGTCGCCACGCTGGTGTTCCTCTACGTCAGCGCGACCACGCTGATCTACGGCGCGGAGGTGAACGGGGTGCTGCGGCAGCGGTTGAAGGCGCAAAAGCCGCTCGACAAGGCGCCCGACAAGGCGTCTGAAAAGGCGTCTGAAAAGGAGGCGGATGCGAACCCCACACCGGAGACCGTCTGATCCGCCCGGTCGACGGGATTGGATTCACGCCCCCCACATCGCCACCACCTGCACCAGCACGATCTTCACGATCGTCATCGACGGGAAGATCATCGCGTAGCCGATGTCGGGCTGGTCGGTGGGCGCGATGCGGTTGGAGAAGGCCAGGATCGCCGGGTTGCCGGTGGCACCCGCCACGATGCCCGCGGCGGCGTCGAACGGCAGTCTGAACACCGCCGTCGCCATCACCAGCGTCACCCCCACCAGCACCGAGACGATCGCGCTGCCCAGCGCCAGGTAGAGCCAGCCGCTCTCCGCGATCGTCGCCGCGAAGGTCGATCCGGACGAGATCCCCACCACCGCGAGGAACACCGTCAGCCCGAAGTTGCGCAGCACCAGGTTGGCGGAGATCGGCATCACCCACGTGAGCGGCCCGGTGCGACGGCGCCAGCCCAGCAGCAGCGCGACGAGCAGCAGCCCCGCGAAGCCTAGCGAGAGGTGCCCCAGCAGCGGCAGCGGCAGGCTGATCGCACCGACGGCCAGACCCAGCGTCACGCCCACACCCATGCCGATGTAGCTCACCTCGCCGGTGGCGCGGACCGAATCGCCGAAGTAGCGGCTCAGCGTCGGGAAGCTCTCGCGCGGCGCGAGAACGCCGACGCGGTCGCCGAATTCGAGCACCCGGTCCGCGTGCGGCGCCAGGTCCACGTCGCTGCGCCGCAGGTGCAGGATGCGCGCGCGGCACTCGGGCGGGAGCTGCAGCTCCGACAGCCGCTTGCCGGCCAGTTGCGGGCTGGAGACGAAGAAGCGCTCATAGTCGAACTCGCTGCGGTCGCGCAGGATCCGTCCCGGCTCCGCGGGGCCGAAGCGCAGCGCGGCGTGCTTCAGCGCGGCGGGATCGGTGCCGCTGAGCAGCAGCACGTCGCCGCGCTGGAGCTCGACCTCCGGCGCCGCGCCCATGTTGTGATGACCGCGCCGGATCGCGGCGATCGCCACCCCGTGCGGCAGGGTCTGCGACACCGCGGCCACCGTCCGGCCGAGCACGGCCACATCGTCGACGCCGACTTCCTCGACGTGGAGCGACGGCGGGGCAGGGGGCTCCAGCGTCGGCTTGCGCCACGCGTTGTACAGGCCGAGCAGCAGGATGGGGATCGCCACGCCGACCGGATAGGCGACCGAGTAACCCGTCGCCGGCGACGGTCCGAACACGGCCAGCGCCGCCTGCAGCGCCGCCGTGCTGGTGCCCGCGCCGGAGAAGGCGCCCAGCGCCTTGGGCAGCTCGACGCCGGGCCACAGCCGCGTCGCCGCGATCATCAGGCCAAGCGAGGCCAGCACGCCGAGCAGCGCGGCCGCATTGGCCTTGGCGCCACGCGCGCTGGTCAGGCCGCGCAGGAACTGCGCGCCGTAGGCGATGCCCACGCCGTAGAGGAACAGCATCAGCCCCAGGTTGCCGATGAGCGCGGGCAGCTTCAGCTGCGGCGCGGCCGCGCCGATCGCGAGCCCGACGAAGAGCACCGCGCCCGATCCCAGCGCGAAGCCCTTGATGCTGCGCGCGCCCAGCCAGTAGCCGACCGCGATCGTGAGGAACAGCGCCAGCAGCGGCTGCGACGCCAGGAAGAGTCCGAACCGGTCGACGACATCCATGGAACGACACCCCCGAGGAAGACCGGTCGAGTGTAGGGGCCAGTCCTTGCCTCATGCATGAAGCTTGACGCAACCCCCGTATTGATCGACCCTGCGACGGTTCCTTCGTGATTCAATGGGACCAGGATCCCAGGGAGGACGCTGCGCATGACAGCCCGGTTGATCGCGCTCTATCGCTATTTCAAGCGGGCGGTGCCGTTCCGCCTCGTGCCCGCCTTCATCACGACGGGGGTGCTCCTCGGCCTGCTGCTGGTGCCGGTCCCGGCCGGGCTAAAGCCCGAAGCCTGGCATCTGGTGGCCATCTTCCTGACCACCATCGTGGCCATCATCCTGAAGGTGATGCCGATCGGCGTGATGGCGATGATGGCCATCGTCATCCTGTCGCTGGCGCAGGTGACATCGCCGACGTCCAAGGGCGCGATCACCGACGCGCTGAGCAGCTTCTCCAACCCGCTGATCTGGCTGATCGTCGTGGCCGTGCTGATCTCGCGCGGGCTCAAGAAGACGGGGCTGGGCAACCGCATCGGGCTGATGTTCATCGCGCTGATGGGCAGGCGCACCGTGGGCATCGGCTACGGGCTGGCGATCTGCGAGCTCGTGCTCGCGCCGTTCACGCCGAGCAACACGGCGCGCGGCGGCGGCATCGTCCATCCGATCATGAAGTCGATCGCCAGCGCCTTCGATTCCGATCCGGCCCAGGGCACGCAGGGCAAGGTCGGCACCTACCTGGCGCTGGTCAACTACCACGCGAATCCGATCACCTCGGCGATGTTCCTCACCGCGACGGCGCCCAATCCGCTGGTCGTCGACTACGTCGCCCAGGCCACCGGGCAGTCGCTGCACCTGAGCTGGACCACCTGGGCGCTGTGCATGCTGCTGCCCGGGCTGGTGGCGCTGCTGACGATGCCGCTGGTGGTGTTTCTGCTCGCGCCGCCCGAGCTCAAGGCCACGCCCGATGCCGTCGCGTACGCGCGGGGCGAGCTGGACCGCATGGGGCCACTGTCGGGCAGGGAGCGCGTGATGCTCGGCGTCTTCGGCCTGATGCTGCTGCTGTGGGCGAATGTGCCGGCGATGATCTTCGGCCCGCACTGGACGCTGGATCCGACGGTCGTCGCCTTCCTGGGCCTGTTCGCGCTGATCATCACCGGCACCATCGACTGGGACGACGTGTTGTCCGAGAAGAGCGCCTGGGACACGCTGATCTGGTTCGGCGCGCTGGTCATGCTCGCGGAGCAGCTGAACAAGCTCGGCGTGATCGCGTGGTTCTCGCTCGGCATGCGCGACGCGATCGTGGCGAGCGGCATGGGCTGGTTCTGGGTGGCCGCCGTGCTGGTGGCGGCCTTCGTGTTCTCGCACTACCTGTTCGCGAGCACCACCGCGCACATCAGCGCGATGATGCTGGCCTTCCTGACCGTCGGCGCGCAGCTGGTGCCGGGCGACTACCGGGTGCCGTTCATGCTGATGATGACGGCCGGATCGGCCATCATGATGACGCTGACCCACTACGCGACCGGCACGTCGCCCATCATCTTCGGCAGCGGCTACGTGAGCATGGGGCAGTGGTGGCGCGTGGGCGCGGTGATGTGCGTCCTGGAGCTGCTGATCTTCGCGACCGTGGGCATCGCGTGGTGGCGCGTGCTGGGGATGTGGTGAACGACAAGGAGCAGAAGCCATGAAAACCGCCGTCTTCAGTACCCGCCGGTACGACCAGACCCTGCTGCAGCAGGCCAACCGGGAGATCGGCCACGAGCTGGTCTTCGTGCAGGACCGGCTGACCGTCGACACGGCGGTGCTGGCGGCCGGCTGCCAGGCGGTGTGCGTCTTCGTCAACGACGCCGTCGATGCCGAGGTGCTGGCCCGGCTCGCGGCGCAGGGCATACGGCTGGTGGCGACGCGGTCGACCGGCTTCAACCACATCGACGCGGCGGCCGCACGGCGGCTGGGCATCGAGGTCGTGCGGGTCACCGACTATTCGCCGTACTCGGTCGCCGAATTCGCGGTGGGCCTGCTGCTGGCGGTCAACCGCAAGATCGTCCGGGCCAGCGTGCGCACGCGGGACGGCAACTTCGAACTCGACGGGCTGATGGGCTTCGACCTGCACGGCAAGACGGTCGGCGTGATCGGCACCGGCAAGATCGGGACGATCTTCGCGCGGATCATGGCGGGCTTCGGCTGCACGGTGCTGGGCCACGACGCGTTCCCGAAGCCGGCGTTCGAGGAACTCGGCGGACGCTACGTGCCGTTGAAGGAACTGATGGCGCAGTCGGACGTGATCTCGCTGCACTGTCCGCTGACCGAGCAGACGCGTCACATCGTCGATGCCGGCTCGCTGGCGCAGCTCAAGCGCGGCGCGATCCTGGTGAACACCAGCCGCGGCGGCCTCGTCGACACCGAGGCGGCGACGCAGGCGTTGAAGACGGGTCAGCTCGGCGGCCTCGCGATCGACGTCTACGAGCAGGAAGCCAGCCTTTTCTTCCAGGACCTGTCCTCCACGGTGATCCACGACGACGTGATCCAGCGGCTGGTGTCCTTCCCCAACGTGATCGTCACCGGGCACCAGGCCTTCTTCACCGTCGAGGCCATCGGCCAGATCATGGCCACGACGCTGGACAGCCTCAGCGCGTTCGAGCGCGGGGAGCCGCTGGTGAACCGGATCCCGGAAGACTGAGGCGGCAGGACCGCTCGATCAGTCGTCGCCGGCCGCCCCGGCCGCCCCGGCCGCCCCGGCGATCCCGGCGATCCCGGCGGAAGGCGGCTCGCCCGCGACGGTGAACGCGAAGACCACCCTCGGCGCCTCATACCGATAGCTCAGCGTCCCGCCGTGCTCCTCGACGATGCGCCGCGTGATGTAGAGCCCCAAACCCAGCCCGTTGCGGTTGGGCGCGCCGCGTTCCATGCCGCGCTTGAAGGGTTCGAAGAGTTCGGCGGCCACCGCTGACGGAATTTCATCGGCCTCGTTGGCCACGCTGAAACGATGACCGCCGTCGCCGGCCGGTTCCAGCGAGACCGTCACCGGCCGCCCCGGCGCGCCGTAGTTGCGCGCATTCGCGATCAGGTTGGACATCGCCTGCGCCAGCCGCACCGCATCGCCGCTCACCGTGGCCGGTCCCGCCGTGCGGAGGACGATCTCGAAGCCGGGATGTCCTATCCGGACTTCCTCGACCAGGTCCAGCAGCAAGGCCTCCAGATCCAGCGCGCGCAGCTCCGTGTGCAGGGGCATGCCGACCTCGGCCCGGCTGAAATCGAGCACCTGCGTGATGAGCCGGTGCATCCGCCCGCTCGACGCGTCCAGCCGCGCGCCCAGCCGCCCGGTCTGCGCCGGATCGGGCTCGCGCTTGAGCACGCCCGCCACCATCTGGATGGCCTGCAGCGGATCGCGCAGGTCGTGGCCCAGCATCGCCAGCAGGTTGCGCCGCGCCGCCTCGACCTCCGCATGCCGCGCGGCCGCCGTGCGCTGCAGCTCCAGCATCAGCTGCTTGCCGAAGCGCACGTCGGTCTCGGTCCACGGCTCGGCGCAGTCCTTGACCTGCTCGCGCCATTCGGTGAACGAGCCGCGCGGCGTCAAGCGCGCGCCGTTGGGGCCGCGCGCCACGACCTTGTCGGGCTGGCCGGCCCAGCGGACCGTCTCGCACTGTTCCTTGCGCAAGGCGATCAGGCGGCCGCCGTTGCTCGCGTCGAAGGGGAGGCACATCGCGCCGACCCACTGGCCGAGCAGCGGGCGCAGCGCCTCCGGCCAGTCCTCGCTGCAGGACCGCAGGGCCGGCATGTCGCCGGTCCAGGGGGCCGTGGCGATGGCCACCGCCAGCGCCTGCGGCAGGTCGCCATCCGAGACCACCTTGCTCTGCTGCGACAGCAGCAGCATGTCGGCGCGCAGCACGTCGCGCAGCCGCGCCGACTGGCCGAGCATCGCGGTGACGGCGTCGTCCGCGATGGAGAGATCGCCCGCCAGTTCCGCGACCAGCGAGGCGGTGTCGGCCTGGCGCCGCGCGAATTCGCGCGCCTCGATCGTCGCGATCGCCGAGGACAGGATGTTGGCCAGCACGTCGCAGTCCGAGCGCACCGGGTAGGGCACCTGCAGCGAGCTCATGTGGTGGCAGGCGATCAGGCCCCAGAGCTTGTCGTTGACGACGATGGAGACGCTCATGGACGCGCCCACGCCCATGTTGTGCAGGTACTCGACGTGGATCGGCGAGACGCTGCGCAGCACCGAGTGGGTCAGGTCCAGCGGCGGCGCCTCCGGATGGCCCACCAGCGCGACGGCGCGGTAACTCACGTGCGGGATCAGCCGCAGCGTGTTGAGCAGGTACAGGCGGCGCGCCTGCGCCGGGATGTCGCTGGCCGGGTAGCGCAGGCCGAGGTAGGAGGAGAGGGTGTCGGACTTGGCTTCCGCCTCGACCTCGCCGCTGTCGTCGTGGCGGAAGCGGTAGGCCATCACGCGGTCGAAACCGGTCCACGCGCGGATGGCGTCGACGGCGACCTGCAGCACCGACGCCATCGAGCCGGCGCGGCGGACGCGGTCGTAGACGCGCGCCTGGGAGCTCAGCGGCGCCAGCGGCTGGGTGCGGGGCTCGATCTCGATCACCGTGTGGTGGTCATGGACGTGGACGACGGCGTCGTGCGGCCGGCCGCCGAGCTCGACCTCGCAGAAGGCCGGCATGCCGGGCGTCAGCGCGGCCTCGTCGGCGAGCACGCTCAGCTCCTGGTGCACCGAGCCGGGCAGGAGCAGGTCCTTCCAGGCCAGGCCCAGCGTCGGCTGGACGCCGAGCAGAGCCGGCGCGTTGTCGCTCCAGGCGGCGATGCGACCCTCGCGCAGCGCCAGCAGCAGGCCGTGCGGCTGGATCGAGCCGGGGATGTGGATGGGCTCGTCGGCGCAGGATTGCAGCGTCGGAAACGAAGGCTCGAAGCGTTCCATGATGACTGTGGGAAGGGGGCCCCTGACTGTACCTGCCGTCCCGGTCCGCCGACCCCCGCGCCGACCCGGGGCCGGCGGTCCGGAAGACGCCGGGCCGGGCCGGGAGCGCGGATTGCTGCATCGTCTGTCCGGTGCCTGCGTCCGCGAGGCGGCCGGCACTTCGTTTCCCTGGAGGACAGGCGATGAGGCACTTCAGCACCTTCCTGACCGCGTTCTGCGTGACCCTGGTCGCGGCCGCCGCCCTCGCGCAGACGGCCGAGCCGCTGGCCACGTCCAACGCCAGCCGCCGCCAGTCGGGGACCGTCGGCCCGCCGATCGACGCGGCCTCCATGAACCCGTCGGCCGCGTCCGCCGCGCGGCCGGCGCCGCCGAACGCGCCCGCGCCCGCCGCCACGCCGGCGCCCGCCCGGACTCCGGCTCAGGCGCCGGCTCAAGGGACGGTTCAAGGGCCGGTTCAAGGGCCGGTTCAGGCGCCCGAGACCGTCCCCGCCGACGCCTCGCCGCCGGTCACGACGGCCCCGGCCGAATCCGCCAGGCCCGACAAGCCCGCCGCCGGCAGCCGCGCCAGCCGCCGGGCGAGCGGTCGCGTCACCGAAGCGGACGGGTCTTCCGGTGGGCTGCCGGTGCGGCCGGACAGGAACTGACGCGACCGGAACCCCGGGGCGTCAGGGCCTCACGACGTCCAGGATCACACGCTGGGACTCGTCCGGGGCCCGGTCGACGCAAGACCCGACCCCGCGTGCAAGCCCGATGACGGCAATCCCCCCAGAGGGTGTGGCGGATCACGGCCATGTCGGTGATGCCCCCATCGACCCCCCTCGCCAGCGCTGACACAATTCCCTCCAAAATTCTGAGAGGGAGAGAGCACATGTCCGTTTCCGCGGAAGACCGTTTCGCGCCGCCGCAAGCCGTGGTGGCCGATGTCGAGGGGCCCGATGCCGGCGAAGTGCTCGCCGGGCGGGGGATCCGATTCGTGGCGATGATCGTCGACACCGTGATCCTCATCGTCGCGATCCAGCTCCTGTCGCTGATCCCCGCCCTGGGCGCGCTCATCGCCAGCAGCGGCGCCAGGGCCAGCTTCCTGACCTTGAACCTGGAATCGATGATCCTCGGGCTGCTCGTGTTCTTCGCCATCCAGGCCTGGCCGCTGGTCAGCCGCGCGCAGACCCTCGGCAAGATGCTGTGCAAGCTGCGCATCGTGCGCTCCGACGGCAGCAAGCCCGACGCCGTGCGCCTGCTCGTGCTGCGCTACGGCATCGGGTATCTGCTGAACATCAACCTGACGCTCTCGTTCATTTACGGCGTCGTCGACGCGCTGCTGATCTTCCGCGAGTCGCGCCAGTGCCTGCACGACACCATCGCCGACACGAAGGTGATCAAGCTCTGAACCCGCAGGCCGCCGTGCCCGCGCCGCGCATCGACACGCTGGCGCTGGCCGAGACCCCCGAAGGCATCGTCCTGTCCCTGCGGCCCGCCGGGCTGGTGGCGCGGACCATGGCCTTCCTGCTCGACCTGTTCATCCGGCTGATCCTGGACCTCGCGCTGCTGATGATCCTCGGCGCCACGGGCGGCCTGGGCGGCATGGGCTACGGACTGATGCTGATCGGGTGGTTCCTGGTGGAATGGCTGTACCCGATCGCCTTCGAACTGGGCCGCTCCGGCGCCACGCCGGGCAAAGAGGCGCTGGGCCTGCGCGTGGTCATGGACACCGGCCTGCCGGTGACGCCGGCGGCCTCGGTCACCCGCAACCTGCTGCGCGTGGCGGACTTCCTCCCGCTGGCCTACGCCTTCGGCATCGTGACGATGCTGCTGAACCGCGACAGCAAACGCCTGGGCGATCTGGCCGCGGGCACGCTGGTCGTCCACGTCCAGCCGGTGGTCCTGCATGATGCGCCGCCCGCGGCCCCCAGCCTGTCCCCGGCGCGTCCGCTGAGCCAGCAGCAACAGGCCGCCATCTGGTCCTGGGCCGGCCGCGCGAAACGGCTGACGCCGGAGCGCGTCGAGGAACTCGCGCAGCTCGCCGTCCCCGTGCTGCCGCCGGAAGTCGTCGGCGAGCCCAGGCAGAGCGCGTCCGAACGCCTGCTCGGCGTCGCGCAATGGTTGATGGGAAAGCGGTGATGGCCGACGCGATGCGCACGATGACGGACATCGCGATGGATGTCGCGACCGGAAGACGCGCATGAGCCCGCTGCATTTCGAGGCGACCTACGGCCCGTTGTGGGAGGCCTTCGCCGCCGAACTCGCGCTCGCCAGGAAGGGCAAGGGCACGGACGGGGCGCTGCTGGCCTCGCAGTACCGGCGCGTCTGCGAGCACCTGGCGCTGGCCCAGTCGCGCGCCTACCCGATCCACCTCGTGGCGCGGCTGGAAACGCTCACGCAGGAAGCGCATCAGCTGATCTACCGCCGCCAGGACTACGGCCTGCGGCCCTTGTCGCGCCTGCTGCGCATCGGGCTGCCGCGCGCCGTGAGGGCGCAAGCGCGCTTCGTGCTGGCGTCGCTGATCCTCTTCGCGGTGCCGCTGGCCGCGGCCTTCCTGCTCGCGTGGTCGGGGCCGGATTTCGCGCTGCGCCTGCTCGACGCCACCCAGCTGCGGGAGTACGAGGCGATGTACGGCGACGGCCAGCACGTGCTCGGGCGCCTGCGCGAGGCCGGCGACGACTGGCAGAGGTTCGGCGTCTACATCTTCCACAACGTGGGCATCGGCTTCCGCTGCTTCGGCGCCGGCATCCTGGCGGGCGTGGGCAGCGCTTTCGCGCTGCTCTACAACGGGCTCGTGATCGGGGCCGTGGCCGGGCACCTGACCCGCGTCGGCGTCGGCCACAACTTCTGGCCCTTCGTGGTCACGCATTCGGCCTTCGAGCTGACCGGCATCGTGCTGTGCGGCGCGGCCGGGCTGCGCGTGGGCCTGGGCTGGCTCGCGCCCGGACGGCGGAGCCGGCTCGAGGCGCTGGCCGCCTCCGCGCGCGCGGCCGTGCCCCTTGTCTACGCGGCGTTCTTCCTGCTGCTGGTGGCCGCGGCCGTCGAGGCCTTCTGGTCCTCCGCGGCCTGGATCGCGCCGGGCGTCAAGTACGGCGTCGCGGCGGTGTGCTGGTGCCTGGTGATCGCGTGGCTGGGGCTGATGGGCCGCGAGAACGGCCGTGAAAAGGGCCTTGAAAAAGGCCTTGAAAAGGGCCGTGACCCCGCCGGGGAGCACACGCATGCGGGTTGACGGTCTGGCCATCGTCCTGCGCCCGCGCAGCCAGAGCGAGGCCTGCGACCTGGGGCTGGCGCTGGTGCGTTCGCACGCCGTGTCGATCTGGCGCTGCTTCGCGCCGGTGCTGCTGGCCGTCGCGGTGCTCGCGATGTGCACGGTGGACCTGGGCGGCTCGGTGCCCATCCTGATCCTGTTCTGGC
This sequence comes from uncultured Roseateles sp., assembly GCA_946886855.1. The sequence continues at coordinate 58,538 of CAMPJJ010000011.1, read as the reverse complement.
TCAAGCCGTGGCTGGACCGCAGCCTGCTCTTCGTGATGTCGCGCGCCGTCTTCGGCGAGGCGACGCGCTGGACCGACCTGTGGCGCGCGCGCCGCCAGGTCTTCGGCGGGCAGTTCCTGCGCACGCTGCTGTGGCGCCGCTTCTCGCCATGGCGCGCCTACACGCAGCCGATCGAGCAGCTCGAAGGCCAGCGCGGCGCCGCGCGGCGCAAGCGCGCCAAGCTGATGCTCAACGACAACCGCGGCGCCGCCGTCGCCTGGCAGACTGCCTTCGCCCATGCGGAGGCGGTGCTGGGCTACGCCCTGATCGCGCTGGTGTGGTGGTTCACGCCGGAGAACCGCAGCGCCGGCGTGTGGGACTGGTTGTTCCATCCGGAGGCGCACGAGGCCGGGCGCCTGGGCTTCGACCTCGCGGCGGCGTCGGCCTACGCGCTGGTGGTGCTGTTCCTGGAGCCGTTCTACGTGGCGGCGGGCTTCGCCATGTACCTGAACCGGCGCGTGGTCCTCGAGGCCTGGGACATCGAGCAGGAGTTCCGCCGTGCGTTCTCGTGACCTGCTGCTGATCGTCGCGGTCCTGGCATGCGCGGGGCTGCGCGCCCAGCCCGTGCCGGCGAAGGTCGCCGCTTCCGCGATCGATGCCGAGGCCGTCCGGATCGCCGAGCGCGAGGTCCGCGCCGACCCGCTGTGGGCCGGCCAGGAGAAGACGAAGGTCCTGCGCTTCAAGAAGGACGAGGAAGAGAAGAAGCCCGGGCAGTCGGACGAGGTGGACTGGTGGATCGACCTGTTCAAGAGCCTGTCGTCGGGCCTGCGCGTGGCGCTGTGGCTGATCGGTGCCGCGGCCTTGGTCTGGGTGCTGCTGCGCCTGCGGGACTGGCTCAAGGGCCACGAGGGCGGGCGCGCGCTGAGCGCCGCGCCGCCGACCCACGTGGGCACGCTGGACATCCGCCCGGAGAGCCTGCCCGACGACATCGGCGCCGCGGCGCGCGCGCTGTGGCAGCGCGGCGAGCCGCGGGCCGCGCTGTCGCTGCTGTATCGGGGCGCGCTGTCGCGGCTGGTGCACGGACACGGTGTGCCGATCCGGTCGGCCAGCACGGAGCAGGACTGCCTGGTCCTGGCGGCGACACGGGTGTCGCCCGCGACGCTGGACTTCCTGTCGCGCCTGGTCGCGGGCTGGCAGTCGGTGGCCTATGCGCAGCGCGCGCTGCCGGCGGACCGCTTCGAAGCGCTGTGCGCCGACTTCGATGCGCGGATGGCCGACGCTCCGGCCGTCGCTCCGGGGACTGGCCCGGTGGATGGTCCAGCGGATGGTCCGGCGGATGATCCTGCGGTCGCGACAGACGGGAGGGCCGCATGACGCGCGAACGCCTGTTCCTGCTGCTGGCCGCGCTGGTGCTGGTCGCCGGCGGCTGGTGGCTGTCGGTCAATACCGAATGGGTGGCGGTGAAGCAGTCCCGCCCGGCGCGCGGCGAGGCCCGCGACAACCCGGTCTACGCGTTCGAGCAGATCATGCGGCGGCTCGGCGTGCACGCCGAGCACCACGAGCAGTTGGACCGGATGCCGCCGGAAGGCGCGCGGCTGGTGCTGCTGTCGGCCAACTGGGCGCTGGTGCCGGAACGCGCCGAGCAGCTGCGCGCGTGGGTCGAGCGCGGCGGTCACCTCGTGCTGCTGCAGGGCGCGGACTGGGACGACACGCGGCTGGAGCGCTGGGTGCCGGTCTTCGCCGTCGACATCACCGAGAAGCTCAAGCGGCAGCGGGCGGCGGCTGCCCTCGCGGCGGCCTCTGCAGCGTCTGCAGCCTCTGCAGCATCTGCGGCCTCTGCGGCCTCGGCGGCGGCTCGCGCGACCCCGCCGACGCAGGCCGCCCCGGCGGGACAAGGGCGCGACGAGGACGACGAGGGCAAGGACAGCGAGGACAGCGACGACAGTGAGGGTGCCAAGGACGCCAGAGACCAGGATCCCCGGAGGACCGGCGACGACGCCGACTCCGAGCCGCCGGTCTTCGACGAGGTCGACTCGCTCGATCTCTGCTACCAGTTCATCGGCTCCAAGCGCCTGAAGGTCAAGCCCGGCCACCAGGCGATCTGGACGCTCGCGCAGGCGCACGGCCAGCAACTGATCCGCGTGGCGCAAGGCCGCGGCACCGTGACCGTGCTCAACACCGGCGCGCATGTCTTCCGCGGCCGCATGCCTTTCGCATGCGACCTCTCGCTGCTGCTGGCGGCCTCGGTGCAGGCCGAGCGCGGCGCCACGGTCTGGATCCATCTGGACGAGACGCGCGAGGCCTTGACCCCGTGGCTGTGGCACAGCGGCTGGATCGCCGTCGTGCTGGGCTTGCTGACGCTGGCTGCCGCGCTGTGGCGCGCCGCCGTGCGCTTCGGCCCGCGCCTGCCGCCGCCGCCGCGGCTGCGCCGCTCGATCTCCGAGCAGGTGCGCGGCATGGGCGCCTACCTGCACCGCCACGGCCGCGACGCCTTGCTCGCCGCTCAGCACCGTGCGCTCGACGAGGCGGCGACGCGCACCGTGCGCGGCTACGCCCGCCTGCCGCTGGCCGACCGCGTGCACGCCATCGCGACCGCGACCGGCGTCGCGCGGGACGACCTGTACACGGCGATGTCGTCCAGGTTCTGCACCCGGGCGGAACTGCCGCAGCGACTGCATCTGCTCGAGACGGCGCGGCGGCTGCTGCTGAGCCGACCCTGAACCGCACCCGGACCGCTCCCGCCCCGCACTCACGACGAAAGACCTTCGCAATGATCAAGCCCGAGGAACTCAAGCTCGCCACGCACTGGCTGCAGGTGCTGCGCAACGAAGTCGGCAAGGCCGTGGTCGGCCAGCCGGAGGCGGTCGAGCAGATGCTCGTCGCCGTGGTGGCGTCGGGCCACGTGCTGGTCGAGGGCGTGCCGGGGCTGGGCAAGACGCTGCTGGCCCGCGCGATCGCGCAGGCGCTGCAGCTGAAGTACGCGCGGGTGCAGTTCACGCCGGACCTGATGCCGGCGGACGTCATCGGCCACAGCGTGCTGGACGACACCGGCGCGGGCCTGGGGCAGCTGCGCGTGCGCAAAGGCCCGGTGTTCACCCACCTGCTGCTGGCCGACGAGATCAACCGCGCGCCGGCCAAGACGCAGAGCGCGCTGCTGGAAGTGATGCAGGAGTACCAGGCCACGCTGGAAGGCGAGAGCCTGGGCCTGCCGCGGCCCTTCATCGTGATGGCCACGCAGAATCCGGTGGACACCGAGGGCACTTATCCGCTGCCCGAGGCGCAGCTCGACCGCTTCCTGCTGCAGATCCGCATCGGGTATCCGACGCACGACGAGGAGGCGGCCATCGTGCAGCTGGTGACGGCGCAGCGCGCCGGGCACGAGCTGCCGCTGGAGGCGGTGCGGCCGGTGCTGGACGACGTGCAGGTGCTGGAGCTCCAGCGCCTGGCCAGCCTCGTGCACGTGGACGCGAAGGTCGTCGACTACGCGGTGCGCGTGGTGCGGGTGACGCGCCATTGGCCGGGCCTGGCGTTCGGCGCCGGACCGCGCGCCAGCGTGGCCTTGATCCGCGCGGCGCGGGCCGTCGCGCTGATCGAGGGCCGCGACTTCGTCACGCCCGACGACGTCGCGAAGCAGGCGCTGGCGGTGCTGCGCCACCGCGTCACGATGGCGCCGGACGCCCAGATCGAAGGGCGCGACCTCGACGAGATCCTGCGGGCCGCGCTGGAGAGCGTGGAGGCGCCGCGGCTCTGATGAACACCGTGCGTCGCGTCGTCCTGCCCACCCGGGCCAGCATCGCGGTGCTGGCCGGCCTGGCCCTGGCCGCCGCCGTCGCGCTGGCCGCGGGGGCGCCGCTGGCCATCGTGGCGCCGGCGGGCGCGGGGCTGCTCGGTGTGCTGCTGATCGCGGCCGGCATCGACCTGTGGCGCAGCCTGCGCCTGTGGCGGCGCGGCGGCGTGCGGGTCGAGCGTCGCCTGCCCGCGGCCTTCGCCATCGGCGCGTCGACCGAGCTGACGCTGGATCTCGTCAACGCCGGCGAACTGGCCTGGCGGATGACGGTGTTCGACGAACTCGATCCGATCTTCGATTTCGAGGGCCTGCCGCGCGCGCTCGCGATCGGCGCGCAGAGCCGCAGCCGCGTGAGCTTCCGCGTCACGGCGCGCCAGCGCGGCGTGGCGCAGCTCGGTCGGACCCAGCTGCTGTGGCGCACCCGCGCGGGCTGCTTCGAGGTGCGCGACAGCGTCGGCGAGCCCAGCGCGCTGCGCGTCTATCCGAACTTCGCGGCGCTGTCGCGCTACGCCTGGTTGTCCGGCGATCGCCGGCTGGCGCAGATCGGCATCAAGACCTTCATCCAGCGGGGGCAGGGGACGGACTTCCGCCAGCTCGCGGAGTACCAGCGCGGCGATCCGCTGCGCCACCTCGACGTGAAAGCCTCGCTGCGGCATCGCAAGCCGGTGGTGCGCGAGTTCCAGGACGAGCGCGACCAGTGCGTGATGTTCCTGCTCGACTGCGGCCGCCGCATGCGGGCGGACGAACAGTCGGCCGGCGTGGGCAAGAGCAGCCACTTCGACGACGCGCTGGATGCGTTGATGCTGCTGGCCTACGTCGCGCTGTCGGAAGGCGACGAGGTGGGCGCGATGACCTTCGGCAACGGGGAAGGGCAGCGTCGCGACTGCGCGCCGCGCAAGGGCATGGGCACGCTCAACGTGCTGATGAACAAGATGCACGACCTGCAACCTGGCGGCCACCACTCCGACTATCTGGCGGCGGCGCAGGCCTTGTCGCACCGGTTGCGCCGGCGTTCGCTGGTCATCGTGCTGACCAACTTCCGCGACGAGGATTCGCCCGAACTGCAGCCGGCGCTGCGGCTGCTGCGCCGCCGGCATCTGGTGCTGCTGGCGAGTTTGCGCGAGACCGCGCTGGGCCGCATCGCTGCGCAGCCGATCGCCGAACCGGAGGATGCCGTCGCGGTCGCCAGCGCGCACCTGCTGTCCCAGGCCCGCCACGACGCCTTCGCCCGCGTGGTCGACCACGACCGCCTGTCCATCGACGTCGAGCCGCGCCAGCTCGCGTCCACGCTGGTCAACCGGTACCACGAGGTCAAGCGGGCCGGCCTGCTCTGACGCGACCCCCGCGACTCAGCACATCAGGGTCAGCACCGCCGCCCTGTCCCCGCCGACTAACAGGGTCGATGCCACGCTCTGATGCCGCGCATCCGAGGCCGCGCATCCGAGGCCGCGCATCTGAAGCCGCGCATCTGAAGCCGCGCATCCGAGTCCATGCAGGAAGGCCACCATGACTGAACAGACCTTGAACCAATACGCCGCGCCGACGGCGCATGTCGCCGACGTGGCGCTCTCCGAAGGCACATCCCCCCTCAACGTCTTCGGCATCGAGGGTCGCATCGGGCGGCTGCGCTACCTCGCGTACCTGATGGCGGGCTCGCTCGTGCACGGGATCCTGTCGCGCGTCCTGGGCGTGGCCACCGGCGGCGGGGACGAGGCCATGACGGCGGTCGCGGTGGTCCTGTCCCTGGCGCTGCTGTGCTTCCACGTCATCACCGGCGTCAAGCGGTGCCATGACCTGAACATCAGCGGATGGTGGTCGGCGACACTGGTCTTCCCGGTGATCATGCTGGTGTGGGCGTTCGTCCCCGGCAGCCAGGGCGGCAACCGCTTCGGCCCGCCGCCGCCGCCCAACACCTGGGGCGTGCGCATTCTCGGGCTGCTGTTCCCGGTCCTGTTCACCGGCGTGATGCTGGCGATCGCGATCCCGGCCTACAACCTGTACGTCGCCAAGGCCAAGGCCCACGCCAATGCCCCGGCCGCGCGGACCGCGCAGCCGGCCCAGCAGCCCTGAGCGGAGCGGGCGACGCTGCCCCGCGGACCGCCGCGGACAGCCACCCGGATGGGACCCTTCCGGACGGGGGCGTTGCGAACGGGAGCCTCCCGAATGGGGCAGGCGGGCGCTGCCGTTTGCCGATAGGCTGCGGGCTTCGCCCGACTACTGTCCACTGCCATGACCACCGACGCCTGCCACCAGCTCCGACGCAGCCTCCTCGACCTCCACCGCGCGCTGGTGGACCTCGAGCGCGGCGACTACCAGAAGGCCCACGGCCCGCAGAGCTCGGGAGAGTTCCTCCAGGTCATGGCGTTCGGCGAGGAGATGAAGTGGCTGGAGCCGCTGAGCCGGCTGATCACGATGCTCGACGAGGCGATCGACGGTGCCGCGGATGCGAAGGAGACGCCGCTGCCGGTGGCCCAGCGCTTGCGCGGACTGCTCAGTCTGGACCGCGACAGCGCGGACCCGTTCATGCGGCGGTACGCGGAGCGATTCGACCAGTCGCCGGAACTGGTGCATGCGCACTCGGGCGTCATCGCGGCGTTGAAGGCGGTGGGGACGGTGTCGCCGGAGGCATGAGTGGGGCGTGGGCGCCGGCGGGCGTGCGCCCAGGTGAGCGCATCCTCGAGGGCCTCGTCTACGGCCGGGATGACAGGACAGGCCCGCTTGCGCCGCGCGACCGGGCGACGCGCCACCGCTGCCGGGCCGTGTACGGTAAGTGCCCAGTAAGAGAGCCCGCCCGACGATGCGGGCTCTTTTCACCGCCCCTCTCGGGAACCCTCATGGTCACGCAGAAACGATTCCTCTCGCATGCTTCCACGGCGCTGGTGCGCACCGCCCTGACATCCGCCGCCGCCCTCTGCGTGGCGGCGCCCTTGAGCGCGCGCGCGGCCGGCCCCGGCGGTCCTGACGGCCCGGACGGCCCGGACGGCGGCTCGTCCACCTGGGGCCTGGGCATCGGCGCGGTCTCGACGCAGAAGGCCTACAAGGACATCGACCGCGACAACCTGGTGCTGCCGATGATCCAGTACGAGAACCGCTGGGTGCGCGTGTTCGGACCCGGCCTGACGGTGAAGCTGCCGCGCTGGGACGTGGCGCCGGGCCATCGCGTGGACTTCGGCCTGGTGGCGAGGTGGGACGGCGCGGGCTACGAGGCCGACGACGCGCCCATCCTCAACGGCATGGCCGAGCGCAAGGGCGGCATCTGGGTCGGCGCCAAGGCGGCGTGGAAGAGCGACTTCGCCGAACTCGGCGCCGAGTGGACCGCCGACGCCTCCGGCCACAGCAAGGGCCAGCGCCTGGGGCTGAGCTTGGAACGGTCGTTCCGCGTCGGCCAGCACGTGATGCTGACGCCGCGCCTGGGCGCGCACTGGCTCGACAAGAAGTACGTCGACTACTACTACGGCGTGCGCGCCGGCGAGGTCACCGCGGGCCGCGCGGCCTACCAGGGCAAGTCGACGGTCAACGCGGAACTCGCGCTGCGTGGCATGTACCTGTTCAACGCCAGGCATTCGGTCTTCGTCGACGTCGGCGTCACCCGCCTGGGCAGCGGCATCAAGGAGAGCCCGCTGGTCGACAGCTCGACCGAGAATCGCGTCTTCATGGGCTACCTGTACCGCTTCTGATGCCTGACGGACCGGGCTAGGCGGCGATCCCGCCGGGCACGGCGCGGTCCACGCGCCGGGGCGGGCCTCACGCCACGGCGGGGCCCACGCCGTCTTCGTCGCGAAGTTCGCCCGCGGCCATCTCGTCGAAGGACAGCCGGTAGTCGGGGACAGGTCTTGCCTGTCTTTCCTCGGCCTGCGCGCGGGCGAGCAGGGCGCGACGCGCGGGATCCGCCTTGATCAGGCGTCGGGCGCGACCGATCTCCGCCGCATGCTCCGGCCGGCGGCGCTCCCAGTCGGCCAGCAGGGGGCCGTGACGCTCAGGGAAGATGCACCACCATTCCACGATCGAGGCCGCGTTGTTGAGGTCGAGCAGCATGCCGGTACTCCGGGAGTTGGATGACTCGATGATACTGTATTTGCATACAGTACTCACTCAAACATGCAGGAGGACTTCCTCAAACGAACAGGGGGAAGGGGCGGGGCCGCGATCGCAGGAGCGCGGCGATGGACTCACACCGCGCTGGCGCGGATCCTGGACTGGCCGAAGGTCACCGGCGCCTGCGCCAGCACGGCCAAGGCCTGCAGCAGGCGCTCCAGGTCGTAGGTCTTGTCGTAGAAGCCGGTGATGCCCGCGTCCACGCATCGGGGGCCGTATTCCGCCTCGTCCGCCGAGGTGACCATGTAGGCCAGGCCTTCGTAGCCGGCCTGGCGCAGGCGTTCCATCAGCGCGAAACCGCATCCCCGGACGAGGTCCAGCTCGGTCAGCACGAGGTCCGGGGCGCACAGCGCGGCCAGCAGGACCGCCTGGTCCTCATCGGAGGCCTGGCCCACCACGGTCGCGGTGGGCACTTCCCGCAGGCGCTCGCAAAGCATCTTGCGGAAGGTGTCCGAGGGATCCACGAGCAGAATCTTCATGACTTTCTCCTGGGCGGATACTCGCATCGCCGCCGCCCGATGTCTGCGTCACCCTTGCCATTCTGGCTGTAGGTGATTGCCTGACCCGGGCACGCCGCGTGAAAACCTTCACGAAGCTCAAGACCGAGACGGGGCGATGTCGACGGGCGGGGACCACACCGTCACGCCCGCGCGCTTCGGGCCTTCGGCGGCCCAGCGCCACAGCGCGTCCGCCATCGCCTGCGCCGCAGCCGACAGCGCGCGGTCGCGGCGCCGGATCAGGTAGATGTGGCGCTGCAGCCCCTCGTCCGCGATCGGTCGCGCGATCAGGTCGGGGTGATGGAAGTGGAACAGCGTCAGCGCCGGCACCAGCGTCACGCCGAGGCCGGCGACGACCATGCCCGCGACCGAGCTGAGCTGCTCGAGCGCCAGGACCGGGCGCAGCGGCTGCGCCGCCAAGGCGGCGTCCAGCGCCTGCCGCACGCTGCTGTGGCGCGCCAGGCCGATCACGGCCAGGTGCGCCAGCTCTGCCAGCCGGGGTCGGCGACGGCGCGCCAGCGGATGATCCCGGCGGCAGACCAGGTAGAAGTCGTCGGAGAGGAACGGCGCCGCGGACAACTCCGGCGCGGTGGCGCGAATGGCGGCCAGCGCGAGGTCGGCACGGCCGGCGCGCACCCGCTCCACGCAGCTCTCCGACAGCACGTCCGCCAGGTCGAGCGCAATGCCGGGATGGTCGCGCCGGAAGGCCGCGAGGTGCGGCGGCAGCCAACCCGCGGCGAGCGCGGGCAAGGCGGCCAGCGCCACGCGGCCGCGGCGGCGCGCGACGTGGTCGCGCAGGTCGTCGGTCGCGAGCCGCATGTCCTGCAGCAGGCGCCGCGCGGGGTCCAGGAAGAGGCTGCCCTCGACCGTGGGCTCGACCGCGCGTGTCGTGCGGTCGAAGAGCCGGGCGCCCAGGCTCTCCTCCAGCGTCCGGATCAGCGCGCTGAAGGCCGGCTGCGACAGGTGGCACTGCGCCGCCGCGCGCGTGAAGCTGCGCAGCTCCGCCAGCGCGACGAAGGCCGCGAGCTGCCGGGCCGAGAGGTTGGGCGCGGAGCCGCCATCGGCCGACGCCGCCGACGCCGACGCCGACGCCGCCACCGCGGCTGTCGAGGTCGAGGTCGAGGATGGCCGCGTCCGATTCTTCTGAGTCATGGGATTCATCTGAATGCTCGATCATTGGATCCGAACAATCGAATTCTCCGATAGACGGTGCCCGCCTACAGTCGGCGGCATGGCCCCTGTTTCCACCTCCTTGCTCGTCGGCTGCGCCGCCGGCTTCTCCGGCGACCGCACCGACGCGGCGCGGCCGGTCGTGGACACGCTGATCCGCCTCGGCGGTCCGGCGGTGCTGATCTTCGAGACGCTGGCCGAGCGCACGTTGGCATTGGCGCAGCTCGCCCGGCAGCGCGATCCCGAGGGCGGTTTCGAGCCGCTGCTCGACGACATGCTGCGGCCGGTGCTGGCGGACTGCCTCGTCCACCGCATCCCGATCGTGGGCAACTTCGGCGCGGCGAATCCGCCGGCCGCGGCGCGACGCGTGCAGGCGCTGGCGGCCGAGCTCGGCCTGCGGGTGCCAGTCGTTGCCGTCGTCGGCGGCGACGCGCTGGTGTCGCCGTCGCAGCGCGCGTTGCTGACTCAGACGCTGGCGCGCGAGGGCCACGCGATCGCGGCGGACACCATCGCCTGCGCCAATGTCTACCTCGGCGCCGAGGGCATCGCCGACGCGTTGCGACGGGGGGCGGACGTCGTCGTCACCGGCCGCGTCGCGGACCCGTCGTTGACGGTCGGTCCGGCGCTGGCGCATTTCGGCTGGGCGCTCGACGACTGGGATCGTCTGGCTGGCGCGACGATGGCGGGCCACCTGCTGGAGTGCGGCGCCCAGGTCTGCGGCGGCTACTACGCCGACCCGGGATTCAAGGACGTGCCGGACCTGGCGCGCGTGGGATTCCCCATCGCGCGCTTGGAGGCCGACGGCGGCTGCACGGTCTTCAAGGCCGACAACACCGGCGGCTGCGTCGACGAGCACACGGTCAAGGAACAGCTGCTGTACGAGCTGCACGACCCGGCCGCCTACCTCACGCCGGACGTCGTCGCCGACATCGCCGGGGCGGAGGTGACGCGCGTCGGCCCGGACGAGGTGCGCCTGTCCGGCGTGCGCGGACATCCACGTCCGCAGGCGCTGAAGGCGAACGTCTTCTTTGCCAACGGCTGGTTGGCGGAGGGCGAGATCTCCTACGCCGGCCCGGGCGCGGAGGCGCGCGCGCGGCTTGCCGCCGAGGTGCTGCGGGCCCGGCTGGAAGAAGGGGACCGGCAGGGGCCGTTGCGCGTGGACCTGATCGGCGTTGCGAGCGTGCTGGGCGACGACGCCGGCGAGGCGCTGGCGCGGCTGCCGACGGGCGATGCACGCGACGTGCGGCTGCGCGTGGCGGCCAATCATGCCGATCGCGCGGGCGCGGAGCGTCTGACGCGCGAGGTCACGGCGCTGTACACCTGCGGTCCTGCGGGCGGCGGCGGCGTGAGGACCGGCCTGCGTCAACGACTTGGTCTGAGTTCATGCCTGTTCCCCCGAGCCCTCGCTCCTTCGACGGTGGTGCTCTCACCGGAAGGCAGCGAGGGCGGCTGGGGCCGGAATGGTGCTTGGGGGTCCAGGAGGGATCCCCCATGCACCGTGGAGAGCCCGCGCTTGGCGACGCGCGTGAAGGCGGCGTCCCGGACCGCCACTGCGTCACCCGCCTGCCGCGTCGACGTCCGCTTCGCCGCTCACGGCCGCACCGGCGACAAGGGCAACCGGTCCAACATCAGCGTGATCGCCTGGGACCCGGCGCTGTACCCGCTGCTGGTGGATCAGCTCACCGAAGAGGCCGTCGCCCGCCACTTCGCCTCCCGCGGACCGAGCCGCGTGATGCGCCATCTGCTGCCGCGCCTGCATGCGATGAACTTCGTGCTGGAAGACGTCCTGGACGGCGGCGTCAACGATGCGCTGAACCTCGACAGCCACGGCAAGGCCTTGTCCTTCGTCCTGCTGGCGATGCCTTTGGAGGTGCCGGAGCACCTGCTGCCCTTGCTCCGGCGACCGATCCCGAATCACAACGACACGATGGAGACGACCCGATGAGTTCCCAGAGATCGATCAGCCGGCGACACGCGCTGCGGACTGCGGCGTGCGCCGCGGCGCTTCCCATGGCACTGTCCGTGGCGCTGTCCGTGGCTGCGCCGGGGCAAGCCCTGGCCCAGGCTTCCGGCGCGGGCGGCTACCCGAGCAAGCCCATCACCTTCCTGGTCCCGTTCGCTGCGGCGAGCGCGACGGACCAGCTGGCGCGGGCGCTGGGCCAGGCGATCACGGAGCAGACCAAGCTGCCGGTCGTCGTCGACAACAAGGCCGGGGCGAGCGGCATGCTCGCCGCGCAGCAGGGCGCGCGCGCGGCGCCGGACGGCTACACGGTGCTGATCACGACCAACACGACGCAGGCCGCCAATCCGCATCTGTACCGCAAGCTGCCCTACGACCCGGTGAAGGACTTCGCGCCGGTGACCGGGCTGGGCAAGGGTGGCCAGGTGATGGTGGTGAAGGCGGATGGCCCGTACAAGACCGTGGCGGACGTGATCGCGCGCGCGAAGCGCGAGCCCGGCAAGGTGAGCTTCGGCAGCGGCAGCGCGTCGAGCCGCGTCGCGGGCGAGCAGTTCCAGCAGCTGTCCCACACGCAACTGCTGCACGTGCCGTACAAGAGCAATCCGCCCGCGCTGACCGACCTCATCGGCGGACAGGTCGATTTCATGATCACCGACACGGCGACCGGTCTGCCGCAGATCAAGGCGGGGAAGGTGAGGGCGCTGGGGTTCTCGATGACGAAGCGCTCACCACTGCTGCCGGACGTGCCGACGATCGATGAAGCCGGCGTCAAGGGCTACGACATGAGCTACTGGTTCGCGGCCTATGTGCCGGCGAGCACGCCCGCGCCGGTGGTGCAGCGGCTGCGCGAGCTGCTGACGGCGGCGCTGCGCAGCGTGCCGGCGAAGACCTTCTTCGAAGGCGCCGGCGTGGACGCCTGGGCCAGCACGCCGGACGAGCTGCGCCTGTTCCAGGAGGCGGAGACCCGCAAGTGGGGGCAGATCATCAAGGCGGCGGGGATCGAGCCGGAGTGATCGGTGCTCCTGCTCCCTCTCCCGCTTGCGGGAGGGGGTGGGGGTGAGGGCCAGCGGCCGTGGAAGTGCTGAAGCCCTCGCGGATCACTTGCCTTTGTCGCTCCACAGCACCCCGCCGGTCGCCCAGTCCTGACGCTTGATGTCGAAGAACACGACATCGACGCCGTCCGCGCTCCCGCCGAGCACGCGCACGCAGGCTTCGGTGAGTTCCTTGGCCAGATCGGCCTTCTGTTGCGGGGTCCGGCCTTCGAAGAGTTCGACGCGGAGGGTGGGCATGGGGTGCTCCTTGGAGTGATGGGAATTCAGTTGCGGAAGCCGGGCGAGAGCCGGTCCACGCGACGCAGCAGCGCAGGCCATTCGGCGTCGCCGTCGCGTTCGGTGCCGTCGCCGATCCATTGACGGTGGGTGAGGGCGGCCAGGTCGTCGGTGACCTGGAGCACCTGGCCGCCGGTTGCGGCCGTGGCGGCCATCGCGCGCAGCTGCGCCTGCGCGGCGCGCTCGAGGATGTGCATCAGCAGATAGGCCTCGGCCACCGAGCGGCCGACGGTCAGCGTGCCGTGGTTCTCGAGGATCAGTCCGTCGAGCGCGCCGAGACTGGCAACCAATCGGGCCTGTTCGTCCGCGCCCAGCGCGAGGCCTTCGTAGGCATGGCGGCCAAGCCGGCCATGCAGGCGCATCGCCCATTGCGAGGTCGGCTGAAGACCGCCGGGCAGCATCGCCAGCGCGACGCCCCAGGGGGCGTGCAGGTGGATCACGCATTCGACGTCGGGCCGGGCGGCATGTACCGCGCCGTGGATCGCGAAGCCGCTGGGGTTGACGCGGCGGCCGCTGCCGTCGACGACGCGCCCGCGCACGTCGATCTTCACCAGGCTGGAGGCGCTGACCTCGTCGAAGCCGAGGCCGAATTCATTCAGCAGGTAGACGCCGGGCTCGCCTGGCACGGCGGCCGACAGGTGCGTGTAGATCGTGTCGTCCCAGCCCGCGAGCGCGGCCAGACGATAGGCGGCGGCGAGGTCGATGCGCACGTCCGCTTCGGTGCGCGGGTGGCGGTGGGGGTTGGGGGACTGGCTCATGACGCGCTGGGCAACTTCTGACGGCGGTGGATGGTATCGCCGAGTTGCAGCGGAAACGCCGTCGCCGCGCGAGACCCTGAGTTCACCTGTGCGCTGCAGTCATCGCCAGTCGTCGTCCACGACGCCGGATCTCACACCCCCGGCACGCACACCATCGCGATGCTCGCCCACACCCCGAAGCTGAAGTACGGCGTGAGCCACAGCGCATCGGCCTTCCACGCCACCCAGCTCCCGCTTGGCACGCGGCGGCTCCATGCATCTCGCGCGCCTTCGTCCAGGCGCATGTACACCAGCCCGCGCGCGCGTCCCTCGCGGTAGCGGCGGCAGTACATCGGCACGTCGACGCTGAGCACGTAGGCGACGAAACCGGTCGCCCCCACGATCCCGGTGAGCGCCACCGCGTGGACCCACCCGCTGCTGTTCAGCGCGATGACGCCGAGCAGGATCGCCATCCAGCTGAAGCCCGCCGCCCAGAGCGAGGACTCCACCGCCTGCGTGATGTGGTTCAGCGTCAGCACGCTGTGCCAGCAGAAGCACTGCGCGATCACCATGAACAGCGGGATCGCCCACGCCGCCTTCTGGACGGCCGGCAGGCCGGCATGCGCCGCCAGCTGATGGACCAGCAGCCCGAGCTGGAAGGCGAAGCAGATCTCCGCGATCGTGGCCGCTGTGCGACCCAGGAAGATGCTCGACAAATGGGTGTCGACGACGACCAGCCGCTCCAGGTCCACCCGGGGAAACAGCGAGCGGTAGGCGCAGACCAGCACGTAGACGCCGGACAGCGCCAGGTGCAGGTGCGCGTAGATGCCGCTGACCGGCCCGAACTGCAGCACTGCCAGCCACAGGCAGACGTTCAGCGCGGCAATCGCGCGCAGGACGCGCCACCAGGACAGCACGCCGGGATCCACACCGGCGACGCCTATCGGAGATGCGTGACGAATTGATGACATGTCGCCGCGAGGGTAACCCCGAGGCGATCGTCGAGGGAATGGCCCGGAAGGCTCATCCTGCGGATCGCGCGATGATGGACGGCCCCTTCCAGGAGAGTCCATGTTCGACCACGTGAAATTCGGCGTCCGCGACTATGCCGCGAGCAAGGCGTTCTATCTCCAGGCGCTCGAACCGCTCGGCGTGACCGTCGGCGGGGAGGGCGTGCCGTCCTATGGCATCGAGATCTGCGGGAGCAACGACGCCTCGCTCTGCCTGTTCGAGACCGGGGAGCGGACCGCGCCGCTGCACATCGCCTTCGTCGCGCAGACGCGCGCGCAGGTCGACGCGTTCCACCGCGCCGCGCTGGCGGCCGGTGGCACGGACAACGGCCCGCCCGGGCTCCGTCCGAAGTACCACGCGAACTACTACGCGGCCTTCGTCATCGATCCGGACGGGCACAACATCGAGGCGGTCTGCCACGCGCCCGGCTGAGCGCCACCCGCCCGGGTCATCGCGGCGACGGGGGAGCCCCCGTCGGCGCTCAGAACCCGTAGAGGCTCAGCGCGTTGTCGGTGAGCACGACCTCGCTCATCGCGTCCGACGGCAGCCACCGCGCGAGCCACGTCGGCGACACGGAGGTGGCCTGTGCCTGCTCATGCGCCGTGCACGGCCAGTCGCTGCCCCACACCAGGCGCATCGGGCCCACGCGATCGAGCCAGCGGGTCGCGAGGTCTTCCGCGTCGCACCCGGCCGCCAGGCGGTAGGGCGCGCTCAACTTCACGTAGAGGCGGTCGTGCTGCCCCGCCACCAGGCCACTGACTTCAGCCGGAGCCGCTGGCTTGCCGAAGTGGTCCACGACGACCGTCAGCGATTCGGGCAGCTGGCGCAGCACCTCCGCAAGACGCCCGTGGTCGGTGTGGATCTGCAGGTGCCAGGACAAGGCTTCCAGCTGATCGAACAGCGGGTGGAGTTCTTCGCCGATCCGATGGTCCGTGCCGACCAGGTTGAGGCGGACGCCGCAGACGCCCAGCGCGTCCATGCGCCGGAGTTCGCTCACCGCGAAGTTGGCCGCGACGACGGCCACGCCGCGCAACTGCGCGGGACGATCCGCGAGGATCTGCAGCAACTGGCTGTTGTCCGTGCCGAGGAAGCTCGGCTGTACCAGCACACCGTGAGAGATGCCGTGCGGCGCGACCGCGGCTTCCCAGACCTCGATGGGCGCCGCGTAGTCCGGCACGTAGCGCGCGCCGGGCGCGCCGGCCGTCGTCAGCGCAAACGCGTGGAAGTGCGTATCGACCACGCCCGTGAGGGGCGCCGCAGCGAGCTCGCGCTGCCCTGCCGGGTCGGCGGTCTGGCTGCCGGCGTGCGGCTCGGTGGGCTTGACGGCGGGGAGGGGCGTCGGCATCATGGCGTGAATTCTAGTCCTATAGAGGACTATAGGAAAACAGCTTTGGGAACTTCCAGCATGGCCAGCGCCTCAGGGCCCGCGGACGCGGGGCTTGCCTCGACCGCCGGCGTCAGCCGTTATGCGCAACTCGCGCAGGACCTGCGCCAACGCATCATCGGCGGCGAGTGGTCCGCCGGCGCGGCGATCCCGTCGGAGACCGAGCTCGCGCAGCGCTTCGGCGTGGCGCTCGGCACCGTCCGGCAGGCCGTCGCCATGCTGGCGGCGGAGGGCATCGTCCAGCGGGTGCACGGCAAGGGCACCTTCGTCACGCAAGGCCTGAACGGCCCGTCGCTGCTGCGTTTCTTCCGCTTCCGCGGTCCGGCGGACGGGCCGCCCACGGCGCAGATCCGGCGCTGCCAGACGGTGCGCCTGCGCGCGGCGGAAGCCCAGGCGCTGGGTCAGCAGACCGGCGACGGCGCGCTGCGCGTCAAGCGGGTGCGGCTGCTCGACGGCAGGCCGGTGCTCGCCGAGGACATCCTGCTGCCGATGGACCGCTTCGCCGCGCTGCGCGAGCTCGCCCCGGGCGACTGGGAAGACCTGCTTTATCCGATGCTGGCCCGCCTGTGCGG
This sequence comes from uncultured Roseateles sp., assembly GCA_946886855.1. The sequence goes on along the minus strand of CAMPJJ010000011.1, from coordinate 42,018 downwards.
CGTGACTGTCGCGCGGGCCGCCGACGAGCTGAGCTTCGGCCATCTGGACGCCGCGACCGCGGCCCTGCTGGACCTGCCCGAGGGCGCGCCCGGCATCCGTGTCGACCGAAAGGCCTTCGACCTCGGCGGCCGGTGCATCGAGCTGCGCACCACCTGGGGCGACGCCACCGCTTTCCATTACAGCGCCGAGATGCGCTGATCCGTGCGTTGATCCCTGCGCTGTTCCCTTCGCCGAGGCGGGCGCTTTCTGTTCTCTCCGCCCGCTCTGCCTGCTCTGCCCGCGACCCCCTCCCGCTGTTTTCGTCCTGACTTCTTTCTGGAGACTCCCCATGATCCAACGACGCCATGCCGTGATGACGGCGCTGGCCGCGGCCGCCCTGGCCAGCTTCCCAGGCGCCGCCTCGGCGCAAGCCTGGCCCACCAAGCCGGTGACCTTCATGGTGAGCTACCCGCCCGGCGGCGGCGCGGACCTGATCGCGCGGCTGATCGCGCCCAAGGTCGGCGAGGCGCTCGGCCAGACCGTCATCATCGAGAACCGCCCCGGCGGCAGCGGCCAGATCGCTGCCGGCGCCGTGTCGCGCGCGCCGGCCGACGGCTACACGCTGCTGTTCGACGCGTCCTCGTACGCGGTCACGCCGACGCTGTTCCCCAACTCGCCCTACAAGCACGGCAAGGCCTTCAAGACGGTCGCGGTGACGGCGCTGTTCCCCAACGTCGTGCTGGTGAACGCGCAGTTCCCCGCGAAGAACGCCGCCGAGCTGATCGCCGCGGCCAAGGCGAAGACGGACGCGGTGGCGTTCGCCTCGTCGGGCAACGGCTCGGCGCAGCACATCGCGGGCGTGCTGTTCGAGCAGTCCGCGAAGGTCGAGATGATGCACGTGCCCTACAAGGGCGGCGGTCCCGCGCTGACCGACGTCATCGGCGGCCAGGTCCCGGTGTTCTTCGGCAACGTGGCCTCGACGCTGCAGTACGTGAAGCAGGGCAAGCTGCGTCCGCTGGCGGTGAGCGGGAAGAAGCGTTCCGCGGCGCTGCCGGACGTGCCGACCGGCGCCGAGGCCGGCCTGCCCGGATTCGAGATGTACGAATGGAACGGGCTGTTCGCGCCGGTCGGCACGCCGGCGCCGGTGATCGATCGCCTGTCCAAGGCCGTGCAGCAGGCGCTGGCCTCGCCCGAGGTGAAGGCGCGGATCGCCGAGCTCGGCGGTGACGCCTTCCACGGCGGCGTGGCCGAGTCGGAGAAGTTCGTCGACGCCGAGCTCAAGCGCATGGCCACGCTGATCAAGGATCGCAGCATCACGGTGGAGTGAACGCGGCGTGACCTCGGCGCCGTGCGGCGTCAGTCGCGCACCATCCGCAATCGAATGAGGCTTTCGGCAGTCGCCACGATGGCTTCCTCGTTCGATCGCGGTCGCCAGCCGAGCAGGCGTCGCGCCTTGTCGCCGGAGGCGTTCATGTTCCGGTCGAGCAGCCACGCGACGCTGCGCCCCGCAGGCGTGCCGCGCCCGATCAGCTTCACCAGCCAGTTCGGGAGCACGCGCGTCCTCACACGGTGCGCCGCGGCACCCAGCTGTCGCTGGAGCACCCTGGCGATGTCGACCATCCACAGACTGTCGCCGGCGGTGGCGAGGAAACGCTCGCCGTTGGCGGCCGGATCCGTCATCGCGCGCAGATGCAGATCGGCGACGTCGCGGACGTCCACCACACCGGTGTTGATCTTCGGACAGCCGGGCTGGCCATTCAGCATGCGCTGGATGAGACGGATGGAATGGGAGGTGTCGTGGCCCAGCGCCGGTCCGAGCACCGCGACCGGATTGATCGCGGACAACTCCAGCGCGCCGCCTTCCTTCGCCACGAAGTCCCAGGCCGCGCGTTCGGCCAGGGTCTTGGACTTCTGGTACGGCCAGACCGGGCCGGAGAGATCGCTCCAGTCGGTCTCGTCGAAAGGGCGCGACATCGGACCATGCCCCGCGCAGATCGCGCCGAAGGCGGAGGTCAGGACGACGCGCTTGACCCCGGCATCCCGCGCCGCGCGCAGCACGCGCAGGTTGCCGTCCACCGCCGGGCGGATCCAGTCCTCCTCGGTGACCTGCGCGCCCGACGGCGTCGGCGAGGCGCCGTGCAGCACATAGCGGCATCCCGCCACGGCCTCGGCCCAGCCGGCGTCGGCCGACAGGTCGGCGAGGACGAAGGACAGCCGATCGCAAGTCGTTCATGTCGTTCGTGGTCTTCCTGTCGGGCACGGAGCACGACCCGGCGGGCGGGTGTCGATCCGTCGCCTCCTGGCCGCAGGGTGCGAACGATAGGAGGTGGTTGTCGAACTGTGAATGCTTGAGCGTCCGCATCACTTGCGCGATAGTTCGAACATGCTGGCCGATCCGTTGTCCGACATCCTCAAGTTCACCCGCGCTGCATCGCTGGTCACCGGCGGCTTGCAGGCCGGCGGCGCGTGGGCGATCCGCTTCCCGGCGCCGGACAAGATCAAGTTCTTCGCCGTCGTGAAGGGGCGGTGCTGGGTGCGCATCGACGGCGAGCCGGACGCGATCCTGTTCGAGACCGGCGACGTCGGACTGCTGGCGGCCAAGCGGACGTCGGTGCTGTCCAGCGCGCCGGACCTCGAGCCTGTGGAGGCGATGGGGCTTTTCTCGGGCGCGGGTCGCTCGACGGCCACGCTGGGCGATGGCAAGGACTTCGCGCACCTCGGGGGTCACGTCTTGCTCGAGCCGGCGAGCGCTCGGCTGCTCGAGGGCGTCCTGCCGCCGTGGATCCACATCCGGGCGGCCTCGCCGCGGGCGGCGGTCTTCCGCTGGGTGCTGAACCAGCTGGTCGAGGAGCGGGCCGACCCGATGCCCGGCACCCAACTGGTGTCGGAGCAGCTGTCGCAGCTGCTGTTCATCCAGATCCTGCGCGCGCATCTGGAGTCGTCCGGCCCGATGCCGGCCGGCTGGCTGCGCGCGCTGGCCGACCCGCGCATCGCGCCGGCGCTGCGCCTGATGCACGGCGACCCGGCGCGGCGCTGGCATCTGGAAGAACTGGCGGGCGCTTGCGCGATGTCGCGGACGACCTTCGCCGTGCGCTTCAAGGAGGCCGCGGGCGTCGCGCCGCTGAGCTATCTCTCGGACTGGCGCATGCGCCTGGCTGAGCGCGCGTTGAGGGAGGAGGACACCCCGGTGGCGGTACTGGCGCAGACGCTCGGCTACGCGTCGGAGAGCGCCTTCAGCCACGCGTTCAAACGCATCACGGGGCAATCGCCGAGGGCGTGGCGCCATGCCGTGACGGTCGCGCCGGAGCCGCGGCCCTCCGCGTAGCAGCGAGCCGTCACGGGCCTCCGTTGCCCGTCGCGCACGCCGTCATCTCTTCGTCATCTTCTCGACACACACTCCGGCGCACAACAACAAAAAGAAGAGACGAACATCCAGAAGACCAAGGACGACAACAAGAGCGGCCAGTCCCAAGACACGGGCCGCCATCGGAGGAACGAGCGCCTCCTCGACAGGCTGCTGAGGCGCCTGCGCCATCTCAACTGGGCGCGCCACCTGCGTCGGCATGAGCAGCGGCAACGACAAGCCGCCCGACAGTGGCAGAGGCCCGCGCCGCCGGCCTTTCCCCCGCACCTCAAGACTGCCTGGCTGAAGCAGGTCGCCGTCGATCACCCCGGCTGGAAGCCCGGAGAACGCGGATGGCGCCTCGCGGCCCATGCCCTTGAACAGTTCTTCGAAGCCAGCGCCGCCGCCGCGCCGCTGTCCTGCGCCCTGCCATCGCGGGCGGCGGACCTGGTGTGGCACCTCTGGATCGAGCGCGATCCCGAAGGACTCGCCGCCTGGCAGCTGCAGCGCTACGGGCGCACCGTGGCTCATCGCGAGCACGAGCCTGGCGAGGACAGCGGAGCGTCGCTCGCCCGCTGCCTGGTTCGCGCCTGTCGGGCCGAACAGCGCTCTCCGGTGCGCGGGACATTGCCGCTGGTCTTCCGGGTCGATCGTCTTCTGAAGACCCCGGGGGGCTGGTCCTACGAGCGCTTCCACGGCACGGTGCTGCACACCGACCTCGACGCGGACGGTCGACCCCGCGGGCACCCGCACCGGCACGGCACCTTGATGCCGGCGGCCTTGGTCGCCTTCGGTCTCGTCGGCGCACGCGAGGCGGGACTCGCCGCTCGCGAGCGCGGAGAGAAGGAGGACAAGGGTGGGGGGAGCGGCTGTGGCAGCAGCTGCGGCAGTGGCAGCGGGCACTGCGGAGATGGCGACGGCGGATGTGGCGGCGACGGAGGCGGCGACGGCGGAGGCGGCGACGGCGGAGGCGGCGACGGCGGAGGAGGGGGCAGTTGCGGGAGCAGCTGCGGCGGCGGCTGCGGCAGTTGAGGCCTAAGCGGCCGCGCCCTTCGCCTGCTCGAAGAACCGCACCAGGCTGCGCGGCGCGTCCTCGCCGATGCAGGCGTCCAGCACCTCGACCGAGCCGAGCGCCGCGGCCGCGCTGCGGGGGAACATCGTGGCCTCGTAGGCCGACAGCGCGGCCTCCAGATTGTCCGGGTGCGCCGCAATGGCTTCTCCGAGCTCGGCGCCGTCCACCATCGCGAGGTTCGCGCCGTCGCCGGCCGGCGCCATCAGGTGCGCCGCGTCGCCGACCAGCGTCACGCCGGGGACGCGCGCCCATCGGCCATCCGCGGGGAGCGCGTGGATCGGCCGCAGCACCGGCGCGGTCTCGCCGTCGGTGATGAGCGCCGTCAGCGCTGGTGTCCAGCCCTCGAATTCCAAGGCGACGCGCTGGCGCGCCGCGGCGGGCTCGGCGTCCTCCATCTCCGAGACCCACGCCATCGGCTTGCGCAGCGCCACGTAGGTGTGCAGGACGCCGTCCGGCTCGCGATGCGCAAAGATGCCTTTCCCCGGCGTCATGGCGAACAACGCGCCGCCGCCGACGGCCTTGGCGCTCGCGGGATGGCGGACGTCGGCGTCGGAGAGGTAGGTTTCGATGAAGGTCGTGCCGACGTATTCAGGCTTTGCCTGCGAGAGCAGCGGACGAACCTTCGACCACGCGCCATCGGCACCGACGAGCAGATCGGTCGTCGCCGTCGAGCCGTCGGTGAAGGTCAGCGCGTGCCGACCGTTGCCGAGGGCAGCGACCGTTGCGAGCTTGCGTCCCCATTGCACCGTGCCGGCGGGCAGCGCGTCCAGCAGCAGGCGACGGAGTTCGCCGCGTCGCACCTCGGGGCGACCGCCGCTGCCGTCGTCGGGTTGATCGAGGAGCACCGCGCCGGTCTTGTCGAGCACGCGCGAGGCCTGTCCGCCGGGATGGATGAGGCGGACGAATTCGTCGTGCAGCCGCGCGGCCTTCAACGCGACCTGGCCGCTGTCGTCGTGGATGTCGAGCATGCCGCCCTGCGCGCGCGCGGTGGGTGAGGCCTCCGCCTCGTAGACGGTCGAGGCGATGCCGTGGACGTGCAGCACCCGGGCGAGCATCAGGCCGCCCAGGCCGGCGCCGACGATGGCGATCGTGCGTGTCATGGTGAATCCTTCATGGGATGACATCGCCCGGACGCGAAGATCCGGTCGATGTATGGAATGCCGTTCCATGATGATGGAGCGGCGTTCCAGATGTGTCAAGATCGCGGCATGGTCAAGAAGACAGGGTCGCCTCAACGGCGGGAGGATTCCCTCTCGCGGGATCGCATCGTCGAAGCGTCGATTGCGTTGCTCGACAGCGCCGGGGAGGGCGGTCTGACCTTCCGCGCGTTGTCGGAGCGGCTCGCGACGGGGCCCGGCGCGATCTACTGGCACGTCGCCAACAAGGGTGATCTGCTCGTGGCCGCGTGCGACGCGGTGATCGCGGGCGTGATGGCCGAGGTGACGGCCGAGGTGACGGCCGAGGTGACGGCCGCGCAGGCGGACGCGAACGCCGACGCGAACGCCGACGCGCAGTCCGGCGCGGAGGCTGGCGCGCAGTCGCCGGAGGACACGATCCGCGCGCTCGCGCTCGGCACGTTCGACGCGATGGACGCGCACCCGTGGATCGGATCGGCGCTGTTCCAGTCGGCCGGCGCACTGCCGACGGTGCGCCTGTTCGAGTGCCTCGGGCAGCAGGTGCGGGCGCTCGGCGCGCCGGCGGCGGGGGAGTGGTCCGCGGCCTCGGCGCTGCTGCATTACATCCTCGGTGTCGGCGGGCAGAACGCGGCGAACCGGCTCTCCGCGCAGACGCGTGAGCTCGATCGGGAGGACTTCCTCGGCGAGGTGGCCGAGGCATGGACGGCGCTCGACGAGCGCGACTACCCGTTCACGCGATCGGTCGCGGACCAGCTGCAGCGTCACGACGACCGCGGCGACTTCCTCGCCGGGATCGACCTGATCCTGGGCGGGATCAAAGGGGCGACGAGGACGACGAAGGGAACGGTGAAGGGAACGGTGAAGGGGACGGAGAAGGGGACCGATAAGGGGACGGAGAAGGGGACGGAGAAGGGGACGGAGAAGGGGACGACGAGGTCGCCGGCGCGAAAACGCTAGCCCTCGCGCCGCGCGTACGCGTCGTCGGCCGATTCGGATTCATCGGAATCCCGTCCACCCTGTCCCCTCCAACGCTGACGCGTCAACGGGCACACGGGGCTCGCCCTTGCCCCAGCCGTCCCAGCGGTGGACCTCCAACCCGCGACACGGACCGGTCCGCGCATCCAATGCGGCCCGGGCCGCGTAAAAGGACTCGGGCGGCACCTCCGCGCCCGCCTCCACCACATCGTTCCCTCAAAGACGAGGAGCATTCCATGATCCAGATCCCCTCGACGCCGTTGCGCGCCGGACTGTTCGCCGTGAGCGCGCTCTGCGCCGGCCTGGCCTTCGCCTCCAGCCACCGGGAGGCGCCGTTCATCACGACCGTCCCCAAGGCGGATGCGACGGACTTCTACATGTTCATGAGTTACGAGACCGGTCGCGCCGACTACGTGACCCTGATCGCCAACTACCAGCCGCTGCAGGATCCCTACGGCGGCCCCAACTACTTCTCGCTGGACCCGAACGCGCTCTACGAGATCCACGTCGACAACAACGGCGACGCCAAGGAAGACATCACCTTCCAGTTCCGCTTCAAGAACTCGCTGAAGGGCACGGCGCTGACCATCGGCGACAAGAGCGTGCCCATCCCGCTGATCCAGTCCGGCACCGTGTCCGACGTGAAGGCCGCGTCGCTCAACCTCAACGAGAGCTACACCGTGGACATCGTGCGCGGCGACCGCCGTTCCGGCACGCGCTCGGCCATCACCAATGCCAGCGGCGGCGGCACGTCCTTCGACAAGCCCGTCGACAACATCGGCAAGAAGACGATCGCCGATTACACGGCCTACGCGGCCAAGCACGTCTACGCGGTCAACATTCCTGGCTGCAACCAGCCCGCCAAGGTCTTCGTGGGCCAGCGCAAGGACCCCTTCGCGGTCAACCTCGGCACGATCTTCGACCTGGTGAACGCGCCGGTCGCCGTCATCACCGATCCGGCCCTGATCAACGCGGCGCCCAACACGCTCGAGGGCAAGAACGTCACCACGCTCGCGCTCGAGGTGCACAAGAGCTGCCTCGTCTCCGGCGCCGAGCCGGTGATCGGCGGCTGGACCTCCGCCAGCATGCGCCAGGCCCGCATCATCGACCCCGCGCCCAAGGCCGGCCATCAGACCGCCGACAAGGCCGGCGGCGCCTGGGTCCAGGTCTCGCGCCTGGGCATGCCGCTGGTCAACGAGGTGGTCATCGGCCTGCCCGACAAGGACCGCTTCAACGCCTCCAAGCCCAAGGACGACGCGCAGTTCGCCACCTATGTGACCAACCCGACCCTGCCGGCGCTGCTCGCCACGGTGCTCAACCTGCCGGGCTCCGCGCCGACCAACCTGCCGCGCAACGACCTGGTCACCACCTTCCTCACCGGCATCAAGGGCGTGAACCAGCCGGCCAACCCGGTCGCGTCGGAAGAGCTGCGGCTGAACACGTCCATCGCGGCCGTGCCGTTCGCGCAGCAGAACCGCCTGGGGATCGTCGGCAACCTGCTGGCCAAGGGCAACGACAACGCGGGTTACCCCAACGGCCGCCGGCCGAAGGACGACGTCGTCGACATCTCGCTGGTGGCGGTGATGGGCGGCCTGTGCGTGGCCAACGGCGATACCGACGCACTGGGCTTCGGCGCGGCCTGCAAGCCGTCCGCGGTGCCGCTGGGCGCCACGGCGTTCAAGCTGCATGACGCGGTCGACCAGGCCGTCGTGCCGCTGCTGCCCGGATTCCCGTATCTGTACACGCCCGTCGGCGGTACGCAGTGAGCGAGGAGCCCATCATGAGTGACACCTCTTCGAGGGCCTCCGCGCCTGACCACGCATCGGCCGGCGCATCCACCGGCGCATCGGCCGGCGCATCCACCGGCGCATCGACCGGCGCATCGTCCGGCATCACGGCCGATCGCGGCGCCCGGTCCCGCGCCCTGCGCGTCGGTCGTCCGGCGCTCGCGCTCACCACGATCGCCGCCGCCATGATGGTGGCCGGCTGCTTCGGGGGCGGCGGCGACGACGGTGGCGGCGGTCCCGGCGACGTGACGCCGGCCTCGGTGCCGGACAGCGCGCTCGGGTCGTCCACGGCTTACACGCAGTTCACGCTGACGACTTCGCAGTCGAGCAGCGAGACCGCGGAGCCGTTGACGGCCGGCAACGTGACGACGCCGCCCGCCAGCGAGACCGACGAACCGGCGCCCGTCACTTGAAGGCCGCGCGAGCCCTCGCGCTCGCGTGCCTCGCCACCGTCGCCGCCGGGGCGTCGGCGGAGCCGTTCACGCCGCGTCAGGACGACGAGGTCGTGGAGCGGTTGCCGCTGCGCGCCGGCTCGGCGGGCGAGCGTGCGCGCCAGCGCGCCGAGCAGCGGGTGCTGGCGCAGCAGCCGCGCGACCTCGGATTGGCGCTGCGCGCCGCGCGCGAGGCCGTGGAGCGCAGTCGGCATTACGGCGATCCGCGGGACCTCGGCACCGCGCAGGCCTGGCTGCAACCGTGGTGGAACGATCCCGAGGCGCCGCCCGCGGCCCGCCTGCTGAAGGCGACGGTGCTGCAGGCGCGGCACGACTTCGACCCGGCGCTGGAGGAGCTCGACCGCCTGCTGCGCGAGCGCGGCCTGCCGGTCGCGCTGCAGGCCCAGGCGGAACTCACCCGCGCCGGCATCCTGCAGGTGCGCGGCCGATGGGACGAGGCGCGGGCGGGATGCCAGCGGCTGGCGTCGCCACCGCTGTCGCTCTCGCATGGTCACGCGTGCCTGGCCGAGCTCGACAGCCTGCAAGGCCGGGACGCCGCGGCGACGCAGCGACTGGCGGCGCTCGACGGTGCGCCGGGCGCGCCGCATGCGTGGATCGCCCTGCTGCGGGCCGAGCTCGCCGAGCGCCAGGGACTCGCGACTGCGGGCCCGCTCTATGAGCGGGCGCTGCAGCTCGGCGACGATCTCTACGTCCGCGCGGCCTACGCCGACTGGCTGCTGGACGCCGGCCGTCCGAAAGACGCCGCCGCCGCCGTCCGCGCCGGGCAGCCGGCGGGCGTGGATCAACTCCCCGACGCGCTGTTGCTGCGGCTGTCCATCGCCTGGAAGCGGGCGGGGGATCCCGGCGCGGCGGGCGCGGCCAAGGAGATGCAGCAGCGTTTCGATGCCGCGACGCTGCGCGGCGACACCAGCCATGCGCGGGAGCGCGCGCGCTTCGCGCTCGACGTCCGGGGCGACCCGGCCGCGGCCTTGAAGGAAGCCAGGATGAACTGGGCTCAACAGCGTGAGCCGGCGGATGCGGTGCTCCTGCTGCGCGCCGCGCGCGCGGCGAAACAGCCGGACGCCGTCGAACCGGTCCGGACCTTCGTCCGCGAGCGATCGATGAAGGACCTGCGTCTCAAGGAGCTCGAATGACGCCGGCGCCGACGACGGGGGATCGATGGATGGCGTCGCTGCGGCGGGGCCTGGCCGCCACCGCCATCCTGGCAGGGATGTTGGCGGGATTGCTGGGTGCCTCGATCGCCGAGGCCCACAAGGCGAGCGACGCCTACCTGCAGTGGCGCGTGGACGGCCCGGTCGCGACGCTGCGCGTCGACATCGCGTTGCGGGACCTGGACCGCGACCTGGTCCTGGATGCGGACGACGACGGCCTGCTGCGCTGGGGCGAGGTGCGGTCCCGCGCGGCGGACATCGAGTCGTTCGCCGACCGCGGCCTGCAGCTGGCGGTCCGCGACGCCCGAGGCGCCGCCTGCCGGCCCGGGGCGCACGTGCCCTTGCAACTGGACCAGCACAGCGACGGCCGTTATGCGGTGCTCGTGCGCACCTGGACCTGTGAGGCGGCGCCGGCCACCGGCACGCTGTCCTATGCGCTGTTCTCGACGACCGACCCGACGCACCGCGGCGTGCTGGTCTGGCGACAAGGCGGCGCGGCGAGAACCGCCGTCGTCGCGCCGGGGACGGTGGGACTGACGGTCGCGCTCGGTCCGATGGGCGCAGGCGGTCCGGGTTCCACGGGCTCGGCGGCCGCGGCGGACGCCGGAAGCGCCGCCTCCGGCGCGGACGGTGCTGCGGGCCCGGTCGCGGACGCGGCCGGCGACGGCGGCCGGCTGCACGGCCTGGCCGGCATCTTCCGCGACGGCGTGCATCACATCTGGATCGGCGTCGACCACGTGCTGTTCCTCGTGGTCCTGCTGCTGCCGGCGGTGCTCCGCCGCGAGGACGGACAGTGGCGTCCCGCCACCGCATGGCGGCCGGCGCTGTGGAGCGTGCTGGGCGTGGTCACCGCCTTCACCGTGGCGCATTCGATCACCCTGGCGCTCGCGGTCTTCGACGTCGTCAATCCGCCGTCGCGCTGGGTCGAAAGCCTGATCGCGCTGAGCGTACTGCTCGCCGCGATGAACAACCTGCGGCCGGTGCTGGTCGAGACGCGCTGGCGGCTGACCTTCCTCTTCGGCCTGGTGCACGGCTTCGGCTTCGCGAGCGCGCTGAAGGACCTTGGCCTGGCCCGGTCCGAGCTGGCGGCGCCGCTGGTGCTGTTCAACCTCGGCGTGGAAGCGGGACAGCTGGCGATCGTGGCCGTGCTGGTGCCGCTTGCCTGGGCCTTGCGGCGCTGGCGCGGTTATCCGCGCTGGGTGCTCGGCGCGGGATCCGCCCTCGTGGCGCTGATCGCGATCCTCTGGCTGGCCGAGCGGATCTTCGATGTCCAGATTCTGGGAGTGGGTGGATGACGACGACTCGCAAGGGGACGACGACGGCAGGGACGGCCCGGCTGGCCGCGACAGCAGCGAGCGCCGCTCATGCAGCGACCGCCGCGCAGGCAGCGACCGCCGCAAGGGCAGCGCGGACAGCGACGGCCATGGCGGCGATGACACTCGCGGCGATGACACTTGCGGCGACGAGCCTGATGAGCACGGCGCGCGCTGCGGAGCCGACCGCTGAGCGCAAGGCCGAGCCGACCGCCGATGCGGCGGCCGCGTCCGCGACCCCCGCCGCCGAGGTGCTCGCGCTGCAACGTGTCGAGGTCGACGGCCGTCACTACGACAACGGCCTCGGCAGCAGCGACGCGGCCTCGCAGGGGACGGTCCGTGCGGCGCTCCTCAAGAGCCGGCCGGTGCTGCGCCCCGGCGAAGTGCTGGAGTTCGTGCCCGGCCTGATCGTCACGCAGCACAGCGGCGACGGCAAGGCGAACCAGTACTTCCTGCGCGGCTTCAACCTCGACCACGGCACCGACTTCGCGACCACGGTGATGGGGCTTCCCGTCAACATGCCCAGCCATGCGCACGGGCAGGGGTATGCCGACCTCAACTTCCTGATCCCGGAACTGGTGGAGCGCATCGACTACCGCAAGGGCCCGTACTTCGCCCGCAACGGCGACTTCGCGGCGGCGGGCTCGGCGGACATCGACTACCTGCGCGCGCTCGACGCGCCCTTCGTCAGCCTGACGCTGGGCGAGGGGCGCTACCGCCGCGCGCTGGCGGCCGGATCGACACCTGTCGCCGAGGGCGTGCAGCTGCTGGGCGCCGTTGAGGCGATGGGCAACGATGGGCCCTGGCGCCTGCCGGAGGACCTGAGCCGTCGCAACCTCGTGCTGAGCCTGTCGGGCACCTCGGGCGCCGATCGCTGGCGCGTCGGACTGATGGACTACCGCGCCGACTGGACCTCGACCGACCAGGTGCCTCAGCGTCTCATCGAGGCGGGCACCTTCGACGGCCGGCCGTTCGGGCGCTTCGACACGATCGACCCCAGCGACGGCGGCCGCACGCGCCGCAGCAGCCTCTCCGGCGAGTGGTCCCGCGACGCGGACGGCGGGACCACCCGCGTCGCCGCCTACGCGATGGCGTATCGCCTGTCGCTCTATTCGAACTTCACCTACGCGATGGAGCGGCCCGAGACCGGCGACCAGTTCGCGCAGACCGACGATCGCCGCATCTACGGCTTCAGCGCGAGCCACGCCGAGGAGACCACGCTGGCGGGGCTGCCGGCCCGCGGCGAGATCGGCGTGCAGCTGCGCCAGGACCGCGCCCGGGTGGGACTGTTCGACACCCAGGCACGCGCGACCATCGGCACGACGCGCGACGACCGGGTGCGCGAGACGCTGGCGAGCCTCTACGGCGAGCTCGGCGTGGCGCTCACGCCGTGGGCCCGCACGGTCGTCGGCGTCCGGGCGGATCAGGCGCGTTTCCGCGTCGACAGCCTGAGCAACGCCATGAACTCGGGCGCCGCGCGTCAGACCTTGGCCTCGCCCAAGCTGTCGCTGGTGTTGGGGCCGTGGTCGCGCACCGAGTTCTTCCTCAACGCCGGCCGCGGCTTCCACAGCAACGACGCGCGGGGCGTGACCGCCCGCGTCGATCCGCGCAGCGGCGATCCGGTGGACGCGGTCCCCGGACTGGTCAAGGCCAAAGGCTATGAACTGGGCGTGCGCAGCGAGATCGTGCCGGGGCTGCAGAGCTCGCTGGCGCTGTGGAAGCTGGACTTCGATTCCGAGCTGGTCTACGTCGGCGATGCCGGCGCCACCGAGGCCAACCGGCCGAGCGCGCGACACGGCGTCGAATGGAACAACCGCTACGTGCCGCTGCCGTGGCTGCTGATCGACGCCGACCTGGCGTGGACGCGGGCGCGTTTCTCCGATGCCGATCCCGCCGGGACGCGCATTCCCAACGCGGTGGACAAGGTCGCTTCGTTCGGCGTGACCGTCCGGGACCTCGGCCCCTGGTCCGCGAGCCTGCAGTGGCGCTACCTCGGCAGCGCCCCGCTGATCGAGGACGACAGCGTGCGGTCCCGCTCCTCGCTGACGACCAACCTGCGCGTGAGCCGCCGCTTCGGGGCGAAGACGGAGCTGACGCTGGACGTCTTCAACCTGATGGATCGCCGGGTCAACGACATCGAGTACTTCTACGAGTCCCGGCTGCCCGGCGAGGCGGTCGCGGTGGCCGACCGCCACGTGCATCCCGCCGAGCCGCGCACGCTGCGCGTGACCTGGCGCCGCAGCTTCTGATGCCGTCCCCGCCCAACCCGATGCCTTTTCTTGATCCAGATGGACGTCGCGTGCGTATAAGCGGCCATGACGACCCCTCCCGACGATTCCGGTCCTGATCCGCGGGCCCAGGCAATGCCGTCCGCCCCGACCGAGCGCGACGACCGGCTCGCGACGCTGATGGCGCGCGTGGCGTCGTCCGACCGCGGCGCGTTCGATGAGCTCTACCGGGCCACCAGCGCGACGCTTTTCGGCATGGTGCTGCGGATCAATCGCGACCGCGGCCATGCGGAAGAGGTCCTGCAGGAGATCTACATCACCGTCTGGCGGCAGGCGCCGAGCTTCGACGTCGCGCACGGCAAGGTGTTGACCTGGCTCACGACGATCGCGCGGCACCGGGCGATCGACAGCTTGCGGCGCCGTGCCGCGCAACCGGCGACCATCAGCCGTTTCGGCGGGATCGACGGAGGCGGCGAGGGCGGCGAGGGCGAGCGCGACCTGCTCGACCACATGCCCAGCGAGCAGCCCAGCCCGCTGGACCTGCTGGACGACGCGAACCGCGCCCACGCGCTGGAGCGCTGCATGTCGCAGCTCAGCGGCGAGCAGCGCAGCAGCCTGGCGCTGGCCTACTACCAGGGCTTGTCGCACTCCGAGGTGGCCGAGCACCTGAGCCAGCCGCTGGGCACGGTGAAGAGCTGGGTGCGGCGCGGTTTGCTGAGCCTGCGCGGCTGCCTGGACCGGGCGACCGGGCGGCTGGGCGCGATGGGCAGGGTGCTCTGATGGACTACGGACATCCCGAACTCGCGGAGCGGCTGGCCGCGGACTATGCCTTGGGCACATTGCGAGGCGGCGCGCGCCGCCGCTTCGAGCGCCTGTTGCCGGCCCATCCCGCGCTCGCCGCCGCGACGGCGGCCTGGTCGGCGCGCCTGCAGCTGCTGGCGGGGCAGGTGGCGCCGGTCGAGCCGCCGCCGCAGGTGTGGGCGACGATCCAGACCCGACTCTTCGGCGCTGCGGACGCCGGGGTGCGCCCGGTCGCGCCGTCCCGTCCGGGACCGCTGCGCTTCTGGCGCGGCCTCAGCGCGGCGGCCCTCGCGGCGTCGGTCGTGCTGGCGGTGATGGTCGCCCGGCCCGTGCCCGAAGCGGCGCCCGTCGTGGTGGTGCTGCGCAGCACGCCGGAGGGCGTCGAGCTCGTCAAGACGGGCTTCGTGGCCAGCGTGTCGGCGGACGGACGGGCCCTGGTCCTGAAGCCCCTGGCGCCGGTGTCGATCGACGCGTCGCATGCGCTCGAGCTCTGGGCGGTGCCGAAGTCGGGCGCGCCGCGCTCGCTGGGCCTGATCGCGTCGGGCGACGTGCCGACCACGGTGACGCGCGCGAACCTGCTCGACGACACCCAGGCTTTCGCGGTCAGCCTGGAGCCGAGCGGCGGCTCGCGCACCGGCAAGCCGACCGGGCCGATCGTGTCGGCCGGCGGCATCTGATCGGCCTCTGGACAGACGGCCTTTGGACGCACGGTCGCTGGGCGTCTCCGCGTGGGTTGTTCCTTTCTCGAACAGGGAGGGTGTCCCTGATCGGCAGGACCTTGTCGAAATGGGCGAGGGCGGTTCGTCGTGTCTACGATGACCCCCCAACCCCAAGGAGACCCCATGCAAGCGAAGAACACGATCTGCGTCTGGTACGACCGCGATGCGGCAGAAGCCGCCCGTTTCTACGAGAAGACCTTTCCGGACAGCCGGGTGGGCCGCATCGCGCGGGCGCCGGGCGACTTTCCCTCGGGCGTGGAGGGCGACGTGCTGGTCGTCGAGTTCACGGTGATGGGCATTCCCTGCATCGGTCTCAACGGCGGCCCGGCCATGAAGCACAGCGAGGCCTTCTCGTTCCAGGTCGCGACGGACGACCAGGCCGAGACGGACCGGCTCTGGAACGCGATCGTCGGCAACGGCGGTCAGGAGAGCGCGTGCGGCTGGTGCAAGGACAAGTGGGGCATCTCCTGGCAGATCACGCCACGCGTGCTGACCGAGGCGCTGAACCATCCGGATCGCGCCGCGGCCAAGCGCGCGTTCAGCGCGATGATGGAGATGCACAAGATCGACGTCGCGAAGATCGAGGCGGCGGTCAAGGGCTGACGGGCTGAATCCCTCGCTCGCTCGCTGGCTGGCTGGCTCGCTGGCGGGCGGGCTGGCTGGCTGGCGGACCTGGCAGGCCGACGCCGGCCTCGGCCCGTCTCACGCGGTGAGCACGCCATGCAAATGGACGGACTGTTGAACGATGAATGACAGGAACGACTGGGTCGATCTGCCCAATGCACTGAGTCAGCTGCTGAATCGCCGCTTCGAGCGCATCGTCGTGTTCAGCGGCGCCGGCATGTCGGCCGACAGCGGCATCCCGACCTTCCGTTCAGGCAGCAACGGGCTGTGGGGCGAGTTCGATCCGCAGCAGCTGGCAACCCCTGACGCCTGGCGGCGCGACAGGGAGACCGTGTGGGGCTGGTATGAGTGGCGCCGCGGCCAGGTGATGGCCGCAACGCCCAACCCCGGCCATCTCGCGGTGGCGCGCCTGCAGCGCGATTTCGGCGCGCAGGTGGTGACGCAGAACGTGGACGATCTGCATGAGCGCGCGGGCGTTGAAGGCGCGCTGCATCTGCATGGCAGCCTCTTTGCCGCCCGGTGCGACCGGTGCGGCACGCGCGCGACCTTGAACGACCCGCCGCCGGAGGCACAGCGACGGCTGGCGCCGCCGACCTGCGTGGCGTGTGGTCACGGATCGATCCGCCCGGGCGTCGTGTGGTTCGGCGAGCAGCTCGACGACGAGGTCGTGAACGCGGCGGCGCAACGCATCGCCGACTGCGACCTGCTGCTGATCGTCGGCACGTCCGGCGTCGTCTATCCGGCGGCCGGCATGGTGCGGCTGGCGCCGAAAGGCGCGGTGATCGTCGAGATCAATCCGCAGCCGGGCGAAGTGGCCGCGCAGGTCAGCCACCGGTGGCAGACGACCGCGGCGGCCGGGCTGCCGGCCGTCGCCGCGCGTTTGTCGGCGGTCGCCTCCCTCTGACCGGAGCAGTGCCCGGGGCGCTGGCCTCACCCCGCGCTCTGTCGCGCTCTGTCGCGCTCTGCCGCGCTCTGCCGCGCTCTCAAGCGCCCTCGCTCTTCCTCACGCGCTCTTCCACGCGCCTCCGCGGGCGGGAGAGGCGCATACGGCAAGACCTGTCACCGCTCGAAGCGGTAGCCCACGCCGTAGATGGACCGGATCCGGTCCGTGCCGGCACCCGCGCGCTCCAGCTTGCGCCGCAGGTTCTTGATGTGGCTGTCGACGGCGCGCTCGGTGACCTCGCGGCCGTCGACGTGCAGCAGGTCCAGCAGCTGCGTGCGCGCGTACACGCGCCCCGGCTGGGCCGCCAGGATGTGGAGCAGGCGGAACTCGATCGGCGTGAGGTCCAGCGGCTCGCCGCGCCAGCTGGCGGTCCAGCCGGCCTCGTCGATGAACAGCGCCTCGCTCCCGGCCGCGAAGGCAGCCACCGCGGCGGCCGTCGCCATCTCGTGCGCGCGGCCTCGGCGCAGCGCCGCCTTCACCCGCGCCATCACCTCGCGCGGACTGAAGGGGTTCTTCGCGATGTAGTCGTCCGCGCCGGTCTCCAGGCCGGCGAGCCGGTCCGATTCGTCCGCCCGCGCCGTCAGCATCAGGATGGGCACGCTGCTCATCCCACGCAGGGTGCGGCACAGCGTCAGCCCGTCGATGCCCGGCAGCATCAGGTCGAGCAGGATCAGGTCGTGCCGCCGCGCCGTCCACGCCGGGATCACCTCGCGGCCGTCGGCCACGCATTCGGGCTCGTGCCCGGCCGCGCGCAGGTAGTCCGCCAGCAGCGCCGCGAGCTTGGGCTCGTCCTCGACCACCAGCACCCGCGACGGGCCCGGTTCCATCGGCATCGGCGCCAGGCCCGATCCCGATCCCGATCCCGATCCCGACTCCACAGTGTTCTCAGCCATGGACCGGCAGCTCCACGCGCATCCACAGGCCGCCCAGCGGCGAGGGGCGCGCCTCGATGCGGCCCTCGTGCGCCTCCGCGATGCGCTGGCAGATCGACAGCCCCAGCCCCGATCCGCCGCCGCGCCGGCTGCGCGAGGCGTCGACCCGGAAGAAGCGCTCGAACAGGCGCGGCAGGTGCTCCGGCCCGACGCCGGGCGAGGTGTCCTGCACGTCGATCACCGCGTGTCCGCCGCTGCGCCGCGCGCTGATGCTCAGCGCGCCGCCCGCGTCGGTGTA
The DNA here is from genome assembly GCA_946886855.1 of uncultured Roseateles sp. The sequence goes on along the minus strand of CAMPJJ010000011.1, from coordinate 24,324 downwards.
GCGGCAGCTGTTCTCGACGAGGTTGCCCAGCAGCTGCCGCAGCCGGCGCTCGTCGCCGAAGACCCGCAGCGGCTGCTCCGGCAGATCCAGCTGCAGCTTCAGCCCGCTGCCGTGCAGCCGCTCGCCGAAGGCGCCGGCCGTCACGTCGATCAGCTCGCGCAGGTCCACCTCCGACTTGCGGTAGGCGAGGGCGCCCACGTCCGCCATCGAGAGTTCATGGAGGTCGTCGACCAGCTTGTGCAGGATCGCGACCTCGCCCTGCAGCGAGCGCAGCGCCTGCGCGTCGAGCTTGCGCACGCCGTCCTCCAGGGCCTCCAGCTCGCCGTGCAGCACGCCCAGCGGCGTGCGCAGCTCGTGCGAGACGTCGGCGAGGAACTCGCGCCGCATCGCTTCGTTGCGCTGCAGGGTCAGCGCGAGCTGGTTGAAGTCGCGGCCCAGGCCGGCGATGTCGTCGTTGCGGCGCGTCTCGGGCACGCGGACCTCGAAGTCGCCCGCCGCCAGCCGGTGCGTGGCGACGGCGACGCGCCGCACGGGACTCAGCAGCCGGCGCGAGATCCAGTACGCGACCGCGCCGGCGAGCAGCACCGCCGCGCCGCCGACCACCCAGGCCGAGCGCAGCTGCGCGTCGTAGAAATGCTTCTCCGCGCCGGGGCTCACCGATTCGATCGGGGTCAGCGTCAGCCAGCCGACCGTCAGGCCGTCGACGATGATGGGCCGCTCCACGGTCGGCTCCACCGGGCCGGCGTAGCCGGCGACGCGCTCGCGGTTCTCGTCGAACAGCGTGAAGCGCCGCGTCGCCCCCGTCAGCTCCGCCGGGCCATGCTTGACCGCCGGCATGTCCGCCTCCGGCACCAGCGGGCGCAGCAGCCGGCCCCAGAGCTCCGGTTTCTCGCGCAGGAAATCCCAGCTCTGCCCGTGCTCGCGGTAGCCGGCGGTGACGCTGGTCCGGGCCAGCTCGAGCCGGTTCACGCCCTGCTCGTTGAGGTAGCCGATGAAGTCCCGGTTCAGGTTGATGTGCGAGAACACGCCCATCGCCAGCGCCACCGCCATGGCGGTGCTGAAGACGACGGCGAAGAGCCGGGCGGTGAGGGTGAACGAGAGCTTCATCCGGAACAGGGGCAGGAACGCGGCGCGGACCGCGGAACGGGCGGCGCCAATCGCCCTGGCGCGGAGGCGTCGAAACGAGTGGCAGTGTGCCGAAAGTGATGGGGACACCGTCGACGGACGGGATGATGAGGGCGTCGGCGTGCGACCGGCAAGCCATCCGGGCGGAGGCCGCGCGCCTGACGCGATCTTCAAGGTCTCTCCACATTCATGGCGGAGCATCCGCCGCCATGCCGAAGAAGATTCTGACATCCACCTCCTCGTCGTCGATGGACGCGTTGAAGCCGCCCCGCGCGCCGCGCGCGCCGACCCTCGGACCGATCGCGGCGGCGCTGGCCGCCCTGGCCGTGCTGGTGCTGGCCGGCTGCGGCGAGAAGAAGGAGGAGACCGTCAAGCGCGCCCCGCCGGAAGTCGGCGTGGTCGTCGTCACGACGCAGGACGCGCCCTTGGCGCTGGAGCTGCCGGGCCGGCTGTCCGCCAGCCAGGTGGCCGAGATCCGCCCGCAGGTGACCGGCATCGTGCAGAAGCGGCTCTTCGAGGAAGGCAAGCTGGTGCGTGCCGGCCAGCCGCTGTACCAGCTCGACGCCGCCACCTACGAGGCCGAGCGCGCCCGCACCGCCGCCGCGCTGCAGAAGGCCGAGGCCCAGGTGGCCGTCGCCCGCAGCCGCGCCGAGCGCGACGCGGAGCTGCTGAAGGCCGACGCCCTCAGCCGCCAGAGCGCCGACGACAGCGCCAGCGCGCTGCGCCAGGCGCAGGCCGACGTGGCCGTGGCCCGCGCCGCGCTCGACGCCGCGCGGGTGCAGCTGGACCGCACCCGCATCACCGCGCCGATCTCCGGCCGCATCGAGGTCTCCGCGGTGACCGCCGGCGCGCTGGTCACCGCCGCGCAGACGCAGGCGCTGACGACGGTGCAGCAGCTCGACCCGATGCATGTGGACATCGTCCAGAGCAGCGCCGAAATCCTGCAGCTGCGCCGCCAGCTCGATGCCCGCAGCGGCAGCAGCAGGATCAAGCTGGTGCTGGAGGACGGCACCGAATACGCCCGTCCCGGCACGCTGCAGTTCAGCGGCGTGACGGTGGACCGCGGCACCGGCGCGGTCACGCTGCGCGCGATCGTGCCCAATCCGGACGGTGCGCTGCTGCCCGGCATGGTGGTCCGGGCCAAGCTGCTGGCCGGCGTCGACAGCGGCGTGATCCTGGTGCCGCAGCAGGGCGTGACGCGCTCGCCCACCGGCGAGGCGACCGCGCTGGTCGTCGGCCCGGAGAACAAGCTGCAGCTGCGCCAGCTGGTGCTGACCCGCGCGGTTGGCAACCAGTGGCTGGTCGCCAGCGGCCTGAAGGCCGGCGACAAGCTCGCCATCGAAGGCCTGCAGCGCGTGCGCGCCGGCCAGCCGGTGACGCCGGTGCCGGCGGGCATGAAGAAGGGCGGCGCGGCCGGTCCGGCGGGCTCCGGCGGCAAGCCGGCCGCGGCCTCCGCGGCGGCCGCGGCCTCCGCGGCGGCCGCGGTCGCGGCGGAAACCGGCGGGCCGGCGGCCTCTGCTGCCGCGACGGCCACGACGGCCACGACGGCCACGCCGGCCTCCGGCGCGGGACGCTGACACCATGGCCTCGTTCTTCATCGACCGGCCCATCTTCGCGTGGGTCATCGCGATCGTGATCATGCTGGCGGGCGCCGCCGCGGTGCGCATCCTGCCGCTGGAGCGCTACCCCGACATCGCGCCCACCCGCATCTCCATCAACACCAGCTATCCGGGCGCGGCCGCCAAGGCGATCGAGGACTCGGTGACGCAGGTCATCGAGCAGAACCTCAAGGGCATCGACGGGTTGTTCTCGATCGAGTCCAACAGCAACGCCTCCGGCGGCGCCAGCACCGTGCTGAGCTTCGTCGCCGGCACGGACCCGGACCTGGCGCAGATGCAGGTCCAGAACAAGGTCTCGCAGTCGCTCTCGCGGCTGCCGCAGGCGGTGCAGGCGCAGGGCGTGCGCGTGACCAAGGCCGGCACCGAGAACCTGATGGTCATCATGCTGACCAGCGACAACCCGGCCGTGACCTCGGCCGACCTGGGCGACTACCTGTCCAGCACGCTGGTCGACATCATCAGCCGCCTCGAGGGCGTGGGCGACATCAACGTCTTCGGCTCCGGCTACGCGATGCGCATCTGGCTGGATCCCGCGCAGCTGCAGCGTTACGCGCTGGTGCCGGGCGACATCCGCAACGCGCTGCTGGCGCAGAACACCGAAGTCTCGGCGGGCCAGCTCGGCGCCCAGCCGGCGCCCGAAGGCCAGCGCCTCACGGCCATCATCACCGCGCGCGCCAAGCTGACGACGGCCGAGCAGTTCCGCAACATCGTGCTGCGCGTGCAGCCCGACGGTTCTGCGCTGAAGCTGGGCGACGTCGCCCGCGTCGAGCTGGGCCGCGACAGCTACACCACCAACGTCAAGAGCACCGGCCAGACCGCGGCGGGCATGGCCATCCTGCCGGCCAGCGGCGCCAACGCGCTCAAGACGGCGGAGCTGGTGAAGGCCAAGCTGGCCGAGCTCGAACCCTTCTTCCCGCACGGGATGAAGTCGACCATCACGTACGACACGACGCCCTTCATCAGCGTGTCCATCGAGGGCGTGGTGCACACGCTGATCGAGGCCATGGTGCTGGTCGTGGCGATCATGTACCTCTTCATGCAGAACCTGCGTGCGACGCTGATCCCCGCGATCGCGGTGCCGGTGGTGCTGCTGGGGACTTTCGGGGTGCTGGCGGTGGCGGGGTACTCGATCAACTCGCTGACGATGTTCGGGCTGGTGCTGGCCATCGGCCTGCTGGTGGACGACGCGATCGTCGTGGTCGAGAACGTCGAGCGCCTGATGCGCGAGGAGGGCCTGAGCCCGCGCGACGCGACCCGCGAGAGCATGAAGGAGATCAGCGGCGCGCTGGTCGGCATCGCGGTCGTGCTGTCGGCGGTGTTCATCCCGATGGCCTTCTTCGGCGGGTCGACCGGCATCATCTACCGCCAGTTCTCGATCACGGTCGTGAGCGCGATGATCCTGTCGGTGCTGGTGGCGATGAGCCTGTCGCCGGCGCTGTGCGCGACGCTGCTCAAGCCCGTGCACCAAGGCGAGCATGCGGCGCACGGCGGCCCGTTCGGGAAGCAGCTGGACTGGTTCTTTGGCGGCTTCAACCGCCAGTTCGACAAGTTCAGCGACCGCTATGTCGTGCGCGTGCGCTGGCTGACGGCGCGCGGGGTGCGCAGCTTCCTCGTCTACCTGCTGCTGATCGGCGGCATGGCGCTGCTCTACCGGTCGCTGCCGACCTCCTTCCTGCCGGACGAGGACCAGGGCAGCCTGCAGATGCAGGTCCGCATGGCGCCGGGCGCCACGGCCGAGCGCATGGAAGCGGTCGCGCAGGCGATGGAGGCCTACCTGGCCGAGCAGAAGGAAGTGCAGTTCTACAACCTCGTGCGCGGCGCCAACGGCGACCAGGGCTCGGGTCAGGGCTTCATCCGGCTGACCGACTGGAAGGAGCGCCCCGAGAAGCAGCAGGGCGCCGCGGCGCTGGCCGAGCGCTTCAGCCGCGAGCTCGGCAAGAAGGTGCGCGACGCCAACATCTTCATCGTGCAGCCGCCGACGGTGCGGGGCCTGGGCGGCAGCGCGGGCATCCAGCTCTTCCTGCAGGACCTGGGCGGCGTCGGCACCCAGGCGCTGGCGGAGGCGCGCGAGCGCGTGATCGACGAGGCCAACAAGCATCCCGAGCTGGCCCGCGCCCGCATCAACAGCCTGACCGAGACGCCGCAGCTGCAGATCAACATCGACGACCAGAAGGCCGGCACGCTGGGCGTGGCGACGACGACGATCAACGACACGCTGTCGATCGCGCTGGGCAGCAGCTACGTCAACGACTTCATCGACCGCGGCCGCGTCAAGCGCGTGCTGGTGCAGGGCGAGGGCGCCTACCGGGCCGATCCCGACGCGCTGCGCCATTGGTACGTGCGCAACGCCAACGGCGCGATGGTGTCGTTCAACGCCTTCGCCACGGCGACCTGGCAGAACGGGCCGCGTCAGCTGGTCCGCTACAACGGCAGTGCCGCCTACGAGATCCAGGCCGACGTGCCGCCGGGCGTGAGCTCCGGCGCGGCGATGAAGGCGATGGAATCCATCCTGCGCGAGATGCCGCCCGGCATCGGCTTCGAGTGGGCGGGCCGCAGCTACCAGGAGCGGCTCTCGGGCGATCAGGCGCCGATGCTGTATGCCGTGTCGGTGCTGTTCATCTTCCTGTGCCTGGCGGCGCTGTATGAAAGCTGGTCCGTGCCGTTCAGCGTGATGCTGGTCGTGCCGCTGGGCATCATCGGCGCGCTGGCGGCCAGCCACCTCGGCGGGCAGCAGAACGACGTGTTCTTCCAGGTCGGGCTGCTGACCACGGTAGGTCTGTCGGCGAAGAACGCGATCCTGATCGTGGAATTCGCCGAGACCCTGCGCGGGCAGGGGTTGAGCGTGCTGGAGGCGACCCTGAAAGCCTGCCGGCAGCGATTGCGACCGATCCTGATGACCTCCCTGGCCTTCATGATGGGCGTGCTGCCGCTGGCCTTCGCGAGCGGCGCGGGCTCGGGCTCGCAGCGCGCCATCGGCGTCGGCGTGCTCGGCGGGATGGGCAGCGCCACGCTGTTGGGGATCTTCTTCGTGCCGCTGTTCTATCTGTGGGTGAAGCAGCGATTCACCCGCGCGAAACCCTCGACGGCGGAGGCCGAAGGACACCAGGATCCGGAGGTGCGGGCATGAGCCGCTTTCTTGCACTGCGCCCGTCGGCTCAAGCCGGCCCGGGGGCTCCTCATACGCTGCCGCAAATCGTCTCCCCCGGGCCGGCTTGCGCCGACTCGACATCCAGCGCGTCCACGAAGAGCGCCTGGCTGCTGCCATTGATGCTCGCGCTGGGCGGCTGCGGTAGCCTCGTCCCGGCCACCGACACGCCGCGTCCTCCGCTTCGGGAGGACTTTCGTCCGACTGCAGTGACAGGTGTAGCCACAGGTGCAGCGACGGGTGCAGCGACGGGTGCGTCGACTGGCGGGCAGGCGTCTGCCGCGCCTGCGCCTTCGCACGAGTGGCGCGGCTTCTTCGCCGATGCGCGGTTGGACGAGGTCGTCGCGACGGCGCTCGACCAGAACCGCAGCCTGCGCGCGAGCGCAGCCGCTGTCGAGCGCGTGCGGGCTCAGTACCGCGTGACCGCGGCGGACCGCCTGCCGGAGATCGGCGTCGGTGGCTCCGTCACGCGTCAGCGCACGATCAACGGCGAAGGGGCGACGACGACCTACGGCGTCAACCTCGGCCTGGCGAGCTACGAGATCGATCTGTTCAACCGCCTGGGCAGCCTGGAAGGCGCGGCACTGTCGCGCTTCCTGGCCGAGCAGGAGACGCAGCGCAGCACGCGGCTGAGCCTGGCCGCGGAAGTCGCGACCGCCTGGCTGTCGCTCGCTACCGCGCAGCAACGCCTGGCCCTCAACCAGGAACTGCGCGACAGCCAGCAGCGCTCGCTGGATCTGGCGGAGCGGCAGTACGCGCTCGGCGCGGCGTCGGGGCTGGATCGGGCGCGCGCTCGCGCGGCTTTCGAGTCCGCGCGCGGTGACGCGGCGGAAAGCGTCAGCGCGGTGACGCAGGCGCGATTGCAGCTGGAGCTGCTCGTCGGCCAGCCGCTGCCGGATCGGCTCCTGCCGACCGCGACAGGCACGTCGTCCACGACGGGCGGCGTGGACGTCACCGCGCTGCCGGCGGTGCCGGGCGGATTGCCCGCCGACGTGCTGCTGCAGCGACCCGATCTGCGCGCGGCCGAGCAGCGCCTGCGCGCGGCGGCCTTCGACGTCGGCGCGGCGCGTGCGGCGCGCTTCCCGCGGCTGACGCTGACGGCCAGCGCCGGCACGCGCAGTCCCGATCTGGACGGCCTGTTCAAGAGCGGCAGCGGCGTGTGGAGCATCGTGCCCCAGATCGACCTGCCGATCTTCGACGGCGGCCAGCGCCGCGCGCAGGTAGAGGTCAGCGAAGCCAGCCGGCAGGAAGCCTTGGCGAACTACGAGTCCGCCTTGCAGACGGCGTTCCGCGAAGTCGCGGATGCGCTCGCGGTGCGCGACCAACTCGCCGAGCGGCTCGACGCGCAGCAGGCGCAGGTGGATGCGGCCGAGCAGTCGCAACGCCTCGCCGAGCGCAGCTACCGCCTGGGCGGCAGCAGCCAGCTCGAGCTGCTCGACGCGCAGCGCCAACTGTCCACAGCCAAGCGCGCGTTGGTGACGCTTCGTCAGACGGAGCAGAGCAATCGCGTGGCGTTGCTCAGGGCGCTTGGCGGCCGCTGGACGCAGTAACTCGCGGTGTGCCGGGGTGGGGTTCAGCGCCCCGACTTCGGCGACGCTTCGCCCTGGAGCAGCGCGGTGAGCAGGCATTCGATGAAGCCATCGCAATTGCTGCTCGCGCGAGCGCGGTCGCTGCGATCCTGCGCGGCGCCGCTCGCTTGACGTGCGCCGGCGCGTTGCAGGTCGATCGAGGCCTGCTGTTCTCGATCGGCGGTCTCACCCGAGTGGGTGGCGCAGCCGGTATTCAGCGCGACGACGAGCGCGAGCGTCATGGGCAGGCCGAAGCGGCGTGCAATGGTCATGTTGAAACTCCCTGGATGTCGCGGCGGAGTATTCCTCAAGCGTGCACGGTCTGCAGGAGTCCCCGCCGGTGGTTTTCGCTTTCGGATAAATCGAAAATAAAGCTTTCGATTTATCTTGTAAGGAAAGAAAAAAACGTGGCGTAAACGATATTCGAAAGAATTCGGTGGCTTTCTAGACTGACCCGGTCATTCACCACGACCAGGGGATTTCATGAAGCAAGCCACGCGTCTGAACACGTCGACCCACGCGACGTCCAGCACCGCATTCCGCACGTTCACCCGTCTTTCCGCCGTCGTCGCGCTCGCGGGCGCGGCGGCCGGTTTCGCGACCACGGCCACGGCGGCGCCGACCGGTTTCGGGCTGATCGCCTACTGGGGCGAGACCGCCAGCACCTACGGCGGCCAAGTGCCGACGGGCAGCTACGTCGTCATCAATCCCAACAGCGGCGCGCAGGGCCTGAGCGCGAGTCAGATCACCAACTGGAAGGCGGTCATCGCCAACATCCGCGCGCAGGGCGGCAAGGTGCTGGGCTACGTGCCGACCGGCTACGACCGCAACACCGCCGACGAGCTGACCCGCTACAACGCGATCCCGACGGAGCTGTCGGCCTACAAGAACACGCTGGGCGGCGTGGATGGCTTCTTCTTCGACGAGGCCGCGCACGACGACGCGTCCCTGACCGATGCGCAGAAGTGCAGTGGCACGCCGACGAAGTGGGCCAACGTGCGCTCGATGGTGTCGGGCTCCGGCGCGGGCGGCATCAAGGTGTGGAACGCGGGCTGGCCGGGCGCGAGCGGCTGCTTCGTCAGCGCGGCGCAGTCCGGCGAGCACATCGTGATGTACGAGGCCGCGTATGCGGACTACCTCAACGGCGCGAGCTGGCTCAACGGCGACGTGCAGAACCTGGCGACCTCGCTCAACGTCAAGACCTGGCTCCTGATCCACTCGGCGACGCAGGCGCAGATGCAGGCGACGCTCAAGGGCACGACGGCCAACTACGTCTACGTGACCAGCATGACCTACAACCCCAGCCTGCCGTGGGGCGGGCCGATCTGGAACTACACGCCGACGTATTGGGGGAACGACACGACCAGCGGGACGGAGCGGTGGTGTCTGAAGAGTCTGAAGAGTGGCGGGAGCTGCTGAGCTGACACCATTCAAAAGGCCCCGCCGGGAGGCGGGGCCTTCGCGTCGATGAGACCTGAACCGGCTTACCAGCCGATCGTGTACGTCACCGTCGTCGGCACATTCGTGTGCAGCGAGGGGCTGAAGCCGCCGACGTCGTCGTAGGCGAAACCGTACGCCAGGCCGTAGCCGTTGGCAGCGCCTTCCGTGCCCTTGATCGAATGGTCATGCCAGAACTTCGCGAACCAGTTGCCGCGCGTTCCCGTCGGATAGAAGGCCGCCGGGCGGTACCAGTCGGCCGGCGTCGCCAGCACGTGGCGGTTCAGCGCCGCGCACACCTGCGCCTGGATCTGCAGCTGGATCGACTTGGCCGCGTCAGCCGGCGTGTCGACCTGGAAGCTGCCGTCGGGCTTGCGCGGATCGTCCAGCTTGCCCGCGCCCAGGAACACCTCGGCCGTGTTGGGCTTGCCGTTGATGTAGTACGTGCCGTTCGAGCGCCCGCCGGTGAAGACGAAGCGGTTGGTGCTGCCGTCCACGCGACCGCGGAAGGTGCCCAGGTTGTCCAGCGTGAAGACCAGGTCCTGCGTCTTGAAGCGGTTCCACATGTCGCCGATGTAGCCGTCCAGGTAGGCGCCGTTCACGTCACCCGGGCGGAAGGTGAAATGTGCCGGCGCCAGGATGCGGGTGCGGTAGGGCACGTTCGGGAAGTTGGGGTCCGCCAGGCTGCGGAACTCGACCGGCACTTCCTGCTGGAACTTGGTAAAGAGCGTGTCGCGCGATTCGGTCAGCGGCTCGCCGACGGTCTTGTCGTAGCCGCCCAGGCCCTGCACGCGCAGCTTCAGCGGGAAGCCGAAGTGGTCCACGCGGGTCGTGTTGATGAAGATGCCCTGGTCCGGCTGGCCCTTGGGGATCAGCGCGAATTCACCGAAGTCGAAGATGACGTCCAGGTTGGGATCGCTCGCGTTCTCGATGTTGGCGCCGGCGTAGGCGATGTTGCCCGCGCCGTCGGTGTTGACCTCGATGAACATCGGGCTGCCCACCGACATCAGCACGCGCGCGGAGTTCACCGGCGGGATGGTGATCTGCCTCGTCTGCGACAGCGGGAAGAAGTAGTTGGCGTACTTGCGGCCGTTCTTCGTCACCGTGTTGTCGGACAGGCGCATCGGCACGATGTTGCCGCCCGCGTCGACGTGCACGAACTCGCCGGTCTGCCAGCTTTTGCCGATGATGGCCCAGTACACCTGCGAATCAGGCCAGCGGCCGTTGGTCGCGTTCTCGATCTTGAAGGTGGTCTTCGCGTTCCAGTCGGCCGGGTTCGTCGGCGTGCCCGGATTGCCGGGGTTGGTGGGCGTGCCGGGATCGGTGCCACCGCCGGTCGTGACGGTCGCGGTGAAGCGCGCGCTGTCGTAGGCCGGGTTGCCGTTGTTGTAGGTGAACCAGTAGTCCACGCGCGTGCCGGCTGCCGCGCCGGGCAGTGCCAGTTCATAACGGGCCGCGTTGCCGTTGAAGGGCATGCGCAGGTTCTGCTGCGCGCCGCCGTTCAACTGGTAATGCGCATCGACCCAGGTCGTCGCGACCTTGGACTTGAACCAGAGCGTGGCCTGGCTGCCGTTGAACGCGACACCGTGCGAGAAGCTCGCGTTGGACTGCGCCTGCGTGACGGGCACGCTGAAGCTCAGCGCCAGGAAGGCCAGGCACGCGCCCAGCCAGGAGAGGAGGCGATTCATGAAGTCTCCAAGAGGTTTCGATGGTGTGCTGGAGGGCACCGATCGGCACGGTCCGGCCAGCGCTCTGCGACGCTCGTCCGGGTCCGCGACTTCTCTCCTGCGCTCACCATCCTAGGCAAAAGCCGTGGATTCTGAAAGCGCTTTCACCTTTCCGAGGTATTCGATTGCAACGGCTTGAAAGTGGCGATCGGGAGCGGGCGTCATGCCGCCTTGGCGCCGTCGTGGCGTGAGCGGCGGTGCGATATCCGGGCGGCCCGCGCGGGCGCAGGTGGCATGAATGGCGGGCTGCGGGCGAAGAGCGCCGTCCATGGGCACGGACCTCGCTTATCGTCATGGTCGCCTCTGCCGGCGGCCCTGCGTCCGAGTCGCTTCCGATCCATTCCCGATTCACGTCCGATGTCGACACCTTCCGCAACGACTGATGCCGAGTTCTCGTTCCGCCGGATCGCGGTGCCCGCGTTCGGGCCGTCGCTGCTGTTCGGGCTGGGAGAGGGCGCGATCCTGCCGATCGTGCCGTTGATGGCGCGGGACTTCGGCTCGTCGGTGTCGATGGCGGCCTTCGTGGTGACGCTGATCGGGCTGGGCTCGCTGCTGAACAACATTCCGGCGTCGGTGATCACCATGCGCTGGGGCGAGCGCTGGGCCATCGTCGCGGCGGGCGTGTGGAGCGCGCTGGGCATGGCCCTGGCCGTGCTGCTGCCCGGCGTGCTGACGCTGGGCATCGGCTGCTTCATGGTGGGCATGTCCCAGGCCGTCTACAACCTGGCACGCCAGAGTTACCTGACCGAGGCGGTGCCCGCCGCGTACCGCGCGCGGGCGCTGTCGACGCTGGGCGGCGTGATGCGGATCGGGATGTTCATCGGACCGTTCCTGTCGGCGGCGGCGGTGCATGCGTTCGGGCTGCAGGCGGCGTTCGGCGTCGGCATCGCGGGCGTGCTGGCCGCGGCGGCGATCGGCGCGCGGCTGCCGGACCTGGAGGCGCCGCCGCATCCCGCCGGCGCGGCGGCGCCCGCACCGGTGTCGCTGAAGACCATCGTGGCCGATCACCGCCGGGTGTTCCTGACGCTGGGCCTGGGCGTGATGCTGGTGAGCGCGGTGCGGGCATCGCGGCAGGCGGTGATCCCGCTGTGGGCGGACCACCTGCTGCTGGCGCCGGCGGTGACCTCGCTGATCTACGGCATTTCGGGCGGCATCGAGATGCTGCTGTTCTACCCGGCCGGGCGCGTGATGGACCTGAAGGGGCGCCGCTGGGTGGCGGTGCCGTCGATGGCGATCATCGGGCTGGCGCTGCTGGCCATGCCGTTCACCGTCGGCTTCACCACGCTGCTGATCGCCGCGACGGCGATCGGCTTCGGCAACGGCATCGGCTCGGGCCTCATCATGACGCTGGGCGCCGACCACGCGCCGCGCCACGGGCGCGCCTACTTCCTCGCGGTGTGGCGCTTCCTGTCCGACCTGGGCGGCTCCTGCGGACCCGCGCTGCTGTCGGCGCTGGTGGCGACGGCGTCGCTGGCAGGCGGCATCGCGGTCACCGGCGGGCTGGCGATGCTGGCGGCGATGCTGCTGGGGATGTGGATCCCGGCGAAACAGGCGGTCGAGCGATCGCGTTGAGGTCGATGACACCCGACGGACCGATCGGGCGACTACAGTGCCGCCATGCCTGCTCCCCCTGACGACTCTCCGGCCGGCTACCGTCCCGGATCACCGCCCAAGCTGCTGCGGACCGAGCGCCTGCTGATGCGGGCCTCCGTGCCCGCGCTGGCCGAGGCCACGATCGACTACCAGTCCCGCAACCTCGCGCACTTCGCCCGCTGGGATCCGACGCGGCCCGCGAATCATTGGGAATTGGACGTCACGCGCGCCCGGCTCGCCCGCGAAGAGGCGGCCTTCGAGACGGGCACGATCTGGCGCTATTGGCTGTCGCTGGTCGACGAGCCTGGGCGCGTGATCGGCGTGTGCGCGCTGTCGGACATCGTGCGCGGCGTGTTCCAGAGCGCCATGCTGGGCTACAGCCTGGACGAGGGCTGCGTCGGCGGCGGACTCATGCAGGAAGCGCTGACGCATCTCATCGACGAAGCCTTCGCGCCGGCGGTGTCGCTGCACCGCGTGCAGGCGTCGGTGAGGCCGGAGAATGCGCGCAGCCGTCGTGTGCTGGAACGCCTGGGCTTCCAGCGCGAAGGCTTCAGCCCGCGCTACCTGTTCATCGACGGCGCCTGGCGCGATCACGAGACCTTCGCGCTCATCAATCCGCAGTGGGGCGATCACGGCGATGGCGGCGATACCCGCCGATAGGCTCCCACGTCACGACGCCGCTCAAGAACCGTTGCCCGACCCGGACGCCAAGGCGCCTTGAGTCAGCGGGGCGTTGTCGACTTCGAGCTTCGCATGAGCATGTGCGCGGAGCTTCGTTGGCCGGGCATGCCAATGCCCGCAGGCTATGGGGTTGTCGTGACTGATGCATCCCCGAAAGCCCCCATGTCTCTTCGCTTGTCCCGTCGTCCGTCCTTCCGCTCGCTGATCGCCGGAATCCCGCTGAGTGCCGTGGCGCTCGCCGCCATGGCGAGCCTCGCGCCCGCTGTACAGGCTCAGACGCAAACGCAGACGCAGACGGCGCCGCCGTCGGCCGCCTCCGGCGATCAGCTCCAGCAGGTCGTCGTCACCGGCACCCGACGCGTGAACCGGACGGTCGCGGAGTCCGAATCCCCAATCGACGTCCTCAGCGTCGCCGACCTGCAACGCACCGGGACGTCCGAACTTGCGACTGCGCTCGGCCAACTGCTGCCGTCGCTGAACTTCCCGCGACCGTCGCTGACCGACGCCTCCGACGCCGTGCGGCCCGCCCAGCTGCGCGGCCTCTCGCCGGACCAGACCCTCGTGCTGATCGACGGCAAGCGCCGCCATACCACCGCCGTCGTCAACATCAACGGCACGCAGGGCCGCGGCTCGGCGCCGGTGGACCTGAACACCATCCCCTTCGCGGCCATCGAGCGCGTCGAGGTCCTGCGCGACGGCGCCGCGGCGCAGTACGGCTCCGATGCCATCGCCGGCGTGATCAACATCGTGCTGAAGAAAGGGGCCAAGGGCGGCGGCGTCAACGCCGAGGTCGGCCAGACCGATGCCGGCGACGGATTCCGTCATACCGAGTCGGCCAGCGCGGGCTTCGCGCTCGGCGACGACGGCTGGGTGCGCTTCGCGCTGGAGAACCGTCATCAGCAGCGCACCAACCGCGCCGGCGCCGACACGCGCGAGGCCGCGACGGAGCCGCGCTTCGGGCAGGTCAACAACCGCCTCGGCGATCCGGACAGCCGCCAGCAGTCGGCCGTGATCAATGCGGCCATCGCGTTGACCGGCAGCCTGCAGGCTTACGCCGTCGCCACCCTCAGCCATCGGGACACCGTCTCCGCCGCGTTCTGGCGCACCCGCGCCACCGCCGTGGCCAACGACGTCGCGGGCTTGTATCCCGAAGGCTTCCTGCCGCTGGAGCAGAGCACCACCGTCGACACCGGCATCGTCGCCGGCCTGCGCGGCGAATTCGCCGGCTGGTCCTGGGATGCGAGCGTGAACCACGGCCGCAACCGGTTCGACATCGATGTGGCCAACACGGCCAACTACTCGCTCGGCAACGCGAGCCCGACGCGCTTCGACGCCGGCCGGCTCAGCAACCAGCAGACGGTGCTGAACCTGGACCTGTCGCGGGACGTGGACATCGGACTTGCGGCGCCCTGGACCTTGGCGCTCGGCGCCGAAGCCCGCCGCGAGCGCTACGCGATCGACGCCGGCGAACCCGCGTCCTACCAGAGCGGCGGCGCCTCCGGCTTCCCCGGCTTCCAGCCGAGCAACGCCGGCGCGCATTCGCGGCACGACGTCGCGGCCTATGCGAGCCTCGAGGGTCAGGTGACGACAGCCTTCAGCGCCTCGGCCGCCTTGCGGGCCGAGCACTACAACGATTTCGGCAGCGCCACCTCGGCGAAGCTGTCCGGCCGCTATGCGTGGTCGCCGGCCGTGGCGCTGCGCGGCACCGTATCGACCGGCTTCCGCGCGCCGTCGCTGGCGCAGCAGTACTTCGCCACCACCTCGACCAACCTGATCAACGGCGCGCTGGTCGATGCGGGCACCTTCCCGGTGGCATCGGCCCCGGCGGCGGCGCTCGGCGCCCAGCCGTTGAAGGCGGAGAAGTCGCGCAACCTGAGCCTGGGCCTGCTGCTCCAGCCGCTGGCGCAGTGGCAGACGACGGTCGACGTCTACCAGATCGACATCGACGACCGCGTCCTGCTCTCAGCCAACCTCACGCTGCCCGCCGCGCTGCGCAACCAACTGGCGGCGCAGGGCGTGCTGGTCAGCGCGGGACGCTACTTCACCAACGCGCTGGACACGCGCACGCGCGGCGTGGACCTCGTGAGCACCTGGCAGCAGGAGTGGGGCAGCGCGGGCCGAGGCCAGTACACGGTCGCCTACAACCACAACAAGAACTCGATCCGGCATGTCGACGACAACCCGGCCATCCTGACCGCCAACAGCCTGGAGCTGATCGACCGCGTCTCGCTGGCGCGCGCCACGATCGGTTCCCCAAAGGACAAGCTGGTGATCGGCGCCGAGCATCGCTGGGGGCCCTGGATCGGCCGCGCGGCGGCGAGCCGTTACGGCAGCTTCGTGATCCGCCAGTCCAACGCGGCCAACGACCAGACCTTCGGGCCGGCGTGGCTGCTCGATCTGTCGGCGGGATGGGACCAGGGCGCCTGGTCGCTCAGCGCGGGGGTCGACAACGTCACCAACCGCTACCCCGATCGGGTGATCACGGCCAACGCCATCGGCGGCATCCTGGCCTACAACCAGTTCTCGCCGTTCGGGGCGAATGGGCGTCAGTACTTCGCGAAGGCGGCATACCGGTGGTGATCCACCAGTCGGACTTCCTCTCCCGCTTGCGGGAGAGGGCAGAGCGAACCGCTGCCAGGGCCAGCGCCCTCTGCAGTCAGACCAGGCCCTGCTTGGACGCCAGCACCGCGGCTTCCGCGCGGCTCGAGACATTGAGCTTCTTGTAGATGCTCTTGATGTGGTCGTTGACGGTGAACCACTTGATGCCCATCAGGTTCGCGATCTCCTTGATCGTGAAACCCTTGCTGAGGTAGGTGAGCACCTCGTTCTCGCGCGGGGTCAGGCGTTCCCATTCGGGCACCGGATCCAGCGTGACGCCGCGCGTGCTGGGCGTGGCCGACGAGGTCAGGCTGCCGAAGCCGGAGTTCAGTCCCATCGGACCCGAATCGCCGGTCGAGCCGGGACGGAAGTGCGACAGCAGCCGGCGCGCGATCGCCGGCGACAGCGGCGGCTGGCCGCGCACGATGCGCTGCAGCTCTTCCACCAGCACCTCGAAACGGTCTTCCTTCAGCAGGTAGCCGTCGGCGCCGCGCTGCAGGGCGGGGAAGAGATGGTCATCGTCCGAATACAGCGTGGTGACGATCTTGACCGCCGGCCGGCCGGCCAGCTCGCCGAGGAACTCCATGCCGTTGCCGTCCGGCAGCTCCAGGTCGATGAGGATCAGCTTGTAGCCGGTGGCGGGCGACTCGGCCTCCACCTTGGCCAGATTCCGGCGGGCGCCTTCCAGGTCGCCCGCCTCGGTGATCTCCATGCCGTCGCTGAAGCTTTCACGCACCACGCGGCACAGGAAGCTGCGGGCGACGGGGTTGTCTTCGACGATGAGAACTTTGACGGCCATGGTGTGGGGAGCGATAGCTGGCCGCATCCTAGCAGCGCCCCCCGGGCTTGCATGCCCCGTGAAACAGGGTGTCGGCGGCGGCCGGCGCAGGGCTCAGCCGTTGACCACCACCAGCTTGCCCACCACCTGCCGCGACGCCATGCGCGCAAAGGCCTGCGGGAGCTGTTCCATGGGCAGGACCTGGTCGATCACCGGGCGGATCTTGCCGGCCGCGTACCACTGCGCCAGCGCCATCATCATCGCGGCGTTGCGCTTGGGTTCGCGCTTCGCGAACTCTCCCCAGAACACGCCCACCAGCGAGGCCCCCTTGAGCAGCGCCAGGTTCAGCGGCAGCGCCGGAATGCTGCCCTGGGCGAAACCGACCACCAGGTAGCGCCCGCGCCAGCCGATCGAGCGGAAGGCCGCCTCGGCCAGGTCGCCGCCGACCGGGTCGTAGATGATGTCCGGACCCTTGCCGTCCGTCAGGGCCTTGATCTCGTCGCGCAGCGAGCCGGTCGCATAGTTGATCGTGGCATCGGCACCGATCTCGCGGCAACGCGCGCACTTCTCGTCCGACGAGGCTGCGGCGATCACCCGCGCCCCGGCCGCCTTCGCGATCTGGATCGCCGCCGTGCCGACACCGCCCGCCGCGCCCAGGATCAGCACCGTCTCGCCGGGCTGGAGCGCGCCGCGGTCGATCAGCGCATGGTGGCTGGTGGCATAGGTGCAGATGAAGGCGGCCGCATCCTCGAACGGGAAACCCGGCGGCAGCGGCAGGGCCAGCGCGGCGGGGACCAGCGCCTCGGTGCCGAAGCCGCCGGTGCCGGTGAAGGCCGCCACCGCGTCGCCGGGCTTGAAGCCGGTCACGCCGTCGCCGACCGCCTCGACGATGCCGGCGCACTCGGTGCCCGGCACGAAGGGCAGCGGCGGCTTCATCTGGTACTTGTTCTGGACGATCAGCAGGTCGGGGAAGTTCAGGCTCGCCGCCTTGATCGCCACCTTCAGCTGGCCGGGACCGGGCTGCGGGGAGGGCAGTTCCTTCCACTGCAGCGCCTCGACGCCGACCGGGTTCTCGCACAGCCATGCCTTCATGTCTCGTCTCCTCGTTCCTGTGACGCTCAGACCCGCCACGGGGTCGCCGGGCGCATGATAGGCAGCACGGGTGGACCCTCGCGTCGCCGGGGTGACGGCCTGCCTACAATGCCGCCCATGCGCATCCTCATCGCCAACGACGACGGCTACCTGGCCCCCGGACTCGCCGCCCTGGTCCGCGCCTGCGAAGGGCTCGGCACGGTGGAAGTCATCGCCCCCGAGCAGAACGCCAGCGGCACGTCCAACTCGCTCACGCTGCACCGGCCGCTGTCGGTCTACACCGCCTCCAACGGCTACCGCTATGTCAACGGCACGCCGTCGGACTGCGTCCACCTGGCCCTGACCGGGCTGCTGGACTACAAGCCGGACCTGGTGCTGTCCGGGATCAACAACGGCGCCAACATGGGCGACGACACGCTCTATTCCGGCACCGTCGCCGCCGCGACCGAGGGCTACCTCTTCGGTGTGCCGTCGATCGCGTTCTCGCAGGTCGAGAAGGGCTGGGGGCACCTGGACGCCGCCACGGCCGTGATGCGGACGCTGATCCAGGACGTCATCGCCGGCGGGCTCGACAAGGCCTTCCTGCTGAGCGTCAACATCCCGAACCGCGCCGACGCCGCCGCTCTGCCGCGCCGCATCACGCGCCTGGGCCGCCGCCACGCCAGCGAAGCCACCATCCAGCAGCGCAGCCCGCGCGGCGACATGATCTACTGGATCGGCCCCGCCGGCGCCGAGCGCGAAGCGGGCGAGGGCACCGACTTCCATGCGACCGCCAACGGCGCCGTGTCGGTCACGCCGCTGCAGGTCGACCTCACCGAGCACGCCACGCTGGGCCACTGGCGCCAGCAACTGCAGACCGACGCCCGTCCATGACCTCCCTGCCGCCCCGGCCCAAGCGATTCCCGCTGTCGCTGGACAAGCTCGGACCTGCGCGATCCGGCGCGCCCGGCGCCGTCGCAGCTGCCGCGGCCGCCGAGGCGCGCGAGCCGATCAAGCCGCAAGGCCACTGGCAGCAGGCCGCCGCGCTGAAGGCGCGGCAGTCGACGCCGAGCGGGCTGGGCCTCGATTCGGCCGGCGTGCGCCAGCGCATGGTCGACCGCCTGCGTCGCGAGGGCTTGAGCGACGAGCGCGTGCTGCAGGCCCTGAACACGGTCCATCGCCACCACTTCGTCGACTCGGCGCTCGCCACGCAGGCCTACGAGGACACCAGCCTGCCGATCGGCCACGGGCAGACGATCTCCAAGCCGTCCGTCGTCGGCCGGATGATGGCCCTGATGCTGGACGCGCCCGGCGCGCGCCAGCGCGGCCATCTGGGCAAGGTGCTGGAGATCGGCACCGGTTGCGGCTACCAGGCGGCGCTGCTGATGCAGCTGTCGAAACAGGTCGTCTCGGTCGAGCGGCTCAAGCCGCTGCACGACAAGGCGCGCGCCAACCTCGTGGGGCATCACCAGATCCGGCTCGTCTACGGCGACGGCATGCTCGGGCATCGGCCGTCGGCGCCCTACGACAGCATCATTTCCGCCGCCGGCGGCGACGACATCCCGCAGGCCTGGCTGGACCAGCTCGCGCCCGGCGGCCGGCTGGTCGCGCCGATGACCGCGCCCAGCGGCCGGGGGCAAGTCCTGGTCCTGATCGATCATGTCCGCGACGCCGCGGGCTCGCGATTCCTGCGCAGCCTGCATGAGGCCGTCCTGTTCGTGCCCCTAAAATCGGGGGTCCTGTAGCGCGCCGGCCTCCTGATTGCCTCCCGGTTGGCCTCCCGCCAGCCTTTCATCCCGGCCCCGCGCTTCGGCTTTCCAAATGACAACTTCGCGCATGCAACCACTCTTCCGTTCCCCGCTGCTCTGGGTCACCGCGGCGGTGCTCGCGCTCTCCGGCTGCCAGAACACCCCGCACCGCGCGCCGGTGGAGGATCGCCCCGTCGGCAAGGCGACGGCGCCCGCCATTCCCGGCACGGCCGTCACGCCGGCCCCGGAATCGAAACCGCTGCCCGGCGCCGAGAACGCCGGCAAACCCGGCTACTACACCGTCAAGCCCGGCGACACGCTGATCCGCATCGCGATGGACAACGGCCAGGGCTGGAAGGATGTGGCGCGGTGGAACGGCATGGACAACCCCAACCTGATCGAGGTGGGTCAGGTCTTGCGCGTGGTGCCGCCGGGCCTCGACCCGACGGCGGTCACGACCAGACCGTTGGCGACCTCCAAGGTCGAGACGCGTCCACTGGATGGCAAGTCCCCGGCTCCGGCGACGACGACCGCCGCCGCTTCGGCGCCGGCCGGCGCCACCTCGACCCCGAGCGTGCCCCTGGCCGCCAAGGACGACGACGACATCAGCTGGGGCTGGCCCGCGTCCGGCGCCGTCGCGGCCGGCTTCGACGAGGTCCGCAACAAGGGCATGGCCTTCTCCGGCAAGGCCGGCGATCCGGTCTTCGCCGCCGCCGATGGCCGCGTGATGTATGCGGGCGCGGGGTTGCGCGGATACGGCAACATGATCATCATCAAGCACAGCACGAACTATCTGACGGCTTACGCGCACAACCAGACATTGCTGGTGAAGGAAGACCAGGTGGTGCGCAAGGGCCAGAAGATCGCCGAGATGGGCAGCAGTGACGCGGATTCGGTGAAGTTGCACTTCGAGGTGCGCAAGCAGGGCAAGCCGATCGATCCGTCCAAGTTGTTGCCCGCGCGCTAGAGGCGCTCAAGGAGGCGCCGCAACATGACATTGCATCGCGCCTCTTCGACCGACGGACTTCTGCCTGACGGCCTGGATCGCTCCGTCCATCCCGGCCGCTTCAAGCTGCCGCCCGAGCTCGCCGTCGACGGCCACGATGCGGGGCAGGAGGGGGCACGCGATGCCGCACCGGATGCCGGGCACGTTGCTGGAGATGACGGCGGACAGCCGGCCGGTCACGACGATGGGCATGAGGGCCACGATCCCCAGGACGGCGACGAGCGCGAACACGCGGCGCGCGATCACGGCGACGACTCCGACGCACCCGGCGCGGCCGAGGCCGTCACCGACGACGATGACGAGGTGCGCGTCCTGCGCAGCGTCGAGTCGGAAGACGGCAAGGCCAAGGCGAAGTCGGGCAAGGGCGACCTGGGTCCCGCCGACGGCGATGCCACCAACGCCCTGCAGGCCTACCTGCGCGACATCCGGCGCACGCCGCTGCTGACGCCCCAGGAGGAGTACGACACCGCGGTGAAGGCGCGCGCCGGCGACTTCGAGGCGCGGCAGGCGATGATCGAGCACAACCTGCGCCTGGTCGTCAGCATCGCCAAGAACTACCTGGGGCGCGGCCTGCCGATGAGCGACCTCATCGAGGAAGGCAACCTCGGCCTGATGCACGCGATCGGCAAGTTCGAGCCCGAACGCGGTTTCCGTTTCTCGACCTACGCGAGCTGGTGGATCCGCCAGGCCGTGGAGCGCGCGCTGATGCATCAGGCGCGCCTGGTGCGGCTGCCGGTGCACATCGTGCGCGAGCTCAACCAGGTGCTGAAAGCGCGCCGCGCGCTGGAGGCGGTTGCGGCCCAGCGCGGCGGCGAAGGCGGTGTGCGCGCCGAAGACGTGGCGCAGGCGCTCGGCCGGCCGGTCCACGAGATCGCCGAACTGCTGGCGTATGCGGAGCTGCCCAGCTCGCTGGATTCGCCGGTCGACCGCAACGGCGAAGGCGGCGAATCGATGCTGGATCTCGTCGCCGACGAACAGGCGGTCGATCCGGCGGGACATCGCCTGAGCCATGAGCTCGAGGACCTGCTCAAGGGCGGCCTGGCCTCGCTCAGCGACCGCGAGCGCGAGGTGCTCGCCGGGCGCTACGGCCTCGCCGACCGCGAGCCGGAAACGCTCGACATCCTCGCCGTGCGCCTCAGCCTGACCCGGGAACGCATCCGTCAGATCCAGATCGAGGCATTGGCCAAGCTCAAGCGCAACATGATGCGACAGGGCATCAGCCGCGATTCGATCTTCTGAGGCGCGTGGGCCGCTTCCCGCGCCAGGTCCTGCAAGGTCCTTCCATGGCGCTGGGATAATGCGCCCCCATGACTGATGTATCGGAATGGCTGAAGGTCGATTCGCTGGACCTCGAAGCGCAGGGCGTCGCCCACAACAGCGAAGGCAAGGTGGTGTTCATCGAGGGCGCCTTGCCCGGCGAGGAAGTCCAGGTCGCCGTCGGCCGCAAGAAGAACAACTGGGAGCAGGCCGCGCTGGTCGCGATGCGACGCGAGAGCTCGCAGCGCGTGCGCCCCGTCTGTCCGCACTTCGGCCTGCATCCCGGCGCCTGCGGCGGCTGCAAGATGCAGCATCTGCACACCGGCGCCCAGGTGGCCGTCAAGCAGCGGGTCCTGGAAGACAACCTCTGGCACCTCGGCAAGGTCCGGGCCGAGGCGCTGCTGCGCCCGATCGAGGGCCCGGCCACCGGCTACCGCTATCGCGCGCGCCTGTCGGTGCGCTACGTGCCGAAGAAGGGGCACGTGCTGGTGGGCTTCCATGAGCGCAAGAGCCGCTACATCGCCGACATGCAGGTCTGCAAGGTGCTGCCCGAGAAGATCAGCGCGATGCTGATGCCGCTGCGCGAGCTGGTCGGCGCGATGGACGCGCGCGACCGGCTGCCGCAGATCGAGCTGGCCATCGGCGACACCGACGGCACGCAGGTCATCGCGCTGGTGCTGCGGCACCTGGAACCGCTGAGCCCGGGCGACGTGCACAAGCTGCGCGCGTTCGCGGCCGAGCACGCCGTGCAATGGTGGTTGCAGCCCAAGGGGCCGGACACGGTGCACCTGCTGGACGAGGGCGGTCCCGAGCTGGCCTACACGCTGCCGGAGTTCGGCGTGCTGATGCCGTTCAAGCCGACCGACTTCACGCAGGTCAATCACCACATCAACACGGTGCTGGTCGGGCGCGCGCTGCGGCTGCTGGCCGTGCAGCCGGGCGAGCGTGTCATCGACTGGTTCTGCGGCCTGGGCAACTTCACGCTGCCGCTGGCCACGCAGGCGCGCGAGGTGCTGGGCATCGAGGGCAGCGAGGCGCTGGTGCAGCGCTCGCGCGAGAACGCGGCGCGCAACGGCCTCGATCACAAGGCGAGCTTCGTCGCCCGCAACCTGTTCGAGATGACGCCGCAGCTGCTGGCCGCCGACGGCGTGTCGGACCGCTGGCTGATCGATCCGCCGCGCGAGGGCGCCTTCGCGCTGGTGAAGGCGCTGGCGGAACTGGTCAAGGACCCGTCGCTGGCGCCCGGCTGGACGCCGCCGGAGCGCATCGTGTACGTGTCCTGCGCGCCGGCGACGCTGGCGCGCGATGCGGGCCTGCTCGTGCACGTGGCCGGCTACCGCTGCACGAAGGCGGGTGCGGTGAACATGTTCCCGCACACGGCCCACGTCGAATCGATCGCGGTCTTCGAGCGGGACCCCGACGCGCAGGCGCGCATCGCACGCGGCGAGGCCGTCGTCGATGCAGGGGCGGGCGGCGATCGTGGTGCCGAGGTCGGCGCTCAAGTCGATGCGGAGGCCGGCGCGGGTGCCCTCGCCGACGCATCGTGATCTCCGAGTGCTGAGTTGACCGCTTATTGAGGGCGGCACCGGGCGCATGACGGGTCGGGCGGGCAGGAGCCGCTCGTAGAATCGACGGCTTCGGTTTCTCCCGCCTCGGCAGGTTCCCAGATGTCCGGCAGCACTTTCGGCAGCTTGTTTCGCGTCACCAACTTCGGCGAGAGCCACGGTCCGGCCATCGGCTGCGTGATCGACGGCTGTCCGCCGGGGCTGGCGCTGTCGGTGGCGGACATCCAGCCCGAGCTCGACCGCCGCCGTCCCGGCACCTCGCGTCACGTGACGCAGCGCCAGGAGCCGGACCAGGTCGAGATCCTGTCCGGCGTCTACGAGGGCCTGACCACCGGCACGCCGATCTGCCTGCTGATCCGCAACGTGGACCAGCGCAGCAAGGACTACGGGAACATCCTGGACACCTTCCGGCCGGGCCACGCCGACTACACCTACTGGCGCAAGTACGGCCTGCGCGATCCGCGCGGCGGCGGGCGCTCGTCGGCGCGGCTGACCGCGCCCATGGTCGCGGCCGGCGCGGTCGCGCGCAAATGGCTCAAGCAGGAGCTCGGCGTCGGTTTCCGCGGCTGCATGACCGCCCTCGGCGAGATCGACCTGGCCTTCGAGGGCTGGGAACACGTCGACCAGAATCCGTTCTTCGCGGCCAACGCGTCGCAGATCCAGGCGCTCGAGGACTACATGGACGCGCTGCGCAAGGACGGGGACTCCGTCGGCGCGCGGCTGATGGTCGAGGCCACCGGCATGCCGGCCGGGCTGGGCCAGCCGCTGTTCGACAAGCTCGACGCCGACATCGCCTACGCGATGATGGGCATCAACGCGGTCAAGGGCGTCGAGATCGGCGCCGGCTTCGACAGCGTGCGCCAGCGCGGCAGCCAGCATGGCGACGAGCTGACGCCGGCCGGTTTCGCCAGCAACAACGCCGGCGGCGTGCTTGGCGGCATCTCGAGCGGCCAGGACCTGCGCGTCTCGATCGCGATCAAGCCGACCAGCTCGATCCGCACACCCAAGGCGTCGATCAACCGCGCCGGTGAACCGACCACGGTCGAGACCTTCGGCCGCCACGATCCCTGCGTCGGCATCCGCGCGACGCCGATCGCCGAGGCCATGCTGGCGCTGGTCGTCATCGACCATGTCCTGATGGACCGCGCCCAGTGCGCGGATGTCGAACTGCCGATCCCGGCCCTCGCCGGTCAGCGCCCGAGCGGCGACTGACAAGCGATCCACCGGCCATCCGCCGCCCGTCGCGGCAATTTCAGTCCCGAAGAAGAGCAGGCCATGACGCGCAATCTGCAATTCGTCGCGTCTGGCCCTCGCATCATTTTGGGGATTCCTACACTCCGCCGCATTCAAGGATCATCGATTGGGTGATCCCGTGTCGACGGATGGGGGAGAGCATGCGCAAGCAA
>CAMPJJ010000010.1 GCA_946886855.1 uncultured Roseateles sp. | reverse complement strand
TGCGCCCACATGCTGGCCCTGCGCCAGCTGGCGCAGGGCCAGCATGTGGGCGCAGGGACCGCGGCGCAGCCGGTTCTGGCGGAAGAAATTGCACTGGCAGCTGCCGTCGACGAGCTGCTGATCCGCGTTGAGGATCAAACGAGGCGTGAGGACCTGGTCCTTGAGCTTGACCTCCCCGTCGACGACGATGCGCGCGCCGTGCGCCATGAGGTCTCCCAGCCTGGCGCGTCGCTCGTGGATCAACGTGAGCGCGCCCGCCTCCTCGGGGCTGGCGAAGCGCAAGGTCTCCATCGGCAGCGGCTCGCGGGCGAGCTCGCGCCAGGCGTAGCGGTTCGTCGGCAGGTCGAAGACCGCGCGGCCGGCCTGCACCCACAGGCCGAGTGCCGCGTCGACGTCCGTCTTCGGCAGAGCGGTGCGCGTGGCCAGTTCGGCGGACGAGGCGATCCAGTCGCGCTGCAGCGCGCCGGCGACGGCCAGTTTCGTCGCGGCGCTGACCTCGTGCCGCGGCTGCAGCAGGTCGAAGCGGCCGGCGTCGGACCAGTCGTTCGCGGTCCAGCCGGAGAGGCCGAGCGTGACGGTGATGTCGCCGATGTCCACGACCCAGAAGCTCGGCATGCCGCTGCCCAGCAGGTGGACGCGAACGCGCGTCGCGAGCGCGATCAGCCGCTCCAGCGTCAGCAACCGGCGGCGGCCCCAGACGCGGATCGTCCGCGGCTCAGTCAATGGCGCGCCGACGATCGCGCTGCGGCGCGCGGTCAGTTCGATGTTCCACGGCTCCAGCACCATCCTCGCGGGCCCGTTGGGCGCCAGCTCGAAGCGCAGCGAGCGCGGACCGGCGCGTTCCTTGTGCTGGCGCAACACGGCGCAGAGGTTGTGCAGGTCCATCGGATGCAGCTCGACCACGGTGGCCGGCAGCGTCATCGCGCTGGACACCTGCAGGAAGCCGCGCACCCAGCTGTCGGGCAGGTCGATCTTCTCCTCGCGGAAGGCGGGGTCGTCGCCGGTGGCGACGGTGAAGCCGGCCGGATCGATCTGCAGACGCGTGGCCTTGTAGTCGCGGATCTTCTGGAACTCGTCGTACAGGCTGGCCGAGTAGTCGATGTTGGTCGTACCGCAGACCATGCCGCCGCCTGTTCCGCCGACGCGGTCGAAGACGTCGTGCCGCACGCTGACGGCGCAGTAGGTCGACTCGTCCTGGCTGAAGGCCTCGAACAGCACCCGCTCCGGATGCACCGTGATCACCGGGTCCAGCACGTACCAGGCGTCGCGGTTGTTCCAGAACAGCCATTTGAAGTAGGCCGCCTGCGCCTTGTAGAAAGGCTCCAGCAGCTGGATCTTGCGCTGGCGCAGCGAGCGCAGTTCCTCATTGATCCCGTCCGCGCGCTGCTTCAGGTCGACCGCCTGCGCCATGAAGCGCGCCAGCATCGATTGCTCGTTCTCGGCCAGCCAGGCGCGATAGGCGGACTTGTCGCGCCCGCGGTAGCGCAGGTCGCTCACGACCACCGAGTGCAAGGCCGACAGCGCCTCGCGGAAGGCCAGGTGCGCGTGCGAGTCACGCCGCAGCAGGCCGTCGAAGGCGACCGGCGGCCGCAGCGTGTCCGGCGCGAAGCTGAAAGCCTGCGACGTCGCGGTGTCGTCGACGGTGGTGCTGCCGTAGTACTTGTAGCGGAACTGCATCGTCGTCAGGCGGCGGAGGCCGTAGAAGTCGAAGGACCCGAGGCGCCAGAGGAACCGGAAGAACCCGGCAACGTCGGCGTGGTCGGCGCGGCGGCCGGGGACCCTCGCGGCCCCGCGGGCGACTTCCAGTTCAGGAAGGGCAGGGCGATGCCGGGGTGCTTCGCGGCGATGTCGCGCAGGCCGGCGATGTACTGCGGCTTGTCGGTCAGGCTGGCGGTGACGACCTGGCGGGCGAAGATCTCGGCGACGACCGCGGCCGTGCCGGCGTCGTCCGTCTGCGCGCGCAGGAAGGCGGTGATGCGCGACTTGGCCGCGCGGCCGCGATGGACCTGGCTGAGCACCGTCAGGAAGTAGGGCGTGAGCGCCCGCAGCCGTTGCGCGAGTTGCGGCTTGTCGTCGGTCGGCAGCTCCAGCAGCCATTGCGTGACGAAGAGCTGCACCTGCGTGCCCGGGTGCTGGCTCAGTCGCGTGAGGCAGAGCGAGGCGTCGGCCGCGCTCATGCGACGCACGAGGCGGGCGCGGCCCAGCGCCTGCACCCAGGCCTTCGGATGATCGACCCAGGCGATGAGCAGCTCGACGGCGAGCGACTCGTCCGGCAGCCGCTCGCCGAAGAGCGTGCGGGTGTAGTCGACGGCGTCGTCGAAATCGGCCTCGGCGAGCGGGAGCAGCTGCTCGGCCTGCTCGGGCGTCGGCACCGCCGGCGGCGCGGGCAGCGAGCGGTCGAGCGCCCGCATCGACCAGTGGCGAACGTTCGTGTCGGGATGGCGTGCGAGCGTGGCGAGCTGCCGCAGCGAGAAGTCCGCCGGCGTCAGCGACATCAACGCCCAGGCGCCATATCGCTGCGCGCCGGCGCTGCGCGCCTGCAGCGCGCGCCAGGTTCCGGAAGGATCGCGCGCGGGCGCGGCGGGGGCCAGGTCTTGCGTCAGCCAGCGCAGCGCGTCGGCGTGGGCGCCATCGCCTGACTCCGTCTGGAACAGGGCGCGGTGCAGGCGGTCGGCGATCAGGCGAGTGAAGTCGGCATCGCCGCGCGCGACGCGCAGCAGCGCCGGGCCGACGGCGCTGCGGATGCCTGCGTGCGCGTGGGTGGCGAGATCGCCGATCAATTCGACCTGGCCGCGCAGCACCTCGTCGGGCAGCGCGGCGAGCAGACGCACGCCGCAGGCGCGGCGGTCGGGGTCGTCGGCACCGATCAACTGCTTCATCAGCGCCGGCGGCAGCAGCGTGACGCCGGCCGGATGCAGCAGCAGCCAGGTGACGCCGAGCTGCACGACCGGCACCGCCGGATGGTCCAGCAGCGGCAGCAGCGCGCCGAGCTGGCGCAGCACGGCCTCGCCGGCCGGCGCGGCGAGCGGGCCGGTCAGCAGTCGCTCGATCAGTGCGGCGCCTTCGGCCAGGCCGGGATCGGCCGCGTCGGCGGCCAGCAGCGCGGGCGGCAGTTCGTCCAGCAGCGCCTGCGGCGTCGCCAGCAGCGCCAGGCCGTGACCCTGCTTGCGGGCGCTATCCTGGCCGCTGAGCAGCAGCGCCACGATCAGGTCCGGGAAACCGGCGAAGGCGCCCGGATCGCCGGCGATGTGCAGCAGCGCGAAGTCCCGCGCGGGGGGATGGGCACTCGATGCCATCAGCTTGAGCCACTGGATCTGCCCGGCCGGCGTGCCGCGCTCCACGTGGGCGCGGGCGACGGAGAAGCCGGTCTCCGCCGTCGGCGCGTACGGGCTGCGCAGCAGCCGTTCGAGCGCGGCGAGGGGTTGTCGCTCCATGAATCCGGCGTGATCCTGCAGCGCGCGGGCGACCACGGCGTGGACCAGCGCGCTGCGGCTTTCCATCGCCAGACGCAGCAGCGCCTCGGGATGGGCGTCCCACATCTCGCGCAGGCCTTCGGCGCGCTCGGGCAGCGCGCGCGTGACGTCGATCGGCTCGCGGGTCCACACCCGCTTCGCCCGGCCACGATCACCGTCGCCTTCGCCAGGGACGGGGTTGCGGCCGTTGTCCCGGTCGCCGCGGTTTGGCGCCCGCGCCAGCAGCAGCCGCGTGACCAGCAGCCAGTTCGCGCCGGCCGGGTAGTGGCGCACGACCGTCGTCCAGCGACGGTCGACGTACTCGGAACGGTGCTCGACGGCGGCAGCGGGGACTTCGTCGTCACGCAGGCCGAGCAGCAGCTCGACGGCGAGCCCGGACGCATGCGGATGGGCGATCGCGGCGAGCCGGCGCACGCTGCGCAATCCGCGGAGCCGGAGGTACTCGCGCGTCAGGCGGCCATAGGCGCGAGCGGGCTTGCGCTTGCTTCCGCCGCTGCGGACGATAAGGTCCCCGGTCGACGGATCGACGTACTGACGCGTGGTCAGGCCGCCCTTGGCCGGGCGCGTGTTCTCGAAGCGCGCATGCAGCACGCCGAGCACCTCCGCATCGCGGCGCAGCTCGGCGGCCTTGTAGACGTAGCGCATCGCCTGGAAGGCTTCCGCGTGCACCGGCAGCGCGCGCAGCAGCGACAGCACCCGCTCGCGCACGGCGGGGCGGGCGAGCGCGATGTCGTACCAGTCCTGCATCAGCTCGGGCCAATCGAGGCGTCGGGCGTCGAGCGGCTCCAGCAGCGCGATGACCAGCTCAGGACCCTCGAGTTCCAGCGCGAGCTCTGACGACCACTGGCGGGCCAGCAACTCGGCGTGCGCGGCGAGGTCCTCCGGCGACAGCAGCATCAGCCGCGCCTGGTGGGCGAATCGTTTCGTCGCGGGGCTGCGGCCGCGCTCGGCCAGCATCCTCATCGCCTCGGCCGCGCCGGGATCGCCGAGGCGGCCGATCGCGGCGGCCAGACACAGGTCCAGCAGGTCGCTGCCGCTTTCGAGCAATTCAACGAGACGCGGCACCAGGCCACGCAGCGCGCGTTGCGCGGCGGGAACGGCCTCCGTGCGGTCGCTGCATTCGGCGACGCGCCAGGCGGAACGGGCCTGTCGCTCGGCGGTCTCGAGCTTCCAGCGCGCGGGTGCGAAGCGTGCGACCAGCGCGGCGATGCGCGGCGGTACGGGACCGGCGGAAGATGGGGTGGAAGAGGCGGTGGAAAAAGCGGAGGAGGCAGAGGCGGCGCGCGCGTTGCCCGGCGCGACCGCGGCGCTTCCCGAAGATGCCCCGATCGCGTCGTGCTCGGACAGCGCCTCGAAGCCCTCACGGCGGACCAGCGTCTCGCCCGCGGCGAGGCGGCGGCGGATGAAGTCCAACGCGCGGCGCTCGGCGTCGGCGAGCGGGCAGGGCGTGGCGGTCAGCGACGATTCGCCGCTGTCCTGGCGCACGGTGACGACGTAGCGCGCGCCGCCGTCGCGGCTGGCGGGCAGGTCCAGCTCGACCAGTTCCACCGTGCAGCGGCGCTCGCGCGGATGACCACGTGACAGCGTCGCGGATGCGATCTTCCTCAAGCTCTTCTCCCCCTGGGCCGGACGATTCTAGGGGGAGCGATGCGACGCTCCCCCGCGGCGGAACGACGACCTAGGGGGAGGACGACGACCTAGGGATGGGCGGCTTCCGGGGGGCTGCCTACGCTGGCCTTCCACCCGTGTCTACGGTGGCGGGCCGGCGGATCAGGCCGTCCCAACGCCACCGTGGAGGGAACCGGTCTCCAGGGCCTCCCTAGCCCGGCGTCCCGGCCTGCCGACGGCGGAACTCCGTCGTCGGCAGGCCGCCGACGCCCCAGTTCTCCAGCTCGACCTCGTCGATGACGACGAAGGTCATGTGATGCGGCTTGCCCATCACCTCGAACAGCAGATCGCTGACGCCCCGGATCAGGGCCGCCTTCTGCTCGGGCGTGGTGGCGCTGGCGCCGGGGGCGGTGCCCTCGCGGGTCACCTTGATGTTGACGTAGGGCATGGTGGGCTCCTTGGGAGAACGATGCTCAGCGGCCGGCGTGCTGGCCGCCGTCGACGTTGAGCAGCTCGCCGGTGACGAAGCCGGCGCGCTCCAGGTACAGCACGGCCTCGACGATCTCGCTGATCTCGCCCATGCGGCCCATCGGATGCAGCGCGGCGAGGAACTCGTGCGTCTCCGGCGCGTGCATCGGCGTCTTGATCACGCCGGGACGCACCGCGTTCACGCGCACGCCGGTCTTGGCGTACTCGATCGCCAGCGAGCGGGTCACCGCGTCCAGGCCGCCCTTGGTCAGATTGGCCAGCGCGGCCGGCACGCCGGTGATCGGCTGATCGACCAGCGTGGTCGTGATCTGGACGACGTGGCCGCTCTTCTGCAGCAGCATCTGCGGCAGCGCCAGCTGCGTGACGTGGAAGAAGCCCGCGACATTGACGGAGAACGCGTCCTGGAAGTCCTGCGACGTGTACTCGGTGAAGGGCTTGGCGATGAAGATGCCGGCGTTGTTGATCAGCGTGTCGATGCGGCCGAAGCGGTCGAGTGCGGTCTGCACGACGCGTTGCGCGACCAGGCGGTCGCCGATGTGGCCGGGGACGGCGACGACGTCCGCGTCGTCGCCCTGCTGGATGTGGCGGGAGTTGGCGACGACGGCGTAGCCCTGTGCGCGAAACGCGGCGACGAGCGCGGCGCCGATGCCTTGCGAGGCGCCGGTGACGATGGCGACCTTGCGGGCGGCCGTGTTGGAAGTCGTGGACATGGAAAGGCTCCTGTTCATGCGGGATCCGGAGGATCCGGGGGGGTGGATGACGCCGCGGAGATCAAGGATCGTTCGGCGTTGGACACAAGGTTAGGAGCCGGCCCTCCCGGGCGGTAGCCGCTATCCTGTCTCAATGGCTGATCAAAAACGCACAGGGTTCCGCGGGGGCGTCGACTGGGAGGACCTGCGGGTGTTCCTCGCGCTCGGGCGGCACGGCAGCCTGTCGGCCGCGGCACGGGCGCTGACGGTCAATCACGCGACGATCTCGCGGCGCATCCAGGCGCTGGAGGACAGCCTCGGCGAGAAGCTCGTCGATCGACGGCCGGACGGCTACGTGCTGACGGCGGCGGGGCGGCGCGCGCTTGCCGCGGCCGGCGACATGGAGGCTGCGGCGCAGTCGCTGGCGCGCGAGGGCGACGACGGCGCGGTGCACGGGCTGGTGCGGGTGAACGCGCCGCCGGCGCTGTCGCAGGGCTTCCTGATCGACCGGCTCGCGCGGCTCGCGGCGCTGCATCCGGGCCTGGACGTCGATCTCGCGACCGACCTGCGGGCGGTGAGCCTGGACCGGCACAAGGCGGACATCGCGGTGCGGCTCACGCGGCCCAAGGATGGCGACTTCATCGTGAAGCCGCTGGGCACGATGGGCTTCGGTTTCTATGGAACACCGGCGGTCTGCGAGGCTGCGGAGGCCGGGGCGCAGCCGGTGTTCGTGGGCTTCGACGAGGAGAACGCCGACATGCCCGATGCGTCCTGGCTGGCGCAGCACTTCCCACGTGCGCGGGTGGCGTTCCGCGCCAACAACCACATGTCGCAGGCGATCGCAGCGAGGACCGGCGCGGGGCTCGCCGTGCTGCCGCACTACATCGGGAGGCAGGTGCCGGGGCTGCGCGCCTGTGCGCTGGAACCGGTGCGCGATCCGCGGGACATGTGGCTGCTGATCCGCGGCCAGGACCGCAAGGACCGGGCGATCCGCACGGTGGCGGACCACCTGCAGCAGACGTTCGAGGACGAGAAGGCGCTGTTCCTGCCGTGATCCCGCGATGCCCTGATGCCGCGATGCCCTGATGCCCTGATGCCCTGATGCCCTGATGCCCTGATGCCGTGCGCGACCGCGAGTCCCTGGGGCTCAGGTCGAGGCGAGTGCCTGGAGATCCAGCAGTCGGCGCACGCCGTCCTCGTCCTCGGGGGTCGCCGGCTGGTAGACCACCATCCCGAGGTCGGGCCGCTGGTCCACGGAGAACGCCGAATACTCGAACGCGATGAGGCCGACGACCGGATGGCGCAGCCGCTTCACGCCTTCGCCGAAGGCCTTCACGTCGTGCTCGCGCCAGTAGCGCTCGAAGTCGGGGCTGAGCGCGCTGACTTCGCGCACCAGCGCCTCGACCCTGGCGGTGTCGGCGACGCGCGCGGCGTCCGCGCGGAACGCCGCCACGACGAAACGCGCGACGCTCTCCCAGTCGTCCTGTGCTGCCCGCACCCGCGGGTTGCAGAAAATCAGCTTCACGATGTTGCGCTGCTCGGGCGGCAGCGCGTCGTAATCGGTGAGCACGGCGCTGGCCGCGCGATTCCAGCCGACGACGTCCCACATCGTCGTCTTCACGATCGCCGGGCTCAGCGTGAGCGCATCCAGCACGCGCTGCAGCCGCGGCGTGATGCCGACGGCTTCCGGTGCGCGGAGTTCGGGCGCGCGCCCGAAGGCGAGCTGGAAGAGATGCTCGCGCTCAACGTGCGTCAGCAGCAGCGCGCTGGCGATGCGCTCGAGCACGACCTCCGACGGCGCGCCGCCGCGGCCCTGCTCCAGCCAGGTGTACCAGGTCGGGCTCACGTGGGCGCGCTGCGCGACTTCCTCGCGACGCAGGCCGGGGGTGCGCCGACGCGTCATCGGCAGACCGAGGGCGGCGGGGTCGAGCCGCTCGCGGCGATCGCGCAGGTAGGCGCCGAGCACGTTGTCCTTGGTCGTCTGCGCGGCAACGGCCGCCAGCTCGGAAGGCGGCGGCACGGAGGGAAGGGGAAAGACGTTGTTCATCCTGTTAGCCGCCATACCTGGATAAGGTCACTACTACACCGGGATGGATTCTGCGCGGACGATGCGTCGCATCAACTTTCGAGGGTTTCTCTCATGCGCGTTTTCGTCACTGGAGCCACGGGCTTCGTCGGGTCGGCGGTGGTCGATGAATTGATCGAGGCTGGCCATCAGGTGCTGGGTCTGGCGCGGTCGGATGCTTCCGCGGAAGCGCTGGTCCGTGCGGGCGCCGAGGTGCATCGCGGCACGATCGACGATCTGGACAGCCTGCGCTCGGGCGCGGCGGCGACCGATGCGGTCATCCACACGGCGTTCGATCACGACTTTTCCCGCTTCGCGGAGAACTGCCGTCGCGACGGTGTCGCCATCGAGGCACTGGGCGAAGCGCTGATCGGATCAGCGCGTCCGCTGCTCGTGACGTCGGGACTGGCGATGGCGGTTTCGGGTCGTCTCGGTCATGAAGGCGATCCGTGCCTGCCTGTGTCGGATGGCTATCCGCGAGTCTCCGAGCCGACAGCGCTGGCGCTCGCGGCGCGCGGCATCAACGCCGCGACCGTGCGTCTCTCGCCGACGGTGCACGGTGCGGGCGATCACGGCTTCGTGCCCCTCCTCATCGACCTCGCGCGCCGCACCGGGCGCTCGGCCTTCATCGGCGACGGTCAGAACGCGTGGAGCGCGGTGCATCGGCGCGATGCGGCGATGGTGTTCCGCCGGGCGATCGAAGCGCCGCGGGGCGGTGCGCGCTGGCACGCGATCGCCGAGGAGCGGGTCGCCTTCAAGGACATCGCCACGGCGATCGGCGAGCGACTCGGCGTGCCGGTGGTGAGCCTGTCGCAGGACGAGGCGCCGGCGCATTTCGGCTGGTTCACGAAGTTCGCCGGTTTGAGCCTGGCGGCAAGCAGCGCCGTCACGCGCGAAGCGCTCGGCTGGACGCCGCGGCATCCGACGCTGGCGGAGGATCTGGAGGAGGCGGGTTACTTCGACGGGAAAGCTTGAGCACGAGCGTGCCCGCAGGAAGCAGAAAGGCCGGCTCCCCATGAGAGGGGAACCGGCCTCGCGATTTATCAGGAGTGAGGCCAGCGGCCTCACGCCGTCATCACTTCGGCTGCTTGACGATGCGCAGATACGGCTTCGGCGCCTTCCAGCCTTCCGGATAGATCGTCTTGGCTTCGTCGTCGGACACCGAGCCCGCGATGATCACGTCGTCGCCGTGCTTCCAGTTCACCGGCGTCGCGACGCGGTGCTTGGCGGTCAGCTGGATGGAGTCCAGCACGCGCAGGATCTCGTCGAAGTTGCGACCCGTGGTCATCGGATAGGTCAGCGTCAGCTTGATCTTCTTGTCCGGACCGACGATGAACACCGAACGCACCGTCGCGTTCGTCGCCGCCGTGCGGCCGTCCGACGTGCCCGGCTCTTCCGCCGGCAGCATGTTGTAGAGCTTGGCCACCGCCAGGTCGGTGTCGCCGATCATCGGGTAGTTCACTGCGGCGCCTTGCGTCTCCTCGATGTCCGCCGCCCACTTGGCGTGGTTCTCGACCGGGTCGATCGACAGGCCGATCAGCTTGGCATTGCGCTTGGTGAACTCGGGCTCGATCTTGGCCATGTAGCCCAGCTCGGTCGTGCACACCGGCGTGAAGTCCTTCGGATGCGAGAACAGGATGGCCCAGCTGTCGCCGATCCAGTTGTGGAAGTCGATCTCCCCCTTCGTGGTCTTGGCGGTGAAGTTCGGGGCGATGTCGTTGATGCGCAGAGACATGGTGGGCTCCAAGGTTGAAAGTGCCGTCGCCGGCGGAGGCGGACTGGCAAGCCGGGCGATTCTCGTCGTCAATCCTGCTGTCGGGGGCGCCCGAGGAGGCGGAGCGACATTCTTGTCCTCCAGATTGACGACGGACGGAGTCTGCCCAATGGCCTTGCTCGACCCGCGACTTTACTCATGCGGGAAATGAATGCGGCGCGGGCCCGCGCGGGCTCATTGCCCGAAGGTCCAGTTCGCGCCGATCGTCCACCAGCCTTCCTTGGGCGCGCGGGCGGTCGCGGGAGTTTTCGCGAAGCTCAGGTCGACGGTCCAGCGCTCGTCCACCGTGCGGCGCAGACCAAGTCGCGTCAGGGGACGCTGGCCGTCGTGGAAATGCTCGGCCAGCGTCTGCCAGGCCGGCGTCATCTGCCACTCGACGGCGAGGCCGCGCTGGGTGCGATCCTCGGCGCCTCTCAACAGGGTGCGTCCCAGGTTCAGATGGATCGCCAGGTCCTCGCGCGGCGTCCAGGTCAAGGGCACCAGCAAGGACTGCTGCGACCGCGGGGTCTGGTCTTGCCATCCCAGCGCGGCGACGAGACCGATCGCCAGTTGCGGCTGCAGGGCGGTGGCCCACTTGAGTTGCACGCCGTGCACATGGCGTCGCGAGGCGGCGCGGGCGGTCTCGCGGTCGGCGTTGATCCCGACCTCGACGCCGAGCAGATTGCAGCCGAGACCGGCATGCTGCAGCTGACGGCGATCGAGGTTGGATCGCTCGGCCCAGAGTTCGAGGTTGCACTGGCCGGCCTCGTCGATCGCGGCATCGTCGACGGCGTGATGTCCGCCAGCGGCGAAGCAGGGGAGGGGCAGCAGCAGGCCGGTCGTCAGGACCAGCAGGAAGAAACGCATGGGAAGACTCCTGCGCGCACTGTCCCGCACGCCGGTTGAGGCGTGATGACGGCGCGGTTCACGATGGATCGGATCGGGTGAGTCGTCGCGTGGCGGCGACGGTTGCCTTGGAAAGGCGATCGATGCGACAGGAGGAGGAAGGCGGCACGATGTGGCGCCGCCCCGGAGCCGGGTCAGCGCGTCAGTCGTGCGGCGACCGTTCCGGCTCGCGTCGCGAAGGGACTGGGGGCACTGTCCACGGGGGCTCCTGGGGATGAGAGGCGCGGATTGTGGCATCGGTCAATAGCTCAGATCAACACCCTTCAGGGCTGTGGCGGATGGCCCTCGCTTCACATGAAAATCATCCGTATGTCGATCGCTCGTCGATAGACTTCGTTCCCTCGCCCCAGGCTGCCCCCCGTCCTCACAGATCGTGGACGGGCTGTGCCCCTGGGGCGATATTTCTCCAGCAGCGGGAGATCCAGATGCCGACGGCCATCCTCCCGGAGAGCGTCGTCCAGATGGCCGCCTGATCCGAACGGCGCCCTCCGGTCAAAAAAGACTATCGCTCCGATAAAACCGAACTGTTGCTGCGCACACTGAGCGAGTTCTAGACTCGTTCGCGCTCGCACGCTGTGGCGGACAAGCGGACTGCCCCCAAGGCTCAACTCAGGAGGAAGACATGTCAGGCGAATCGAAGTGCCCGTTCTCGGGCGGAACCCACCACCACGCGGTGGCCGGCACCAAGGGCAACCGGGACTGGTGGCCCGAGCAGCTCAATCTCTCCATCCTCTCCCTGCATTCGTCCAAGACGAATCCGATGAGCGAGGATTTCAAGTACGCGCATGAGTTCCAGACCCTCGACCTCGACGCCGTCGTCAAGGACCTGAACGCGCTGATGACCGACTCCCAGGACTGGTGGCCCGCCGACTACGGCCACTACGGTCCGTTCTTCATCCGCATGGCCTGGCACTCGGCCGGCACCTACCGCGTGCAGGACGGGCGCGGCGGCGCCGGCACTGGCGCGCAGCGCTTCGCGCCGCTCAACAGCTGGCCCGACAACGGCAACCTCGACAAGGCCCGTCGCCTGCTCTGGCCGATCAAGCAGAAATACGGCCGCAAGCTGTCCTGGGCGGACCTGATGATCCTGGCCGGCAACGTCGCGCTGGAATCGATGGGCTTCAAGACCTTCGGCTTCGCCGGCGGCCGCGCCGACGTCTGGGAACCGGAGACCGACGTCTTCTGGGGCCCGGAGACCACCTGGCTCGGCGACGAGCGGTATGCCGGCGATCGCGACCTCGCCAACCCGCTGGCCGCCGTGCAGATGGGCCTGATCTACGTGAACCCGGAAGGCCCGAACGGCAATCCCGATCCGGCCGCGTCGGCGCGCGACATCCGCGAGACCTTCAAGCGCATGGCCATGAACGACGAGGAGACCGTCGCGCTGGTCGCCGGCGGCCACACCTTCGGCAAGGCGCACGGCGCGGGCGAGGTCCACCACGTCGGCGCGATGCCCGAAGGCGGCGACATCGAGGACCAGGGCCTCGGCTGGAAGAACGCGCTCGGCGAAGGCATGGGCGTCTACACCATCACCAGCGGCATCGAAGGCGCCTGGACGCCGACGCCGATCACCTGGGACAACAGCTACTTCGAGACGCTGTTCGGCTTCGAGTGGGAGCTGACCAAGAGCCCCGCCGGCGCGCACCAGTGGACGCCCAAGGGCGGTGCCGGCGCGGGCACGGTGCCCGACGCGCACGACAAGACCCGCAGGCACGCGCCGATGATGACGACGGCCGACCTCGCGCTGCGCGTGGACCCGGCCTACGAGAAGATCTCCCGCCGCTTCAAGGACAACCCGGCCGAACTGGCCGATGCGTTCGCGCGCGCCTGGTACAAGCTGACGCACCGCGACATGGGGCCGCTGTCGCGTTATCTCGGCAAGCTGGTGCCGCAGGAAGAACTGATCTGGCAAGACCCGGTACCGAAGGTCGATCATCCGCTGGTCGACGACCAGGACGTCACCGCGCTGAAGGCCAAGCTGCTGGCGAGCGGGCTGACCGTCCAGCAGCTGGTGACGACGGCGTGGGCCTCGGCCTCGACCTTCCGCAGCGGCGACAAGCGCGGCGGCGCCAACGGCGCGCGGATCCGCCTCGCGCCGCAGAAGGAATGGCCGGTGAACCAGCCCAGCGAGCTCGAGAAGGTGCTGAGCAAGCTGGAAGCGGTGCGCAAGGAGTTCAACGGCTCGGCGGACGGCGGCAAGAAGATCTCGCTGGCCGACCTGATCGTGCTGGGCGGCTCCGCCGGCATCGAGGCGGCGGCGAAGCAGGGCGGGCATGACGTCGTCGTGCCGTTCACGGCGGGACGCACCGATGCCTCGCAGGACCAGACCGACGTCGAATCGATGGGTTATCTGGAGCCTGCGGCCGACGGCTTCCGGAACTACATCCGCAAGGACCTGGTCAAGCACACCGCGGAGTTGCTGATCGACAAGGCGCAGCTGCTGTCGCTGAGCGCGCCGGAACTGACGGCGCTGATCGGCGGCATGCGGGTGCTCGACACCAACGTCGGCCATACGAAGCACGGCGTCCTCACGACGCGGCCGGGCACCCTGAGCAACGACTTCTTCGTCAACCTGCTGGACATGCGGACGCGCTGGCAGAAGTCGGCGAGCGACGAGGGCGTGCTCGAAGGCCGGGACCGCACGTCCGGCGCCGCGAAGTGGACCGCCACGACGGCGGACCTGGTCTTCGGGTCGAACTCGCAGCTGCGGGCGCTGGCCGAGGTCTACGCGTCCAAGGACGGCGAGAAGGTGCTGGTCAATGACTTCGTCAAGGCCTGGACCCGGGTGATGAACCTGGATCGCTACGACCTGATCTGAGCGGACGAAGGGGCCGCCTGCCCGGGAGGGTAGGCGGCCCTTTTTTGGGCAGCTGTAGGCAATTTGGCTACGGTGTAGGCAATTTGGCTACACCCAGGTCGGGCCCAGCCCCGGGCGCTGACCCTTTGCAACGTTTGGTTCCAGAAATCTTTCCAGACGTTTCCTAAGATGCCTGGATGGACGTCCCTTCCAACATGCCGGTCCACCGGCAGTTCCCTCCTTCGATGATCGTCGCCGCCCTCCTGGCGCTGGGTCTGGGTGCGTGCGGCGGCGGGGGCAGCGATGCACCGGCGGCCGACCCCGTCACGACGCCCACCAGTCCCACCAATCCCACGACCCCGACCAACCCCGGGCCGACGGATCCTCCGCTGGTCGCCGGCACCTGCGACCTGCCCAACTTCAAGCAGGACCTGCTCACGCGCATCAACGCGCTGCGCGCTTCAGGCGCGAGCTGCGGCAGCTCGGGGAACTTCCCCGCCGTGGCGCCGGTGGTCTGGAACGACAAGCTGACGGCGGCCGCCGACGGGCATGCCCTGGACATGGCGACGAAGAACTACTTCAGCCACGACAGCCAGGACGGCCGCAGCTTCTCCACCCGCATCACCAACGCGGGCTACACCTGGTCCGCCGTCGGCGAGAACATCGCCGCCGGGCAGGGGACGGTCGAGGCGGTCATGACCTCCTGGCGCAACAGCGCCGGCCATTGCGCCAACCTGATGTCGGCGAGCTTCGTCGACGTCGGCGTCGCCTGCCGTCCGGCCGCCTCCTCGGCCAACACCTACAGCAAGTACTGGGTGATGGACCTCGGCAAAGCCCGCTGATCCCACGCAGCGCCCTCGCGCAAGCACGGTCCTTCTTGCCCCCTCTCCCGCACTGCGGGAGAGGGGAGGGGGTGAGGGTGGTGACAGTACGACGACCCTCACCCCCGCCATCTCCCGCAGTGCGGGAGAGGGAGTGACGAGGAGCGAACTCGACGGCGTTCAACCAT
The DNA here is from genome assembly GCA_946886855.1 of uncultured Roseateles sp. The sequence goes on along the minus strand of CAMPJJ010000010.1, from coordinate 69,395 downwards.
GCTTCGGTCGCCTCACGGCCCGCAGCTTCCCGCTGTTGCCCCCGCCGCAATAGAACATTCCGGCCCCGTCGGACTCCAGCCCGCTGATACCGACGTTCGCCGGCATGGCCAGCCGTTCGATCACGGCGCCGTCGGCCGGATCCACCCGACGCAGTTCGCTCTCATCGCCCTCCCAGGTGCCGTGCCAGAGTTCGCCGTCCACCCAGGTCACGCCGGTGACGAAGCGGTTGGACTCGATGGTGCGTCGCACCGCGCCGGTCTCCGGATCGATCTGCACGATCCTGCGATCGCGGTACTGCCCGACCCACAGACTCCCTTCCGCCCAGGTGAGTCCTGAATCGCTGCCCTGGCCCGACGGCGACGGAATGGTGCCGACGACGCGACCGCTCTGCGGATCGATCTTCTGGATCTGCGAATCGCCGATCTGGTAGAGGTGACGGCCGTCGAAGGCCGTGCCGGCGTCCGCGGCGCACGGGAGCGTGCGCTGGACCTCTCCGCTGGTGGGATCGATCGCCAGCAGGCCTGCCGCCGTGGCGGCCCAGACGCGGTCGCCGTCATGGCTCACACCGTGGACGGCAGGCGCGCCCGGGTAGGGACCGAATTCGCGCACGACCTCCGCCATGCGGGCCGCGGGCAGGTGCGCGTTGGACGCCATGCGGGCCTCGGCTTGGGGATCGCAGGCGGCGGAATTGGAAGCAGTCATCGTCATCTCCTGTACGGCGAAACCGTCGCCGCATGGATCGCAATCTATCCAGCCGGCGGCTGAGCGGGGAGTAACAAGATCGTCGCGATTCCCGTCATCGGCGGCGCCAGCCAACGCCTCGCGCGCGCTTGGCCAAGTGCGCGAACGCGCCCCTCGGCCTCGAGCGCCACGAGCGCGCGCTGCACCGTCCGCTGGCTCGCGCCCAGCGCCATCGCCAGCGCCGACGTGGACCAGGCCGCGCCATCGGCCAGCAAGGCCTGCAGGGAGGCGGTCTCGCCTTCCGTCGGCGGGACCAGCAGACTGACCGCGCGCTCGCCGTCCACGCGCAGCGCGAAGCCGTCCCGCGTCGCCTCGATGCGGGCGACGGGATCGATCAGCGCGCGAAGGCGGCCCAGCTCGACCCGCAGGCGTGCGCGGTGGGTCTCGTCGGGATGGCGGGTCCGGAAGGCGCGGAGGATGAGCGTCGCCCGATCCACATCGCCGGGCCACGCTTCGGCCAGCACGCGGGCCAGCGTGAACAGCACGGGCCGTCGCGCGAGGTCCACGGCCAGTCCCGCGCCGCGGATGGCGCGCCGGCAGGCATCGATGACCAGCACCGGGGAGGCGAGCAGGGCCTCGACCTCCTCGAGTCGCAGCGCACGCGACTGCCCGCCATCGATGCGTCGCGCGGCCGGCTGATCGAGCGAGGCGCGCAGATCGTTCGCCTGCGCCGTCAAGGCCGGCACGCCGGAGCGCCGAGCGGCGTCGAGCGCGCGCTCGACGGCGAGCTTCGCATCGCCGCTTCGCAGGGCCCGCATTGCGAGTTCCGCCGAGGCCAGGCCGACCATCGCGCCGAGCAGGGGCGGTGCGCCGTCGACGTCTTCCGTGGGGAGTGCTTCAGCAGCCTCGTCGAGGCGGCCCAGCAGGATCAGGCGACGCGCGGCAATGAGCCGGGCCTGCACCGCGTTCGCGCGGTCCTCATGGGCGGCCAGCGTCGCCGCGGCCTGCAGCAGCGGGCGTGTCGGATCGCCGAGATCGCGCATCGCCAGCGCGACCTCCGCCTCGGCCACGAGGCAGCGTGCGCGGGCGACGGCCTCCTTCGGTCCGAAGGCCTTGGCGGCTTGGCGCAGGAGCTCGCGAGCGCGGGCGTGTTCGCCGAGCTGCGCCATCGCGATGCCGCGCAGCGCGAGCGCCGGCGCATCGTCGCGCAGGGCGACCCGTTGCAGCGCGCTCAAGGCATCCCCGGCGGCGAGGAAGCGGGCGGCGGCGGTGATCAGGGCATCCATGAGGTCGGAGCTTAAGCGCCGACGCTGCCGTCACGGGCCGGCGGGGATGCCGCTACCCCGGAGGTCAGGGAGACCCCGGGTCGGCAGGTGGGAAGGGCCCCGAATACACTCCTGCCCATGGAACTGAAGATCGTCGTCTATTCGAAGTCCGCCTGCCCGCAATGCGACACGGCGAAGAGTCTGCTCAAGGCCCGCGGGATCGAGTATCAGGAGATCCTGATCGACGACGAGACCGAGCGCCTGGCCTTCTACGAGAAGTGCGGCCCGTCCGTGCGCCAGATGCCGCAGGTCTTCATCAACGACCAGCGCGTCGGCGGCGTGACAGGCCTGCAGGCCGCGCTGAAGCAGCTGGGCCGCTGAGTCCGCTCGCGGCGTTCCGCGTCGACGGGGCGGGGAGCGGGAACGCTAAAGTCGGCGGCTTCTTCCAACGACTGCGAAAGCGTCCATGTCCCTGCTCGACGTCCCCAGCCCGATCGACCTTCGCGAGATGTCCGACGCCCGCCAGTGGGCCGACGAGGCGATGGTCAAACGGCCGTGGCGCACCGAGTTCTTCGCGGCCTTCGCCGAGGTGCTGGACGCCGGGAATGCCCGTCGCGTGCTTGAGTTGGGCTCGGGACCGGGGTTCCTGGCGCAGTACCTGCTCCAGGCCTTGCCCGCCCTCGACTACGTGGCACTCGACTTCTCGCCCGCGATGCATCAGCTCGCCGCCGAGCGCATCGGCGGCGACGCGCATCGCGTGCGTTTCGTCGAGCGCAGCTTCCGCGAGCCGGACTGGGTCGAGGGTCTCGGCCCGTTCGATCACGTCGTGACCCACCAGGCCGTGCACGAGCTGCGCCACAAGCGGCACACACGCGCGCTGCATGAGCAGGTGCGAGGGCTGCTCGCGCCGGGCGGCCGCTACCTGGTCTGCGACCATGTCGCGGGCGACGGCGGCATGAAGAACGACCAGCTCTACATGAGCATCGAGGAGCAGCGCGTCGCGCTCGCTGAAGCCGGCTTCGCGCGCGTCGAGCCGCTGCTGCTCAAGCGCGGTCTGATGCTGTACGCCGCGTCGGTCGAACGCTGAGCGCTCATCCGGTCGGACGCGCAAGCGCGCCATCCCGGCGCGCGACGCGCAACCAGCGCGTGGCGATCACTTCGCCGGCGCGATCCCCAGCAGGCCGTCGCGCGTGCTGCCGCGGACCTTGGGGCCGATCCACACCTTCATCATCATCGGGAAGAAGCTCTCGCCCTGGATGGTGTCGCCCACCTTCTGGCCGTTGACGTTGAACTCGGTCGTCTGCTTCGCGGGGTCGTAGTCGATGGTGACCAGGTCGCCCTTGAGCAGCTTCGCGCGGTTGCCGAAGACCACGCCCAGCTGCGAGGTCTGGATGATGTTCTTCGAGAACTCCTCCGCCGCGTTCTGGCGGATGCGGTCCAGCATCGCGTTGGCCAGGTCGCGCGAGGACACGTCGCGCATCATGTAGAAGGTGATGCGCTTCGCCCCCTTCTCCGCCACGGCGGCTTCCATCGTGGTCTGCTTCTTCGGCAGGTAGAAGGCCACCGCGGTCGAGCGCGTCGACAGGATGCTCGACGTCGCCGCGCCGTTCAGCTGCAGCGTCTGGTTGTGCAGCAGCGCCGTGTCCTGGAACTTGAAGCCCTCGACTTCCACCTCCGCCGCGAAGGCGAAGGAGGACATCGCGGCCAGGCCGATGAACAGGGCATTCCGGACGGAGCGGGTGAAGGGGGAAGGTTGCATGGGGAAGTCTCCTCGCAGTGACGCGTCGTGTTGTGGGAATGAGCCGCGAGCCGACCGGACGGGGTGGCGAAAAGTGGCGTGGCTCGTGGCGTCGCGAGTTCGAGCCGATGGTGACGGCGATCGCGGGGCGCGGTGCGGACCGGATTAAAGCGCGGCGGGTTGTGGCGCGTCAGCCCCGGAATCTGGGGCCGTGCCTCTAATACGGGCTCCGACGTGACGAATGGCACAAGCCCCGGCCAGTTCCGCTGGCACGATGCGCCCCAATTCGAAAATCCAGAACTCCCCGGAGGGATCCCCGTGTCCATCGACCTTCTCCGCGTGCGCCCGTCCGCGCTCGCCGCCGCCTTCGTCTCGCTGGTCGCCGTCACCGGCACCGCGCACGCCACCGAGAACAGCCAGGTCCGCGCGCTGCTCGGCGCGCCGTCCTATGAGATCTCGACGCCGCAGTTCCCCGGCGTCTACCTGCAGACCTGGTACCAGCACTACGAGGCCGATAAGCTGCGCGACGCCGACGGCAACACGCCGACGCGCGCGCTGACGATCCCCGGCGTCGGCACGCTGCCGCTGACGGTGAACGGCTCGATCAAGGCCGACGTCTTCGTGCCGCGCCTGACCTGGGTCACCGAGAAGATCGTGATGGACGGCCGCCTGGGCTTCTCCGCCGCGTTCCCGCTGGTCAAGCAGACCAACGACTTCACGCTCACCACCGTGCTGCCGGCGGGCCTGCCGCCCACCGCCGTGGCGCAGATCAACCAGCAGCTCTCGGCCGCCGGCAATGCGCTGTCGGGCACGCGCAGCGGTCTGGCCGATCCGGAGATCGCCGCCTACATCGACTGGCAGCAGGACGAATCGCGCGTCGCGCTCGGCGTCGCGTTCAACCCGCCGATGGGCTCGTACGACGCGAGCCGCGCGGTCAATCCGGGCGCGGGCAAGTACTGGACGTTCAAGCCGCTGCTGGTGGCCTCTCGCATGTGGGAGAACGGCTTCGCCGTCGGCCTGCGCGCGACCTACTCCTTCAACACGCGCAACGACGACACCGGCGTGCGCTCCGGTCAGTACCTGCATGCGGACTGGTCCGGCACCTACAACGTCAACGACCAGTGGAAGGTCGGCGTGCAGGGCTACGTGCTCAAGCAGTTCACCGCCGACAGCGGCAGCGCGGCCGGCGCCAACAAGGTCCAGGCGCTGTCGGCCGGCCCGCTGGTCGCCTACCTGGCGGAGAGCGGCGAGTGGGGCGTCGACTTCAAGGTGATGAAGGAGTTCTCGGTGCGCAACCGCCCCGAAGGCACCATCACCTGGCTGCGCCTGAACTACCGTCTGAACTGATCTTCGGAAGACGGAGGACGCCCCCATCGCAGGGCGTCGCTCAACGAAGCGCGCCCGCGTGATGCCGGCGCGCTTCGTCGTTCCGGGCCTCAGAAATCGTAGATGTGCTCGATGTGGTCGCCGGCGCGGTCGGCACGCCGCAGCTCGTCGCCCAGGCGCGTGATCGGCAGCGCGATGACGGCGCGCTTGGTGCCGGGCCGCGTGAGGATGGGTTGCTCGAAGAGCAGCCGCGCCCCGGTCGGCTGCCAGGCCTGCGGGACCAGCTCGCTGACCACGATCTCGCCGCTGTTGCCGGCGACGCTGAGGAAGTCCACGCCCTGCCGCGCCAGCCATCGGCTGTAGTTCGTGAAGCCCTCGTAGCGGGGAATCGTTGCGAAGATCGGTCCCTGCGCCGGGGACAAGGCGCTCGACGACGGGGACGACGGGGATGACGGCGACGACATCGGCGGCACGATGAAGTCCGGATGTGCGGCGCGCTCGGCCGCGTCGCCCGGCGCGCGGCTCAGCCACACGGCGGTCACCGGTTTCGGCGCGTCGTAGATCGTCTGCGTGCCCAGCTTGATCAGCCGCGCATAGCCTTCCTTGACGAGCAGTTCCGTCGTCAGCAGGTAGCGACGCTCCCACTTGCGCACCATGTCCGGACCGGTCATCGGCACGTCGCGCCACAGCGATTTCAGCTGCGAGGCGAAGTCGAACTTGTACCAGGGGTCGATGCGGATGAAGTCGACATAGTCCTGCGCGTAGCGCGCGGCGAAGCGCTCCTCCTCGACCGGTCCGTCCGTGCCGCGCAGGCCCTCGGCGAGGCGGCCGATCGTGCGCTCGTAGGCGCCCTTGAGCGCGTATTCCACCGTCGTGCTGACGCCGATGACCATCACCATCAGGTGATAGCCGCCGTTGAACGGATAGCGCGCGATCTCGCGGTTGATCGCGCCGTACGACTGCCAGAACTGCCCGATGTGCGCGAACAGCGGGAAGCGGCTCGGTGCATCGCTGCGGCCCAGCCAGGCAGCGTATTCCGCCGGGCTGTGCACCAGGTACCACTCGGGGAAGGTGAGGAAGGTCTGGTCGGGCGTGCGGCGATCCTCGACCGGGGTCTCGGGTTCAGCGGCGCCAACGACGCCACCGGAGGCCACCGCGACCCCGATGGACAGCATCGAGGCGACGGCCCGGGCCCTGGCGATCCAAGCCTGCGACCGCGGTGGCGGTGGCGATGGCGATGGCGATGGCGAGCCTCCGTTCATGCGTCCTCCGCCGGCTTGATGAAGCAGAACAGCGTGTTCATCGTCGGATCGTTGGCCTGCAGCACGCGATGGCCGCTGTCCTCGAAGCCGGCCTCGCGCAGGTGATCCACCCAGTCCTGTCCGGAGGCGAAGTGGCGCCGCTCCGCGACGTTGCTCTCCCAGGTCTCGCCCAGTCCCGCATTGAAGACCGTGTGCGCCAGCGACACCAGGGCGCCGAGGTCGGCATCGCGCACGTCGTGATCGCGCACGATGAACGCGCCGCCGGGGCGCATCACGCGATGGACCGAGCGCAGGAAGGGACCGAGCGTCTGCGGCGTCATGTGATGCAGCCCGATGTAGCAGGTCACCAGACCGATGCTGCCGGAGGCGATGGCCTCGGGCAGCGGGGCGTAATCGTCGAGCGTGAAGTGCCGGCCGGGCCGCGCGATCCGGCCGCGCTCGACGATGTCGACGGGCGACTGGCTCTGCGGCTTCTCCTCGACGAACACCAGCTCGCCGCGCAGCCGCAGGACTTTCGCAAGTCCGCCGTGGTATCGCGCCTTGGAGCCGATCTCCAGGTAGCCGTCGAACTCGCGCGCCGGCAGGACGGCCAGCGTCTGCCGGGTCATCTCCGCCTTCTGCTTGAACAGCGCCGGGAGGGCGTAGCGCAGTTCCGCGGCGGCCGGTTTGATCGACGGCAGCCGGCGCTGGATGTCGCGGTAGATGCTCTCCTCGTCGCGATGGCGCGTGACGGCGTCCGCGATCAGGTGATGGAAGCGATCTTCCGGCGCGGTGTGGAACACGTTCTGGAGGAAGAGATAGAAGGCGTCGGACAGGCGCGTGTCGCCGAACACGCGGTGGAACTCCGTGCTGCCGGCGGCGGGGGCCGTCGTGGCCGTCGGGGCCTCCGGCGCGCAGGTCGGCCCCGGGCAGTACTTGTCCCAGAGCGCGTTGGTGAACCGGTGGTGCGGATCCAGCCGCTGCTTGAGCGCGAAGAGCGCGCGCGCGCCCGGATAGGCGCGGTGGAACTGCTCGTGCGTCGCGTGCGGCTGGTAGGGCAGGTAGTAGGACCCGCCCACCGACAGCACCGCGTCGATCAGCTCGCGCGTCCACACGGCGACGCGGCGACGGGCGTTCTCGCGGGTGCGCTGCTTGTGATACAGCACGAAGGCGAAGGTCTCCGTCGGCGCCCAGGCCATCAGCGTGTCGGGATCCGGCATCGCATGGCGGATCGAGATGTTGAGCGCGTTCACGCGATGGCGCCGCAGGATCTCGGCCATCTTCGGCACGAAGTCCGTCAGCCGCTCCACCGGCACGAAGTACTCCTGCAGCACGTAGGTGCGGTGCATGCGCGTCGGCGGTTCCAGCTCGGCCACGTCGTAGCCGGCCTCGTAGTTGCGCCAGTGCACCTTGCCGCGCAGGTAGAGCAGCGGATCGATCAGCTTCTCCCGGCGTTCCTTGCCGAAGGGCGTCTCCGACATCGACCACAGGAAGTAGCGATGCAGCGGATACGAGCTGCGCAGCGGCTGCAGCCGGTCGGGGACGGTGGCGGGCTTGTCGGTCTCCTTCCAGGTGACCGCGCGCAGCGTGCGGTAGTGGGGGCCGTAGAGGTCGGCGTTGTGGAAGACGGCCGCCGGGTTGCCGCGCACCTGGTCCTTGAAGTAGCGCCAGTAGTCCGCCAGCGGCATGACCGCGTCGTGGCGCGCCACCTTCTGGTTGGTGTCGAGGTCGAGCTCGACCTCCACGATCACGCCCAGCGCCCCGTAGCCGCCGATGGCGCCGCGGAAGACCTCCGCATGGGACTCGCGGGTGGCCTCGACGACGCTGCCGTCGTGGAGCGCGACGCGGATCGCGCGCACCGACAGCACCAGCGGACCGAGTCCGACATAGCGGCCGTGGCAGTTCACGCTCAGCGCGCCGCCGACGGTGAAGTTGGCGTAGGTCTGCATGATCTTCACCGACAGCCCGTGCGGGTCGATGAAGCGCTGGATGTCGCACCAGCGCGTGCCGGCCTGGACGCGGATCGTGCGCGCCGTCGGCGAGAACGCGATCACGCGGTTCATCGACCGCATGTCGATGTGCAGGCTGCCCGGGCTGGCCGTCTGGCCGCCCATGCTGAAGCGGCCGCCGCCGATGGACACGGGACCGGTGGTGCGGCGCAGCGCCTCCTGGACGTCCTCGATCGATGCCGGCGCGACGATGGCCATCACGCGCACCGGATTCAGACCGGTCACGTCGTTGACGATGTGGTGGGAAGACGGGCTCATGGGGCGACGGTGAGGTAGTCGGCGGGAGGCCGCGCATCGAAGCGGCGGCCTTCGGGGGCGGAGCGGCGCAGGCCGCATTCGACGCACAGCGCCAGCGGGCCCAGCACCGGCAGCGCCGCGAGCAGCAGCCACCAGGCGGAGCGTCCGCGGTCGTGCAGGCGCCGGCCCCAGATCGAGATCAGCAGGACGGTCGCCGCCAGCGCGGCGGGCCCTCCCAGCGGCGTGTCCGCGACCGCGATCGCGATCCACAGCGCGAGCGGCACCAGCGTGGCGTGGCGCAGCCAGAATCCGCCCCGCGTGAGCGTGCCGGCCGTCGAGAACTCCCGCACGGCCGTGTATGTCGATGGCATGGCCATTCCTCCCAGGCGCGCATCATGCCGCAGGGCGGGCGCTGCCCCGGGCCCGCGGCACCCGCCCGGGTGAGGGGGCCATCAACGCTCGTAGAGCTCCAGCGGCAGGCCGTCCGGATCGGCGAAGAAGGTGAAGCGCTTGCCGGTGAGTTCGTCCACGCGCACCGGCTCCACGACGACGCCCTTGGCCTCGAGTTCGCGCTTGCCCGACGCGACGTCGTCGACCTCGAAGGCCAGGTGGCGCAGCCCTTGCGCCTCCGGGTAGGACGGGCGCGGCGGCGCGCCGGGGAAGCTGAACAGCTCGATCTGCGAGCCGTCGGGCAGCGCCAGGTCCAGCTTGTAGGAGCGACGCGCCTCGCGGTAGGTCTCCGCGATCACGCGCAGGCCCAGCACCTCGGTGTAGAAGTGCCGGGAGCGCGCGTAGTCGGCGCAGATGATGGCGGTGTGATGGATGCGCAGCAGCATGGTCGTTCCATTCGGTCTGATCGGCCCGGTCATTCCGTCGTCGGCCGGCGCACGGTCAGCAGGGAGGCCCTGAGCGCGTCGATGTCCACCGGCTTCACGATGTGGTCGTCGAAGCCGGCCTCGCGCGTCTTCTCGCGGTCCTGTTCCTGCCCCCAGCCGGTCAGCGCAATCAGGCGCGGATGGCCGATGTCGTCGCCCATGCCGCGCAGCCGGCGCGCCACCTCGTGTCCGTCCATGTCGGGCATCCCGATGTCCAGCAGGATCGCATCCGGCCGCAGCGCCTGGACCGCCTTCAGCGCCGACGGCCCGTCATATGCCACCGCCACCTCCGCACCCATCAGGCGCAGCAGTTCCGCCGTCGTGTCGGCGGCGTCCCGGTTGTCGTCGACGAGCAGCAGCCGCGCGCCCAGCGGTTCGTCCTCGTCCGCCGACGCGGGGGCCCCCGCGGTCGCCGCCGGGATCTGCGGCAGGCGCAGCTGGAAGCTGCTGCCCCGCCCCAGGCCGTCGCTGGTCGCGGTCAACTGGCCGCCGTGCAGGCGCGCCAGCGTCTGCGACAGGCTGAGGCCGATGCCCAGACCGCCCTGCGAGCGGCTGTGCGAGCGGTCCAGCTGCGAGAACAGCTCGAACAGCTGCGGCAACTGCTCCGGCGCGATGCCGATGCCGTTGTCCGTCACGGTCAGGACGGCTTCGGCGTCCTCGCCCTCGCCGCGCGCGATGTGCACGTCGATGCGGCCGCCCGGGTCGGTGTAGCGCGCCGCGTTGTTCAGCAGGTTGACCAGCAGCTGGGTCAGCCGCACCGGGTCGCCCTGCACCCACGGGGCCGGACCGTCGAAACGCAGCGTCAGCCGATGGCCTTCGCGGTCGATCAGCGGGCGGCTGCTCTCCACCGCCGCGTCGACGACGCTGCTGAGGTTCACCGGCTCCTGCCGCAGCGTGATCAGGCCGCGGCTGATGCGCGAGACCTCCAGCAGGTCATCGACCAGCCGCACCATGTGGTTGACCTGGCGCTCCAGCAGTTCGCGGATGCCGGTGAAGCGGCCCTCGCGATCGGCGGCGGCCAGCAGGTGCACCGCGTTGCGGATCGGCGCCAGCGGATTGCGCAGCTCGTGCGCGAGCGTCGCGAGGAACTCGTCCTTGCGCCGGTCCGAGCGCAGCAGCCGCTCCTCGCGGTCCTGCGCGACCGCCTGGTTGCGCGCGCGCTCGACCGCCACGCGCGTGCGGTGCGCGGTCTCGCGGATCAGCGACACGTCGTCGGCGCTCCAGGCGCGCGGCGACTCGTCGTGCACGAAGAGCAGCGCGACGAGCCGCCCCTGCTCCAGCACCGGCACGTTCACGATGGAGCGCACCCGCATCGCGTCGAAGGACTCGCGGTGGTCGCGCGTGCGCGGATCCTCGTGGACGTCGACGATCTCGACGACCTCGTCGCGCTTGAGCTGGTCCACGAAGCTGCCGTAATCGCGGAAGCGGCGCAGCCCGGCCAGACTGTCGAAGCCGCCGCGCCGCCAGTCGCGTTCGATGCGGACGGTCTCCGACTCGTGATCGACGGTGCAGTAGCCGGCGCGTGTCGCCGTCAGCATCATCCCCAGCATCTGCGCCGAGGCGAAGCCGATGTCGGCCGGCGAGCCGACCTCGCGCAGCCGCTCGCTCAACCCGGCGAGCGCGGCGCCGCGCTGCTCGCCGCGCACCCGCGCGGTGACGTCGACGCCCTCGACGAAGATGTGGGTGACCGCGCCGCGGTCGTCGCGGATCGGCTGGTAGACGAAGTCCAGGAAGTACTCGCGCGCGTGGCCGTCGGGCCCGTCGGGCGCCTGGGCGACGAACGCCGCGGCCTGCGCCGTGTAGGCGCGTCCGGTCGCGTAGACGGCGTCGAGCAGGCTCACATAGCCCTGCGCGGCCGCGTCGGGCAGCGCCTGCGCGACGGTGCGGCCGATCACGTCCCGATCGCCGATCAGCCGCTGGTACGCGGGGTTGACGCTCTCGAAGCGATGTTCCGGTCCGGCCAGCACGGCCATGAAGCTGGGCGCCTGCTCGAAGAGCTGGGTCAGCCGCTGGCGTTCGCCGCGGGCGTGGCGCTCGGCCATCACCTTCCCCGTGGTCTCGACCACGATCGCCATCACGCCGGCGGGACGACCGTCGTCGTCCAGCAGCGGCGAGTAGTCCAGGTTCATCCAGACGGTCTCCGCCCGGCCGTGTCGGTGCAGCACGAGTTCCTGGTCTTCGTAGTGCAGCGTGCCGCCGGCCAGGCCGACGCGCATGACGTGATCGTTGAAGTCGGCCACCTCGGGCCAGCCTTCGCGCACATTGCTGCCGAGCAGGCGCGGATGTCGCGCGCCGGCGATCACGCCGTAGGCGTCGTTGTAGATCATCACGCCGGGCTCGCCCCAGAGCATCACGATCGGCGTGCGCGAACGCAGCATCAATGCCGTCGCGTGGCGCACGTGGTCGGGCCAGGCCCTCAAGGGTCCGAGCGCGGTCGCTCCCCAGTCGAAGGCGGCGATCAGCGGCGCGATCTCGCCGCCGCCGGCCAGGAAGGGCGGCAACGGCGTGGGGGCGATGGAAGGGGAGAGAGAGGAGGGGGCTGCCAAGTGCGCTCCCGCGTGACTGGGATGCGGGAGTATCCGCTGAACCTCGACGCCGGCCGGCGCGCGGTCGCCGGCGGTGATGCAGGGGGGTGCGCGGCGCGCGGCAGCCGGTCGCGACCCGTCGGCGTCCGGTCAGCCGTCCTTCAGTGGGCGTCGGCGCTCACGAGCACGTCGCGGGGGCCGGCCACGAAACGGTAGTCCGGCGCCGGTATCGGCGAGTCCTCGTCGTCCAGCGCGTAGACATGCAGGTGCACGCCCTCGCCGCCGGCCTCGAACTGGCAATGGCCGCCGACACGCGTGCCCTTGGCCACACGGCGGTCCAGGTCGTCGTCGTCGTCGTGGACGTCGGCGTTCACCCAGACGTAGTCCAGCCCCTGCGTGCCGTGCTCGACCGCCGTCGAGCGCACCGGCTGGCCGTGCAGCATCGGCCGCAGCAAGGCGACGCAGCGGTCATGCTGCGTGTTTTCGTAGGCGCTCATCTCCGGCTTGCGGCCGGTCGAGCCCGACCCGCAGGCGCTGAGCAGGGCGCCCAGGATCGCCACCGCGACCACGGCGCGGACCGCGGTCGCAGGGCGCTGGATCGATCGAAGGTCAGTCACGGCTACTCCTGGATCGTCCCGCTGGACCGCAGGACGAGACGCCCAGGCTAGCGGTGCTTCGTCAAGCGTGTGTGAATGGGGTTTTTGGGCGAGATGCGCCCGGCCCCCGATCCTTGGGACACCCGCTGTGTGACGGGTCGCCGTCGGGACAGTTCCCTTGGCGGCGTATCCCCCGCGCATCGCGCCCTCCTGCAGTTCATCGCCTCCGGAGATCGGTCTGTCGGAGGCGCGACCATCGCGCGCGCGCTTGCCTAGACTCCGCCTCCACATCCATTTCCGAGGGAACCGTTTCATGACCATCCGCTCCATTCACGCCGCCCGTCCGATCGCCTGGCTGCTCGCCGGCGCCGCGGCCGTCCTGTCCACCGGCTGCGTGATCGCGCCCAACACCTCCGAGGCCAACACCCAGCGCATGGAGGACGTCCGCAAGATGAGCGAACAGGCGACCGCCACCTGCGGCGTGGGCAACGTGAAGGAAGTCAATTCGAAGAGTTTCACCTGCAAGTGAAGCGCCGCGCTGATGGCGGTGACGAGCCCACCCGGCTCGACCGCCGTCGCCTGCCGCTCTTCGAGATGCAACCGTCCTGACAGGGGCATCGCCCTTGCGCGATCATCAGGACCCGTCTTGTCGAGTCCAGGATCCGCCGCCATGCCGACCTCCAGCGCGCCTTTCGCCCCGTTCTTCCTCGGTACCCGCCTGCCGCTGATCCAGGCGCCGATGGCCGGGGTGCAGGACGCCCGCCTGGCGCTGGCGGTGAGCCATGCGGGCGGGCTGGGGTCCCTGCCCGCGGCGATGCTCACGCCCGAGGTCCTCCAGAAGGAACTGAAGGCCTTGCGCGACGGCACCGACAAGCCGTTCAACGTCAACTTCTTCGCACACACGCCGCCGACGGCGGACGACGCGCGCGAGGCGCGCTGGCGCGATCGACTCGGCCCGTACTACGCCGAGTTCGGCATCGATCCCACGCAGATCAAGGCAGGGCCTGGACGCGCGCCGTTCACCGCGGAGATCGCCGATCTGGTCGAGCCTTTCAAGCTGCCGGTGGTGAGCTTCCATTTCGGGCTGCCGTCCGCCGAGCTGATGGCTCGCGTGAAGGGCTGGGGCAGCCTGGTGCTGGGCAATGCGACCACGGTCGACGAGGCCCGCTGGCTCGAAGCGCACGGCGCCGACGGTGTCATCGCGCAAGGCTGGGAGGCGGGCGGCCATCGCGGCCATTTCCTCAGCGACGACCTGACGCGGCAGCCTGGCACGATGGCGTTGCTGCCGCAGATCGTGCGCGCGGTGAGGGTGCCGGTGATCGCGGCGGGCGGCATCGCCGATGTGCGCGGCATCCGTGCGGCCTTGGCGCTGGGCGCGTCGGCGGTGCAGCTGGGCACGGCCTTCCTGCTGTGCGAGGAAGCGACGACGAGCGCGCCGCATCGGGCGGCGCTGCGCGATCCGGCGAATCACCACACGGCGGTGACCAACCTCTTCACGGGGCGTCCTGCGCGCGGCATCGTGAACCGCTACATGCGAGAACTCGGTCCGCTGAACGACGCGGCACCGGCGTTCCCGCTGGCGACCTCCAGCGTCGCGCCACTGCGCGCCAAGGCCGAGGCGCAGGGCAGCGGCGATTTCTCGCCGCTGTGGTCGGGTCAGAACTTCGCCGCGGTGCGCGAGATCGGCGCGGCGGCACTCGTGAGCGAACTCAGCGCGGCGTTCTGACGGGCTTCAGCACTGCCACCGCCGCTGGCCCTTTTGCAGTCAAGGCAGGGGCGCGCCCCGCGCTGCCACGTACAGCGCGTACCACTCGTTGCGAGTGAGCTGAACCTTCAGCGCGTCGCCGCAGGCGCGGATGCGATCCGGATTCGCCGACCCGATGACCGGCTGGATGCGTGCCGGGTGCTTCATCAGCCACGCCAGCAGGATGCCTTCGGTGCTGACGCCGTGTTCCTGGGCCAGCTTCTGGACCAACGCGCGGGCGGCCTCGTCGGCCGGGGCTTGAGCGGTGTCCCCGCTGAAGCGGCCGCGGGCCAGCGCGGCCCACGCCTGCAGCTGGATGCCGTGCTGCTGGCAGTGTTCCAGCGTGCCGGTCCAGGCCAGCGCGCCGGGGCGCGCCGCGGCCTGGGGGTCGTTGAAGCAGGTGCCGGCGTCCAGCGGTTCCAGATGGCCGAGGCCGAGTTCCAGCTGGTTGACGACCAGCGGCTGGTCCAGCGCACGGCCCAGCCAGGCCATCTGGCCGACGTTCATGTTGGACACGCCGAAGTGGCTCACCTTGCCCGCCGCGCGCAGGCGCCGGAAGGCTTCGGCGATCTCGTCCGGCTGCATCAGCGGATCCGGGCGGTGCAGCAACAGGATGTCCAGACGCTCGGTGCCCAGGCGCTGGAGGCTGGCCTCGACCGCCTGGACGATGTAGCCGCCCGACAGGTCGTAGCGGCCCGGGCCCTCCGCGTCGGCGAAGCGGATGCCGCACTTGCTCTGCAGCACGATGCGCTCGCGCAGCGAGGGCTGGCGGCGGAACAGTTCGCCGAAGACCGACTCGGCCTTGCCGCGGGTGTAGATGTCGGCGTGGTCGAACAGCGTGACGCCGATCTCCAGCGCGGCCTCGACGGCGGCCTGCGCATGGTCGACGTGGGCCGCGGTGAACGGGGCGTCGTCCCAATGGCCGCCCAGGCCCATGCAGCCATAGGCGAGCGGGCTGACGGTCGGGAGGTGCTGCTGCAGGGGGAGTGTGGTCATGGCGAGGCGGCCGCTTGAAGGAGGAAGTGCAGGAAGAAGAGCGGGAAGAAGAGCGGGAAGAAGAGCGCCGGGAAAGGCGCGAGGCCGCGATTGTGACGCCGGGCCGAGCGGCCGGGTTTCAGCGCGGTTTCAGGCGCCTGCGGACGGCCGCTCGCCGTCGTCCCGGGCTTCCCGGTCGTCCTCGGGACCCTCCGCGTGATCGGCGGTCTCGATGGACCCCTGGCCCGATTCCAGCGCGGCCGCTTCCAGCGCCGCCGCATCCACGTGGAGCCGGAGCAGCGCCACCAGTCGCATGAGCGCGGCACCGGCGCTGCGTGACTGCGCCTCGTCCATCGCGGTCAGCACCCCACCGAGGCCTTCGGCCAGTGCGCGCCAGCCGGCGATCGCCAGACGGCGCTCCAACGCGCGCGCCTCGCTCCGCCAGGCGGCAGGGAGTTGGTTGCGGCCGTGGTGGAGCAGCGCGGCCAGGAGGGTCCGCAGCGCTGCCGGGCCGTCGCTGGCGGAGGACATCGCGTCCGGCATCGCCTCCGGCGCCGGCACGTGCCCCAGCGGCAACCCCGCCAGCGCGGCGCCGGCCCGCGTGTCCAGGTCGGGGACCGTCAAGCCGCCGGCGCCCGCGATCGCCCAGATCTCCAGTTCCGGAAGTCCGCCGCGCCATCGCAGCATGCCGGCGATGTGGGTGGGGGCGGCGTCCGCGCCGGTCAAGGCCTGCGCGATGGCTTCGAGCGCATGCGGCGTGTGGCGCTCATGCGCGCGTCGGGCGATCAGCGCTGCGCCGTCGGCATCGCGCAGCAGCGTGGCGACTGTCTGCTCGTGGGCGTCGTAGAACGGCGTGCCCCAGTCGGCCGGCGTGAACACCACGAAGCGGCGCGCCGCGTGGCGCGGCGTCACGTCCGGGTGCGGATGCAGCAGGCGCTCGCGCCTCAGCTGTGCGACGCGATCGGTCCGCAGCGGCGCCCGCAGCGTCTGCCAGTCCGCCGTCTGCGGCAGCGGCTGGTTGCGATCGGACCGATGCTTGGCCAGACGCAGGCTGCCGTCGGGCCGACGACGGGCCTGGCGCGAGATCAGTTGTCCGAGCCCCAGCATCGACATCAGCAGACCCGGCGCCAGCCGCTCGCTGGCGCGGATCGCGGCTTCATTCTCGGCCTTGTCGCCGGGCACTTGCCAGTCGTGGCGGAGCAGCAGCGGGGTGCCGGTGTCCAGGTCCGCCATGACCAGCGAGGTCCGTCGCGTGTCGCCGTCCCGCGTCGTGCGCGCGCCCAGGCAGGTCAGGCGCAGGCGATCCAGTTCGACCTCGCCCGGTTGGCCGGTGCCCCATGCGTCGCCGGCATGGCCGGGCCGCGCGCCGGCGGCCAGGCGCAGGCCGAGTTCCGCCAGGAGGTCCACGCCCTCCGCCGCGTCGTGGCGGGCGCTGCGGCGCGCATAGGCATCGCTCCAGGCTTCGAGATCGTCCAGCGTGCCCATCAACCAGGCCGCGTCGCCCGCCGCGCCGCGCGCGAGCGACAGCGGCTGCGCCAGCGCCGACGCGCCGCCGGCCGCGCCGTGTCGCAGCAGCGCCGCGGCGAGCTCCTCGAACGGTGCGCGATCGACGGTGGGCGTCTTGCCGCCGGGCACCGCCGGCGCCAGGCGCACCGAGGCTGCGCCCGTGAGACCGAGGCGATGCGCTTCGCGGAAGGCCCACACGCCGAGCGCCACGTGCTCGCAGGCCGTTGCGCGGAGGCAGTCGCATCGCGCGGCCTCCAGGCCGGCGCCGGCCCAGAAGCGCACGGTGGCGCTGGGCAGGCGCGCGGTGTCGCAGGGTTCGCCGCCCGCCGTCTGCGTCTGATCGCGCGGACGGACCTCGATCGACAGGCCGTGTTCCCGCAGCGCATGGGCCAGGGCCAGCACCGCGGGGGGAAGGAGCGCGACGAGCGCGTCTTCGCCGACCTCATGGACGGGTGTTGGGGAGGGCGTCGGCGCGGCGGCGAGAACCGGCGCCGCCGACCCGGATGGCGATGCGGGCGCAGACCCGATCGTCTCGCGATACGCGAGCACCGCGATGATCCGGTGCCTGCAGATGCCCGCGGCGGCGCAGCTGCAGCGCACGTCGGGCAGGGTGACGGCGCGCGGCCAGCGGCACGCGATGCCGTCGTCGAAGCGCGCGCTCAACTGCCCGTCGGCGTCCACCTCGATCGTCGGCCGGTAGCCGCCCGCCAGCTCGCGCTGGGCGCGCTTGACGATGCCGGCGTTGGCCGCATGCGCCAGAGCCTCCGGCGTCAGATGCAGCAGGTCCTCGCGGATCGGGGCGTGGTCGCCAAGGCTCATCCGAGTTTCTCCGCCAGCCATCCCGCGAGCTGCCCCGGCGTCATCGCGCCGACGTGCGCGCCGACCTCGACCAGCCTCCCCGCGAGTTCGCGGTCGTAGACGGGATCCGCGCGTTCGTCCAGCGCCGCGAGGCCCAGCACCGTCGTGCCCTGCGCGATCAATGCGCGGACGTGCCCGACCAGCACCTGCGGATCCATGCCTTCGTAGAAGTCGCTGACGATCACGACGATCGCGCGTCGCGGCACCTCGATGAGATCGGCCGCGTAGCCCACCGCGGTGCCGATGCAGGTGCCGCCGCCGAGCTGCACGTTGAGCAGCAGCTCGACCGGATCGCCGGTCTGGCCGGTCAGGTCCACGACCTCGGTGTCGAAGGCGATCAGATGGGTCCTGATGCCAGGCAGCCCGCACAGGCAGGCCGCCGTCACCGCCGCATGGATCACGGACGGCACCATGCTGCCGCTCTGGTCCACCAGCATCAGCACCTGCCACGGCGTCATCACGCGCCGGCTGTCGACGCGGAAGCGCGGCTCCCGCACGACCAGCCGGCCGCTGGCCGCGTCGTAGTGGCGCAGGTTGCGCCGCAGGGTCTCGCGCGCGGCGAACTGCGACGCCGGTCCGCCCGCCGCGGTGCGCTGCGGCTGCCGCCTGCCGTTGAAGGCCTGCGCCACGCGCGTCGCCATCTTCTCCATCAGCTGTCGCACCACCTGCGCCACCAGCTCGCGCGCCATCGCCAGCACCGCCGGGTTCATCAGGTGCTTGGTCCGCAGGACCGCCTGCAGCAGCGCCACGTTGGGCGTCGCGCGCGCCAGCACCTCGGGGTTGGTGACGACGTCGTCAATGCCGTAGCGCTCGATCGCATCGCGTTCGAGCCGCTCGATCGTCTCCTTGGGGAAGAGCGTGTGGATCTCGTTGATCCATTCCGGCACGCTGAGCTGCGAAGCCCCGAGACCGCCGCCGCGATCGAGGCGGTCCTCTGGCGCGAGGCCGCCGCCGTTGTCGTCCCGGCCGTAGAGCCAGGCCAGCGCCCGGTCCATCGCGAACGCCTGCGCGCCGGCGGCGCCCAGGCTGCCGGTGCCCGCTTCGCCGAGCAGCAGGCGCCAGCGGTCGGCAATGTCGAGCTCCGGCAGGGGCGCGCTCACAGGCCCAGCTCCCGCGCGGCCGCCAGCGCCCGGGTCTCGATGCGTCGCGCGTCGAGCAGGGCGGCGCTGCGGCCGGAGGTCAGCAGCCAGGGTGAGAGGACGCCGACGCCCCGCGGCCCCGTGCCAGCATTCGCGCCGACGCCAGTGCTGGTGCCGTTCCCGTGCCCGTTGCCGGCACCGAGCGCGCCGTCGTCCAGGAGCCGCGCCGCGTGCGCCGCCACGGCGCCGCGCTCGCGTGGCGGCAGCCAGCCCATTGCGCCGCGCAACGCCGGCAGCGCCGCGAGAAAGTCTTCGGTGCCGATCGCCGCCAGCGTCGCATGCAACGCCCGCGCAATCGCGTCGTCGGCGGTAGCCAGCGAGCGCGCGCAGGCGAACAGGCCGTACAGGAAATCGCCCAGCGCGTCGCGCGGCGGCATGGCGCGCAGCACCGCCATCACGCGGGCGCGGGCCGTGTCGTCGTCGCCGAGCGCCTCCAGCGCATACGCCAGGCCGAGCGCCGCGCCGCGCAGTGCCGGCGGTCGACCGGCGCCGTCGGCCAGCCGGACCATCGTCGAGAGCACGGCCTCGCGGTCGAGCGCGGGCAGGTCCAGTTGCAGCAGCGGTTCGAAGACCGCCACCGCGCGCACGTCGGCCTCCGCCCGTGCGGGCGAGGAGCCGGGCACGGTCGGGGCGCTGCCGGCGTTCCCGGCATCAGAGGACCCGGTGTCCGCGTCGGACGCCAGCCCTCGGTCTTCGAGCAGCCACATCAATCGATCCGCGATCGCGCCCAGCGTGGCTTCGAGCATCGCGCGCGGGTCGTCGCTCCAGAAGCCGGTGCGGGCGATTTCCGCGAGGGTGCGAGCCGCGCCGGCCAGCGCACCGTGATCGTGGCAGCGCGGCAGGCCGTCGCGCAGTTGCGCGGCGAGGTCCTCGCCCATGTCGAGCAGGCCCGCGCGAACAGCCGCCAGCAAGGTGCCGGTCAAGGCCGCCGGGTCGCCGCCCTGCGCGCCGGCCCGTTGCGCGAGCGCCTGACGCGCCGCGGCGTCCAGCGTCGCGCCGTGGATGGCCGCTTCGATCAGGTCCGCGTGCCAGCGGTCGTCACGCCGCAGCTGCCAGTGTTCCTGGAAGTGCAGCGCCGGCGCGAGCGAACGCGCGCCGCCCGGTGCGGCCATGCCGCGCAGCTTGACGCCGCCGACGCCGATCACGCGCAGCTGCCACAGCAGGCGCGAGCGCGGACGGTCTTCCGCACGGCGGCGGTCCAGCACCATCGTGTGCGAGGAGAACGGGATCAGCAGATCCGCCTCGGCCAGGCGCCGCTCGGCGTCGCGCAGCAGCGGCGGCTGCGGCGTGTCGCCGTGCAGGCGGCCGACGCCGTCGCCGGTCAGCGCGAGCAGGGCTTCGCGCAGGATCGGGTGATGGTCGCCGCGCAGCAGGCCGTCGCCGTGCCACGGGGCGGGTGACTCCAGCGCCTCCTTGACGACCGCGCTGAGCAGACCGTCGAGCAGGTCCGTGCGCAGGGGCGTGGCGCGACCACGCAGTGCGGCGAGGGCTCGCGTGTGATGCGCGAAGGCAATGACGTCGGCGGTCGAGCAGGGGACTTTCGCCTGCCGCAGCCGGCGCACGATCGCCGCCATGGACCGCTCCGCGGCGCGGGCGGCGCCGTGGTCCCAGAGCCAGCGGTAGTACAGCGGCGACGGCAGTCCCGCGCCATAGCCGCCGAGCGCGTCGACCTGCCGGTCGCTGAAGGGCACGAGGTAGCTGCCGGCTTCGCGGGGATCGGGCGGCATGGGCGCGAGGGGCTCGGGCGGCAGGGAGCCGGTCGCCAGGGAATCGGTGGACGGCGGATCGGTGGACGGCGGATCGGTGGACGGGGAACCGGTGGACGGGGAATCGAGCGGGCGTTCGGACGCCCCACGGGAGCCGGCGGCGGACTCGTCGCGCCACGCGCGCCACGCCTGGTCGAGCGGCGGCTTGTGCCAGCCGCCGCAGACGACCAGCACGCGCTCGAAGCGCGCCGTGGCCCAGCGGATCCATTCCGACATCAGGGCCTCGCGCGCGCGGTCCTGCGGCGTGCCGGGATCGTCTCCACGCAGTTCGTCGAAGTAGGCATCGAGCCGTTGCTCGAACGGCGTCGGAGAAGCATCGCGGTCGCGGTCGCTGTCGACGCCGACGCCGACGCCGACGCCGACGCCGACGCCGAACTCGTCCGCTTCAAACAGGTGGTCCCACAGCGCGTCCGGACCGTCGCAGCGCAGACGGTCGCGCAGCATGGCATCGACGCGGCCGTAACGGCTGCGCGGCTGTCCCGCCGTGCGTCGCGTGTCGTCGGGAATCGCGCGGTAGGCCCAGTGAGGCAGGTCGATGAACCGGACCTGCGCCCCGGCCGCCAGACCGTGACGCAGCGCGATCCATTCCGGGGAATGCGACAGCAAGGGGTACCAGCACTGCGCCGGCGCGCCGTCCTTGGCGTGGGCGTGGCTGTAGATCGCCAGCGGCGGTTCGTGGTCGAGCATCAGCTCGCCCAGCCGCGCATTGAAGTCGGACGGGCCCTCGATCAGCACGGCCTGCGGGCGCTGGCGCGCGATCGTTCGCGCCACCAGCCGCGCGCAGGCGGGGCTGTGGTGGCGGATGCCGAGGACGCGCGGCGGCTTCATTCGGGCAGCAGATGCCGCGCCGCGTGGAAGGCCTGCCAGTGCTCGCCCGCGCGCTTGGCGGCGCGCTGGTCGATGTAGCGCCGGATCTTCTTGAGGTCGTCCGCGTTGTCCTTGGCGGCCGCGCCGGCCAGCGCCTCCACGATGTCGGCCGCGCGGCCGGCGTCGCCGCGCAGGTAGTGGCCGCGCAGGGTGATGGCGTGGGCGACGCTGACGGCCTCGGCGGTGCTGACGACCGTCGACAGCCGCTCGCCCGCCTGGCCGTCGCGGCCGATGCCGGTGCGCAGCTCGCGGAAGACCGTGACCAGCACTTCGAGCACGTCAGGCGACGGCGTGACGCTGAGGCCGTCGCGGGCCAGCAGGCGGTCGACCTCGCTCCGAACAAGCGCGAGTTCCTCGTCGTAGTCCGCGATCGGGAACACCGTCTCGAAGGCGAAGCGCCGCTTCAGCGCCGCGGACATCTCATTGACGCCGCGGTCGCGGATGTTGGCGGTGGCGATCAGGTTGAAGCCCGGCGCCGCGAACACCGTGCCGGCGGCGGTGCCGGCGTCGGCCAGCTCGGGCACCATCAGCAGCCGCTCCGACAGGACGGACAGCAGCGCGTCCTGCACCTCCGGTGGGCAGCGGGTGATCTCCTCGAAGCGGACCACCCGTCCCTCGCGCAGACCGCGCATCAGCGGCGAGGGCACGAGTGCGCGCTCGCTGGGACCTTCGTTGAGCAGCAGCGCGTAGTTCCAGCCGTATTTGATCTGGTCCTCGGTCGTGGCGGCGCTGCCTTGCACGGTCAGCGTGCTGGTGCCGCTGATCGCCGCACTCAGCAGTTCCGACAACAGGCTTTTGGCGGTGCCCGGCTCGCCGACCAGCAGCAGTGCGCGGTTGGACGCGAGCGTCACCAGCGCGCGTTCGAGCAGGCTGGGCGCGCAGACCAGCTTGCGCCGGTGGCCCTCGCCGCCGGCGATGAAGCGGATCACCGCGCCCATCGACAGACGCCAGCCCGGCGGCACCGGGCCGCGGTCCTCGGCCGCGAGGCGCGCGAGCTCGTCGGCGTAGAGCAGCTCCGCAGGCGGACGCTGCATGGCAGAGGGGCCGGCTGGAGCCGCGACGGACGGCGAAGCGGCCGATGCATCGGACTTCGCCGTGGCCGCCGCTGCGGCGCTGGTCTTGCGGGTCATTTCGCGGGTTCCTTCCAAGGGGCGAGCAGGTCGGCGTCGCGCAGCATTTCGCTGGCGGCGACCGGATGCAGGCGGTCGAAGCTCTCCAGGCCGTCGTCGCCCCAGGTGCCCTGTCGCCGCAGCACGATGCGCGGGATGCGCTGCTTGGGCTCGTAGCTCGGATCGCCGACGATGGTGCCCGGGTCGAGTTCAAGCTCGATCGACAGGCCGTCGCCGACCGGGCGCTCGAACTGGCCGACCCAGCCCGCGTCCTGCGCCTGGCCGCGCCCCCAGCCGCGGTTGACCAGGCCGAGCACGCTGCCGGTGGCGACGGCCTTGTCGGCGAAGCGGGTGATCGACTTGGCGGCGCGTTCCGCGTCGCTCAGCGCGTAGGTCTCGCGGCCCAGCTGGCGGAAGGGCTGCAGGATCTCGTAGTCCGCGAAGACCTGGCCCATCGCGGCGAGTTCCGCGGCCGGGATCTCCAGCGGATGCGCGATGCCGACGATCTCCCCGTCGGCCAGCTCCGCGGTGTCGTCTTCGGCGCTGGCCAGGGTCCAGTCCTCGGCCACGCGGAACAGGCGCGCGACGCGGTCGCCCTCGTAGACGCCCCACGCGACGCGGGCCGCGAGGTGGCGCATCAGCGGATGCGACAGGAAGAAGGCACGGAATTCCTCGCCGGTCCAGCGCCGCCGCGCGGTCATCGCCAGTTCCATGCGCATGACCTGCAGGCTGGCGATGGCCTTGGCGTCCTTCTTGAGCAGCTTGTAGCGCTCGGTGGCGGCGCCCGCGAGCGCGGCGTCGTCCGTGCGGATCGGCTTGGGCAGGTCCTTGAGCCGCGCACCGGCGCTGTCGCGCACGAAGGGCTTGAGCGATTCGTCGAAGCCGATGCGGAACTGGCGCGGGCCGAAGTCCAGCGTCAGCGTGCCGTCTTCGTCCAGGCCGAGGTCGGGAACGAGCCGGTCGGCGAGCTCTTCAGACGTGAGCCCGCGGGCCTCGGCCAGCGCGGCGATCTTCTCGCGGGCGCGTTCCTGCAGGCCCTTGAACTTGACCTTGCCGGCGATGCCGTTCAGGTGCATCAGCGCGGCGTCGGTGCCGATGGCCACCAGCAGATCGAGGCCGGACACGGCGCGCTGATGCGCCGATTCGCCGGGCCACTCGCGGATGCGCGCGGCGAGGCGGCGCGCGGTGTCGTCGTCGCCGAGGATGCCCAGCGCCTGGAAGGCCCAGCCTTCCTTGGCCGGTGCGCCATTCTGCAGCCAGGCCTCGCAGAGGTCCCAGGCGAACGCGCTCAGCGAGGTCGGCGTGCACAGCGCCTTCAGCTCGACGATGCCGGCATAGGGCGCTTCGACCTTGCTGATGGCCAGCATCAGCGCGACCGATTCCGCATCGGGGCCCGAGAGCATCAGGCCGTTCTCGCGCAGCACCGGGCGGCGCATCGCCAGGGTGACGGCGAAGGCGGGCAGCTTGGGCATGCGAGCGGGCAGCACCAGCAGCGGGTCGGCGTCGATCAGCGCCTGCAGCGCGGCCTCGACCTCGGGGCCGAAGGCCGCGGCGGCCTCGCGGGCCGGCGCTTCGCCGTGCGCGGTCATGAACCAGCGCAGACCGTGCTGGCCGTTCTCGCGGGCGGTCTTGTCGGCGCTGAAGGCCGACACCAGCGCGCCGGCCAGGAAGGTGCCCGGATGCGCGTTGGCCCAGGCGATCGCCGCGGGCTTGGCCTTCTTGAGGTTGCGCAACGTGTGCAGCATGGCGGGCACCAGGCCCACGCTGTCCACGGCATTCGCGACCGGCAGACCGATCTCAGGCAACGCCGCCACCAGGCCGATCAGGCCCGGCACCGCCGCCTCTCCGTGCCGGTCGAGCAGCGCGTGGATGTAGGCGGGCTTCCAGTACCAGGTGTTCCAGTACCGGCTCGGATAGCTGTTCCACAGCGCGAGCGACGGGGCGGGCGGCAGGGTCATCAGGATCTCGGGGTCGACGCCGTAGAACCATTGCTTGGTGAGGACGAAGTCGCCGTCCTCGAGCGGCGCGCCGGCCAGGAGGCGTGCGCGTCCTTCGGGACGGATCTGCATGTCCGACAACTGCTCGTCGAGCTTCTTGTCTCCCCTCCGGATGACGACCGGCTTGATCTCGATCGCGCGCACGGCGGCGCTCTCGGCGGGGCTCAATGCGATGTGGACCGGACGGTCGGCGGCGCTCAGCTCGAGCGTGGGCAGCGGGGTGAGCTTGACCTTGCGCGTCCACGGCAGCTCGCGCAGCAGCGCGGGCAACTGGTCGGGCGGACACTCGGCGGCCTGGTTGCGCGCGAGCACCGCGTGCAGGCGCTCGCGGACCTCCGGAGCGAGTTCCTGTTCGGCGACGGCGAGCGCATCGGGCGCACGCAGCGCCAGTCGCTGCAGCCAGCTTTCGAGGAAGGCGTTGCGGCCGGACAGGGCCTCGCCGGCGGTGCTCGCGATGACGGCGGCCGGATGCGTCTCGGCGATGCGGTCCAGCAGTTCGCGCACCTCCGGCCGCTCCAGCATCGGTGCGAGCAGACGCGGAAGCGCCGGCGCGCGCAGTCGCTGCAGCAGGCCGGTGATGGGCGTGATGCTTTCCTTGCTCGTGACCATCGCCAGCAGCCCCGTCAGCAGCGGGACGGCGGCCTCGCCGTGTTGGCGGAGCTGCAGCAGCAGGCTCGACTTCATCTGCGAGATGTAGCGATGGCGGATGAATTCGCGCAGGCGTTCGAGCATCTCCTCCACCGGCAGCGTGGCGTCGAGGAACACGCCGAAGTGGTCGCGCGGGACCGGCAGTTCACGCACCCAGTCCAGGCGGCGCGGGAAGAGCATCGCGCGGATGCGCAGCGTGGAGTGGAGGCTGGCGTCCATGTCGCCCAGGCGCGTCTCGACCTGCGCGTGCGTGGCGTCGTCGCAGCGCGCGAGCTCGCGGCGGATCGGCCGCAGCGTGGCGTCATGCAGCCAGCTCGCGGCAAAGTAGTGCCTGTCGCCGATCGGACCGAGTGCGATCGCGATGTCGGTGGCGACAGCCACGCCGCGCAGCGCCAGCGCCCACTCGGTCAGCCAGCGCAGGCCGGTCTGGGGACGGCTGCCGCCGACGGCTTCCTCGGGCCCGAAGGTGAAATCGGCCGCCATGGCTTGCAGGAAGTGCTGCACCCAGCCGTCAAGCGAGAGATCCTTCAGCGCATCGCGCTGCAGGCGCTGGCCGAGCTCGTCGTTGGTCCAGCGGGTGAAGCCCGGCCAGAGGTCCTGGAGGGTGCGCTCGAGGTCGGCCTTGTGATAGTGGACGTAGGTGGCATCGCGACGGGGCAGTGCCGTCGCCAGCGAGGCCGCCGCGGGACCTTCAGGGGCGTGCACGCCGCGCAGCGGCGGCAGGGCCTCGATCAGCGCGGCGGTCCAGGTCAGGCCGCCGGACGGCCAGTCGATGGCGGGCAGCGGGCCGCCCGCCGCGTTCGCCATGGATGCCGGAGCAGGTGCGGATGCCGACGCCGATGCCGATGCCGCCTCGGGAGCGTTCTCAGTCTCAGTCTCGGCCTCGGCCTTGGCCTTGGCCAGGGCTGCGACTGGCGCAGCGGCGCGCTGCGCGGTCTTCTTCGGAGCTGGCGCAGGAGCCGGCGCGGCGCTGGTCTGCGAGCTCGCGGTGCCGTCGGCGGCGACCTCACCGCCGACCTCGCTGTAGCCCTTGCCGGTCTTCTCGCGGACGAGCGTTTCGAGGTCCTTGATCGCGGCGGCTTCGCTGGCGTGCGTCTTGGTCTTTTCCTGGCCGTTGGTGCCGATGCGGCCGAAGCGCACGGTCACCGCCGCGCCGTCGCGCGAGACTTCCCAGAACTTGCTGGCACTGCCTTCCACCAACTCGAAACGCCGCATCGCTACCCCTCCCTGAAAGTGCTTTGGGAGGGGACTATAGCGGCGCGATCTTGTCGGTTTCTTCGCGCGAAGCTGACGGCAAGTTCAGCCGGGCAGGACGTCGACGCGCCAGGCGTTGCCGGCGCGCGAGACCTCCAGATGCGAGTCGAAGCGCACGTCCAGGAATCGCTCGATGACGCCGAAGTTGGTGCGGCTGTGCTCGGTCAGTTCCGTGCAGGTGAAGGCCGCCGGGCGGCCCGAACCCGCGACCGCCAGCGCGAGCGGCAACGCCAACTGGTCCGCCAGGTGCGGGCCGACCGCGCCGGCGGAGATCTCGTACGTGCGCATCTCCTTGAAGACGGTCCGTGCCACTTCCTCCGCCGAGAGACCGCGTTCGCCGAAGGCGATGAAGACCTCGGTCAACTGCTCGTAGGCGAGCGTCGTCATCAGCGCGTTGCCGGGCCCTTCGTTCTGACGCGCCGTGCCGACGCGCAACTGGTGACTGTCCCAGCCGGTCAGGCCTTGCAGCGCTTCGAGCTCGCGATCGGCGACGCCGCGCGGGAGCGCGGGCGCCAGCACTTCCGCGAAGGCTTCCAGCGGCTCGCCGCGTTCGAGCAGGTCGAACGGGCGCAGGCCGCCGTCTGCCGGGGTGATCACGGCCTCGATCTCACCGCCGCCGGCGGGGAAGAAGCCGTGACGACGCAGCGTCAGGTCCAGCTTCGCGCCCGCGCGAGCGATCAGCGGCGCGAAGCTGCGCTGCAGGAAATGGAAGGGCGGCGCCATCGGGTTGTGCGTGCCGCCGGACAGGCGCAGGCGGCTGGGTCCGTCGGCCAGCATCAGCGGCGGCAGCACCGTCTGCAGCACCAGCGTGCAGCTGCCCGCGGTGCCGACCGCGAAGCGGTAGTCGCCGGCATGAGCCTGGCCGGGACGGAATTCCAGCGCTTGCGAGCCCAGCTCCGCGCCGATCACCGTCGCGCCGCAGACCTCCTGCGCGGCCAGCACGCAGGTCAGGTGTTGGCGCATCAATCCCGGCTTGGGGCGATTCGCGCGGATGTGCTCGATGCGCAGCGGCGTGCCGGTGCACATCGAGAGCGCCAGCGCCGTGCGCAGGATCTGCCCGCCGCCTTCGCCGTGCGAGCCGTCCAGTTCAATCATCTTCTCCGTGGTCTTCATGTTCTCTCGCGTCCCCGCAATCCATGCGAGGGGCGCGCCTCTCTGTCGTTGTCGCGCGTGTGCTGCGCTTGTTGTTGTCTTGCCGGTCGCCGGGTCTGCTGCCCGGCGTGCCGCTCATCACCCCTTCACACACACCACCTGCTTCAGCGTGTGCACCACCTCCACCAGGTCCTGCTGGGCCGCCATGACCGCATCGATGTCCTTGTAGGCCATCGGGATCTCGTCGATGACGTCGGCGTCCTTGCGGCACTCGACGCCCTCGGTGGCGGCGCGCTGGTCCTTGAGCGTGAAGCGGCGCTTGGCTTCGGTGCGGCTCATCGTGCGGCCGGCCCCGTGCGAGCAGCTCTCGAAGCTCTCCGGGTTGCCCTTGCCGCGCACGATGTAGCTGCGCGCGCCCATGCTGCCGGGGATGATCCCCATCTGGCCCTGCTTCGCGCTCACCGCGCCCTTGCGGGTCACGAACACGTCCTGGCCGAAGTGGGTCTCCTTCTGCACGTAGTTGTGGTGGCAGTTCACCGCCTCGATGTGGCTCTCGAACTTCTTCCCGATCACCTTCTTGGCGGCGGCGATCACGCGGCGCATCATCACTTCGCGGTTGGTCTCCGCGAACTTCTGCGCCCAGCCCACCGCGCGCACGTAGTCGCCGAAGTACTTCGCGCCTTCCTCGAAGTACGCGAGGTTCGCATCCGGCAGGTTGGCCTGATGCTGCATCGCGTCCTTCTTCGCCAGCTCGATGAACATCGTGCCGATCGCGTTCCCGACACCGCGCGAACCCGAATGCAGCATGAACCACACGAAGCCCAGTTCATCCAGGCAGACCTCGATGAAGTGGTTGCCCGTCCCGAGCGTGCCCAGGTGCTTGTGGCTGTTGGTGTTCTTCAGCTTGGGGTAGTCGCGGCAGATCTCGGCGAAGTCGGGCTGCAGCGCCGCCCAGGCGGCGTCGACCATCTCGGGCGGGTTCTCCCACGCGCCGACGTCGCGGCCCTTGGGCGTGCGTCCGTGCGGCACGGCGGCTTCGATCGCGGAACGCAGCGGGCCCAGGTTGTCCGGCAGGTCCTCGGCGCGCAGCGTGGTCTTGCAGGCCATCATCCCGCAGCCGATGTCGACGCCGACCGCGGCCGGGATGATCGCCTTCAGCGTCGGAATCACCGAGCCCACCGTCGCGCCGATGCCCAGATGCACGTCGGGCATCGCCGCGATGTGCTTGAACACGACCGGCAGCTTCGCCGCATTCATCAGCTGCTTGCGCGCCTCATCCTCGACGGGCACGCCCTGCGTCCACATCTTCACCGGCACGCCGCCGGCAACTTCCATCTCGTTGTAGTTCTTCATGATTCGTTCCATTCAAAAGCGCGGTGACAAGGAATCGGCAAGACGTTTTCTGAGCTACCGGCTTGCGCCGGGCGGGGTTCGGACCCGCGACCTCCGCGCCCCGAGGGGCGGGTGCTCACCGATGTAGTCCTGTCTGCATTCACCGCAAAAACAGGGGGCCGGGACTCGACCGGGCAGTTGCCGCGGTGAGCGATGACAAGGGATGGTGAAACATGTTCCTGCTCTACCAGACTGAGCTACGGTGTCCCGAAGGACCCCGGCGGGATTCGAACCCGCGACCAGGGCATTAAGAGTGCTGTAGTTCCACCGGCATTCATCGCTCGCCGCGGCAACCGCATCCGGTGCCGTCGACAGCCTTCATTCAATCATTCCATCCTTCAATCGTTCACTGCGGATCCAGCGACACGCGCTCGATCTCGCGGACCCAGTGGCCGGCCTCGGTCGCTCCGGTGGCGAACTCGCCGACCATGCGGAACACCGCATCCGAGAAGCCGCCGACGTTCATCACGTCCCGGCGCTCCACCGCCTGCGTCGACGCGCCGGGCTGGATGTCGATGCACACCAGCTTCGCCGTCGGGCACCGGGCCTTGATCGCCTCCCACTGCGCCATGGTCTCGGTCGCGCCGTGACGGCGCGCGTCGATCCACGACTCGTTGTCGGACACGATCACGACCAGGTCCACCATCGCCCGCTCCTTGTTGAGCTGACGCAGCGGCGCGCTGACCGTCGTTCCACCTCCGCCGACCGCCGCCAGCTTCGCCGCGTTGGTCATCACCGAATCGCGAGGATTCAGCTTCACCGGCACGACGTCGCATTCGAACGGCATCACGCGGCAGTCCGGGTTCTTGCGAACCAGCGCCGCAGCCACCAGGGCGGCCACGTCGATGCATCGCACCACCGACGTCGCCGAACCGCGTCCGCCGGTCACCGCCGACGACATCGACCCCGACACGTCCGGGCAGACCACGATGCGACCTTCGATCGCCGGCACGTTGACCAGCGCGGCCTCCATCGCGTCCTGCAGCGCTTCGCGGATCTCCGCCGGCACGTCGGACGTCGCGTTGAACGCCGTCATCAGCTGGTACGGCAGCACGCGGGCCAAGGCCACGGCCTTCGGATCGCGCAGCAGCGCGGCCAATTGCGCCGTCATCTCCGGACGCTCGAACACGCCGTGGCGTGCGAACGCGTTCAGGTTCTGACGCACCATCTGCCACGAGCCCTGCGCCGCGATGCGCGCCCAGTGCGCGTCGTTCAGCGGCAGCGCCGTCAGCATCTGGAAGGGCACGGGCGGCAGATCGTCCGCCGTCGCGCCTTCCGTCTTGCCGGAGAGCAGCGCGCGCTTGAAGCGCTCATAAGCCTGCGTCGCGGGCGGCAGCGCCGCTTCGTCGTACGGACGGCCGATCAACCACGCGAACCACGCCGCGCGCCAGGCTTCCGTCGGCTTCGGGTGGACCATGCGGACCACATCGGCCAGCGTCGGCTCATTGCCGATGGCCGCCTGCAGCAGGCGCTGCTCGCTCGCGTTCACCAGCCACTGCTGGACCAGCTTCTTCGGACGCGATCCCAGCGACTTGCGGCCGGTCTGGCCGGATCGCAGGATCTGGACGAAGTTGCGCAGCATCTTGCCGTTGTCGATGACGCGGCCGAACACGGGCTGCAGCAGCGCGATGTCGCGTTGCGCCAGCACGGCGGCCAGCAGCGCGGGCATGTCCTTCATGTGACCGGCCTGGCGGGCGTAGACCGCGGTCTTGGCCAGGAAGGCGGTGTCGACGTCCTGAGCCAGGGCCAGCGCATCTTCCAGCTGGGATCGGGCGTCGGCGTAGAAGGTCGACGTCATGCAGCCGGTAACCGCCAGCTGCGCCAGGCGGTGCCGGGTCTCGTAGCCATAGGCACGGGCGCCGGACTGGTTCACCGCGTCCGCGGCGGGCGGCAGCTTGCCGGGCGTCGTCTTGAAGAGTTGCGTGTTGACCATGTTGTCCTCCCTGTCGGATTCGGATGTCGTTCGGCGATGCCGTCCTGGTGGCGTCGCCGTGTTGTCTTGCCTTCTTCTTTGCAACGCCCGTGCCAGGTTTTGCCCGGTCGTGCCAGGCCTTGCCTCGTGAGTCTTCAAGTCATTGATCCAGAAAGGAAAATTATTTCGATGACCGAGAGATCGCGGAGAGATCACCACCCTCCATTCATCCACGCTCCGGTTCCAGATTGGATGATTGGCTAAACGACTAGCGAAAAAGCTAGATCGCTGGCGCGGCCCGGATAAACTGCGGTCCCATGGCGAAGAAGAATGTGGTGATCGGCTACCTCGGGTCGCAGCTGGACGGCGGCATGGGCGCCGGTCGCTGGGAGAAGTGGCGGCCGACGGTCTCGCTGGTGTCGCAGCCGGACGTGGTCGTCCATCGGCTGGAGCTCTTCCACGCGCCGCAACACCTGGCCCTCGCGGAGTTGCTGCGCACCGACATCGCCAAGATCTCGCCGGAGACGGATGTCCATCTCGTCGAGATGCCGCACGAGGACCCCTGGGACTTCGGCGAGGTCTACGCGACGCTGTACGACTGGGTGCGCGGCTACCGCTTCGATCCCGCGCACGAGCAGTACTGGGCGCACATCACCACCGGCACGCACGTCGCGCAGATCTGCATGTTCCTGATGGTGGAGGCGCGCTTCATCCCGGGCGTGCTGCTGCAGACCTCGCCGCCGCGCAAGTGGAAGGAGGGCGAACCCGGCTCGATGACGCTGATCGACCTGGACCTGTCGCGGTACGACCGCATCGCGCAGCGCTTCCAGGCCGAGCAGCACGACGCGGTCGCCTTCCTGAAGAGCGGCATCGCGACGCGCAACCGCCGCTTCAACGCGCTGATCGAGGAGATCGAGCGCGTGGCCGTGCATTCGCGCGCGCCCATCCTGCTGGCCGGGCCGACGGGGGCGGGGAAATCCTTCCTCGCGCGCCGCATGTACGAGCTGAAGCAGACGCGCCACCAGCTCGAAGGCGCCTTCGTCGAGGTCAACTGCGCGACGCTGCGCGGCGACGGGGCGGCCTCGACGCTGTTCGGGCACAAGAAGGGCTCGTTCACCGGCGCGATGGCCGACCGCGCCGGCCTGCTGCGCACGGCGGACGGCGGGCTGCTGTTCCTGGACGAGATCGGCGAGCTCGGCCTCGACGAGCAGGCCATGCTGCTGAAGGCGATCGAGGAGAAGCGCTTCCTGCCCGTCGGCGCCGATCGCGAGGTGGCCAGCGACTTCCAGCTGATCGCCGGCACCAACCGCGACCTGCGCGCCGAGGTCGCCGCGGGGCGGTTCCGCGACGACCTGTTCGCCCGCATCAACCTCTGGACCTACAGCCTGCCGGGCCTGCGCGACCGGCCCGAGGACATCGAGCCCAACGTCGACCATCTGGTGCAGCAGGTCGGCCGCGAGAGCGGCCGTGCGGTGCGCTTCAACGCCGAGGCGAAGACGCGCTACCTGGGTTTTGCGCAGTCGCCACGGGCGCCGTGGAGCGGCAACTTCCGCGACCTCTCCGCGTCCGTGACCCGGCTGGTGACGCTGGCCGAGGGCGGCCGCATCAGCCTGCCGCTGGTCGAGGCGGAGATCGCGCGCCTCCAGTGGCTGTGGGAGCGCGAGACGGCGGGCGGCGGCACGGGCGGCACCGGCGGCGCCGGCGCGGCTGACGCGTTGCTGGAGGCGCTCATCGACGCGCAGACGCTCGAGGCCATGGACCTCTTCGACCGCCTGCAGCTTGCCGCCGTGCTGCGCGTGTGCGCGGCGGCGGCGTCGCTGTCGGAGGCCGGGCGCCAGCTCTTCCACGCCAGCCGGCAGGCCCGCAGCGTGGTCAACGACGCGGACCGTCTGCGCAAGTACCTGCTGAAGTTCGGCCTCTCCTGGGATCGCATCGCCGCGACGCGTTGAACGATGACCGCCCCCACCTTCACGCGCACCGCACCCGTCGCCCGTACGGCAACCGGGATGCTGCTTCAGGACCGGTCACAATCGCCGCTGTCCTGCCTATGACTTTCGACCGGTCCTCCCCCGCGCCCTGCGCCGATCCCGTGCCCGCGACGACCCTGCGTCACCGCGCGGCGGCTTGGCTGCTCGCCGCGTGCTGCGCGGCGTTCGGCGCACCGGGCGCGATGGCGGCGGGGACGGCCGGCGCCGCCTCGGCCGCCTCCTCGGCTTCCGCGCCGGCCGTCGATCCGGGCGCCATCGGCGACCTGTCCGATCCGGCCCGCGCGGTCAGCCAGTACAAGATCGACCTCTGGCAGACCGAACAAGGGCTGCCGCTCAACACCGTCCAGGCTTTGCTCCAGTCCCGCGACGGCGGCCTGTGGATAGGCACGGGCGGCGGTCTGGCGCGCTTCGACGGCAAGCGTTTCGTGGGCTTCGACGCCGCGCAGGCGCCGGACGTCGCTTCGCAGCCGGTGTTCGCGCTGCTCGAGGACCGTCGCGGCCGGCTGTGGATCGGCCATCCCAACGGCGTGACCGTCTACGAGCAAGGCCGGTTTTCGACAGCCATCACCAAGGCACAGGTGGGCCGCCGCCGGATCTGGTCCCTGGTCGAGGACCAGGCCGGCGCGATCTGGGCCGCCGGCGACGGCGGGCTGGTCCGCTGGAAGGACGGCGCGGTCAAGGTCTTCGGCGCCGCGGACGGCCTGCCCAGCGCGCGTCTGCGCAGCGTCGCCTTCGACACCGCTGGCACGCTCTGGATCGGCACCACCGGGGCCGGCCTGTTCGCGATGACGCCGGACGGCAGGTTCAAGGTCTTCGATCCGGCGAACGGCTTCCCGCATCTTCAGGTGCGCTTCGTGCTGACCGATCCCGCGGGCGGCATCTGGGCGGCGACGGCGGGCGGCGGGCTGGTCCGCATGCCAGGCGTCGACCAGCCGCCGGCGCGTGTCTACACGACCGCCGACGGCCTGCCCAGCGACCATCTGACCGCGCTGACCCGCGACGCCCGCGGCGACCTGTGGGTGGGCAGCTGGGGCGCGGGCGTCAGCCGCTTCCGCGACGGTCGCTTCAGCACGATCTCGACCGGCAGCGGTCCGGGCACGGGACTGGCCGGCAACCAGATCTGGTCGCTGATGGGCGACCGCGAGGGCAGCGTCTGGGTCGGCACCTGGGTCGACGGCCTGAATCGCCTGCGCAACCGCGCCTTCACCGTGCTCGGCACGCCCGAGGGCCTCAGCCACGACAACGTCCGGTCGGTCGTCGCCGCGCGCGACGGCTCGATCTGGGCCGCGACCTCCGGCGGCGGACTCAACCGCTTGAAGGACGGCCGCATCGAGACGGTGCGCCGGGCCGACGGTCTTCCGACCGACGAGGTCTCCACGATGCACGAGGCGCGCGACGGCACGCTCTGGATCGGCACCTACACGGCCGGCGTCGCGCGGCGGCGGCCGGACGGCCACATCGACACCTTCGGCGCCGACAGCGGGCTGCCCGGCATCGAGGTCCGCGCGATCTTCGAGGACCGCGCCGGCACGGTGTGGGTCGGCACGCGCTCGGCGCTGGCGCGCTTCAACGGCCGCGGCTTCGACGTCGTCACCGCGCCCGGCCTGCCCAACGAGGGTGTCGCCGCGATCCTGCAGGACAGCGCCGGCACGCTGTGGTTCGGCACGACCGGGCAGGGACTGGTGCGCTGGCGCGACGGCAAGGCGCGGCAGTTCACGACCGCCGACGGCCTGCTGTCCGACTGGATCGTCGCGCTCAAGGAAGACGCCCGCGGCGAGCTCTGGATCGGCACGAACGGCGAGGGCATCAACCGCCTCAAGGACGGCCGCATCGGCGCGATCAAGCCGGCGGACGGCCTGTGGGACGGGCTGTCGCAGGTCTTCCTCGAGGACCGTGCGGGGCACTTCTGGATCACCTGCAACCGCGGCTTCTACCGCGTCGCGCGGGACGATCTCGACGGCTTCCTCGACGGTCGGCTCAAGCAGGTGCGCTCGGTCGGCTACGGCCCCGGCGACGCGCTGCGCGCGACCAGCTTCGCCGGCAGCCTGCAGGCCGCCGGCGCGATCGATGCCCAGGGGCGGGTGTGGCTGCCGTCGTCGGCGGGTCTGGTGGTGGTCGATCCCGGGCGCCTGCCCGGCGGCGGCGAACCGCCGACGGTGCGCATCCAGCAGATCAAGGTCGACGGCGAAACGCGCGCCCTGGACGGCCAGCCGCTGGCGCTGCCACCGGGGCCGGTGGCGCTGTCGGTCAGTCTCGCGGCGTCGACGCTGCGCGAAGCCGACCGGGTGCGTTTCCGCTTCTGGATGGAAGGCCTGTCGCGCGGCTGGACCGACGTCGGCAACGACCGCGAGCTCACCTTCCCGGCGCTGTCGCACGGCCGGTACACGCTGCGCCTGGCGGTGTCCGGCGACGGTCAGCGCTGGCGCGAGTCGGACACCCCGCTGGCCGTCACCGTGCAGCCGCGCTTCCATGAGACCGGCTGGTTCCACGTCCTGGTCGCGGTGGGCGCGATCGGCTTCTTCGCCGGTGCCGTGATGTTCCGGATGCGCCAGCTCCGCGTGCGCCACGTCGAGATGGAGCGCCTGGTGGCGCAACGCACCGAGGAACTCCGGCAGGCCAACGAGCATCTGAAGCAGCTCTCCTTCCTCGACGCGGTCACCGGGCTGCCGAACCGCCGCCGGTTCAACGAAGCCGCCGACGAGGAGTGGCGCCGCGCGCGTCGCGCCAATACCTCGCTGGCGCTGGTGATCGCCGACGTCGACGCGTTCAAGCGCTACAACGACCAGATGGGACACCTGAAGGGCGATGAATGCCTGGCCGCCGTGGGCGCCGTGCTGGGCGCGTCGATCGGGCGCGCGGGCGATCTCGCGGCGCGCTACGGCGGCGAGGAGTTCGTCGTGCTGCTGCCCGGCGCCGACCGCGAGGCCGCCCTCAAAGTGGCCGAGTCCGTCCGCGCCGGCATCGAGTCGCTCGCCATGCCGCATCCGACCTCGCCCGTCCGTCCGGTGGTCACCGTCAGCCTCGGCGTCGCCGCCTGCGTGCCCAGCGACACGTGCACGCTGGAAAGCCTCATCGCGCAGGCGGATGAGGCGATGTACCTCGCCAAGCGGGAAGGGCGGAATCAGGTCCGCTGATCTGCGTCGACCGAGCGGTCGCAAGGATTTCATGCCTGTGAAGCGGGAGCGGGTGTACAACACAGACTCCGCATGACCCGTGTCCGTGCCGCTTCCTTCGCGCACGTCGACCCGGCTCCCCGACGTCCGTCCGAACGTTGCCGACCATGACGACCTCGCAAACCGTCCGCCAGCACAAGGGCCGCACCTACATCCTCGATACCCACGGCACGACCCCGGGCGATCCCCATGGGCCCGGCGCCGGGCCCTGGCGCGGGCGCTTCGTCGTCAAGGGCGTGGACGACGGCCGTCCGGGCGTCACCGCCTGGCACGACCTCGACGACGAATTCCCGTCCGCCGACGAGGCCGTCGCCCACGCCGATCGCGTCGCGTGCCAGTACATCGCGACGTTCGCAGAGCAGGCGTGAGCCATCCGCGCCCTGGGCAGATGCCGTGAACGAGCGGCAGTAAAGCCTGCCGGACCGTTTTTTGCCCCGCCGAGGTCCAACCGTTCGGCCTCAGGGAGAAAAAACATGCCAACGTTGTCAAACTTCAACATCGGCACGCGGCTGGCCGCCGCATTCGCCGTCGTGATTGCCTTGCTGCTGCTCGTGCTGGCCGTGGCCGTCTCGGTGCTGAACCGCACCAGCGGCACGATGGACCGGGTGGTGGAGGACCGCTACGCGCAGATCGCCGTCAGCGACGACATCAAGAATGTCGGCGACCAGGGGGTGATCGTCATCGGCCGGCTGCTGATGGCCACCGACCCCGCGCAGGCCAAGCGCTACATGGACGATTACGCCGCCGTGCGCGCCGCCAACACCGCGAACTTCGCGAAGTTCGAGAAGATGCTCAACACCGACGAGGCCAAGGCCATCTTCGCCGAGCAGTCGGAGGCCCGGAAGACCTATGGCGCGGCGGTGCGCAAGCTCTTCGACCTGGTCGCGGCGGGGCAGCGCGAGCAGGCCATGGCGGTCTACCAGGGGGACATGGCGCAGTCGCAGGTCCGCTACTACGCGCTGATCGACAAGATGGTCGACCACCAGGCCAAGGCCATGGCGGACGACGTCGTGAAGGCCAAGGAAGACGCGCGGCGCTCCAAGCTGTGGATGACGCTGGTGGCCGCGATCGCGGTGGTGCTGGGCGTGGTGACGGCGGTCAGCATCACGCGCTCGATCACGCAACGCATCCATGGCGCGATCCGGCTGGCCGAGGATGTCGCCAAGGGCGACCTCACGCTGCGCCCGATGCCGCAGAGCACCGACGAGATCGGCCGCCTGATCGGTGCGCTGCAGCACATGGTGCGCAGCCTGCATCGCATCGTCTCCGAGGTGCGGCAGGGCGCGGACACCATCTCGGCGGCGGCCAAGGAGGTCGCGCAGGGCAACGCCGACCTGTCGGCCCGCACCGAGGCGCAGGCCAGCGCGCTGCAGCAGACCGCGTCGGCGATGGAACAGCTCACTGCGGCGGTGCGCATGAGCGCGGACAACGCCGACCAGGCCAATGCGAGCGCGGCGTCCGCCTCCGACGTGGCCAGCGAAGGCGGCAAGGCGGTCGGCGAGGTGGTCGCGACGATGAGCGCCATCTCCGCGTCCTCGCAGCGCATCGGCGAGATCATCGGCACGATCGACGGCATCGCCTTCCAGACCAACATCCTGGCGCTGAATGCGGCGGTGGAGGCGGCACGCGCGGGCGAGCACGGACGCGGCTTCGCGGTGGTGGCGTCGGAGGTGCGCGCGCTGGCGCAGCGCTCGGCCGGCGCGGCCAAGGAGATCAAGGCGCTGATCGTCGAATCGACCGAGCAGGTCGGGGCCGGCGGCCGGCTGGTGGAGCGGGCCGGCGAGACGATGGCGCAGGTGGTCTCGGGCATCCGGCGGGTCAGCGGCGTCGTCGCCGAGATCAGCGCCTCCAGCCGCGAGCAGAGCATGGGCATCGAGCAGGTCAACGCCGCCATCATCCAGATGGACGACACCACGCAGAAGAACGCCGCGATGGTGGAGCAGAGCACCGCGTCGGCGAAGGCGCTGCAGGATGAAGCGGCGCATCTGAACAACGCGGTGCGGGCCTTCGTCCTTTGACGGCCGGGGTCTTTGCAAACTCACCAGGGAGTTTCAGATGAACGACCGGATGCAAGAGGGCGCCCCCGCGGGCGAGACGCCCACGCGTTGGCGACCCGAGGTGCTCGCCTTCATCGACGCGCATCGCCGCGACGGCCATCGCAGTGCGCGGCTGGATCCGCTCGGTCTCTCGCGCCCGGCCGATCCGACGCTGCTCGATCCGCAGCGCTTCGGCCTGCAACCGGGCGACTGGCTGTCGCCGCGCGGCACGCCGCTGTGGAGCGCCCGCACCGTCGCCGACCTCGACCGCGCGCTGAAGGCGATCTACTGCGGCGGGCTGGCGCTCGATGCCAGCGCGGTGCGGGACGCGTCGCGGCGCGACTGGCTCCATCACGCGATGGAGTCCGCGCCGCCGGGCGCGGGCGGCGCCGCGGAGCGCCTCGCGCTGCTCGACCGGCTGATCCGCGCCCAGGGCTGGGAAGAGCACGTCGCGCAAGCCTTCCCGCATGCAAAGCGCTTCTCGCTGGAGGGCAACGAAACGCTGATCCCGCTGCTGGACGCGCTCTGCGAGCAGGCGGCGGGCCACGGCGTGCGGCGCATCTTCCTCGGCATGCCGCACCGCGGCCGGGTCAACGTGCTGGTCAACCTGATGGGTGTCCCGCCGGCGCGCGTGCTCGACTTCTTCGACCCGAAGTCGCCGCATCCCGAGCGGCACACCGACCTCATCTACCACCTCGGCGGCGAGCGCGAGCTCGACACGCCGCGCGGCCGCGTGACGCTGACGCTCGCCCACAACCCCTCGCACCTGCAGAGCGTGCATCCCGTGCTCACCGGCCTGGCGCGAGCCTGCCAGGACGCGCTCAGCCGCGAGCGCGCGGACCAGGACGGCCGGCGGCTGGTGCTGCCGCTGATGCTGCACGGCGACGCGGCCTTCGCGGGGCAGGGCGTCGTGATGGAGACGCTGATGCTCGGCGGCAAGCCGGGCTACACCGTCGGCGGCACGGTGCATGTGATCATCAACAACCAGGTCGGCTTCACCGAGCCGAACCCGATGAGCGCCTGGCCGGCGCAGTACTGCACCGACGTCACGCGCATGGTCGACGCGCCGGTCCTGCGCGTGAACGCCGACGAGCCCGAGCAGGCCTTGCGCGCCGCGGCGATCGCGCTGGACTGGCGGGCGCGCTTCGGCGCCGACATCGTCATCGACCTGATCGGTTACCGCCGCCTCGGCCATTCGGAGAGCGACGTCCCGGCGCTCACGCGGCCGCGCATCCATGCGCTGACGCAGACGCACCCGACGATCGTCGACCGCTACGCCGACGCGCTGCGCGCCGATCGCGTCCTGCCGCCCGACACCGACATGGCGTCGCACCTCACGCACAGCCGCGTGCGGGCGCACCAGGCCTTCTCCGATCCGGCGATGCCCGAGCCGGACGAGGCACCGTCCCCGCTGCGCCGACCCGGTGAGGTGCCGGCCCTCGACGCGCACGGCGTGCAGGCGCTGATCGATCCGATGACGCGGCTGCCCGACGGCTTCGAGCCGCACGCGATGGTGCGCACGCTCGCGGACCACTGGCGGCGCATGGCCGGCCTGGCCGACCCGCCGCTGCGCGCCGACTGGTGCTTCGCCGAGAACCTCGCCTACGCGACGATCCTGCAAGGCGGGCTCAACGTGCGCATCTCCGGCATGGACGTGCGTCGCGGCACCTTCCTGCATCGGCAGGCGGTGTGGACCTCACAGACGAGTGCGGTGACGGACGCCTCGGGCGAGGGCGGCCCGACGGAGTTCGTGCCGCTGCGGCAGATCGGTGCGGGCCACGTTCACGGCCACGGCCACGACCACGACCACGACCACGGTCACGATCAGGGTCAGGGCGGAGGTCCGGGCGATCCGTCCCGCGGGCGTTTCGACATCTTCAACTCGCCGCTGTCCGAGGAGGCGGTGCTCGGTTTCGAGTACGGCTACAGCGTCGGTGCGCGGCGCACGCTCACGGTGTGGGAGGCGCAGTTCGGCGACTTCGTCAACGGCGCGCAGGTCTTCGTCGACCAGTACATCAGCTCCGGCGAGGAGAAGTGGGGCGACACCTCCTCGCTGGTGATGCTGCTGCCGCATGGCAACGAGGGGATAGGCCCCGATCATTCGAGCGGCTACCTCAGCCGCTTCCTGCAGCTGTGCGGCGAGGACAACCTGCGCGTGGCCTGCCCGTCGACGGCGGCGCAATGGTTCCATCTGCTGCGCCGGCAGGCTTTCGACACCTTGCGCAAGCCCTTGATCGTGATGTCGCCCAAGGGCACGCTGTACCACGAGCCGGCGTCGCACGCGGAGATCGCCGAGCTGACG
This sequence comes from uncultured Roseateles sp., assembly GCA_946886855.1. Next base: position 29,143 of record CAMPJJ010000010.1, on the reverse strand, counting down.
AGCGGCTGCTTCCAGCCCGTGATCGACGACGCGTCGGTCGAGCGTCCGTCGCAGGTCGAGCGGCTGCTGCTGTGCAGCGGCAAGGTGTATCACGACCTGGATCGCGGGCGTCGGTCGGTGGCGCGGGCGGACCTGGCGCTGGCCCGCATCGAGCAGTTCTATCCCTTCCCGGCGGACGCGCTGACGGCGCTCTTCGCGCGCTACCCGGCCCTGGTCGAGATCACCTGGGTGCAGGAGGAGCATCGCCAGCAGGGCGCGTGGACTTTCCTGCGCGAGCAGATGGACGCGGTGCTGCCGAGGCAGGTGCCACTGCGCTGCGTGGCGCGCCGCGCCAACGGTTCCGGCGCGACGTCCTCCCACACGATCCATCAGCTGGAGCAGATGGCGCTGGTCGCGCGCGCCCTCGGCGAGGCGTGATGTCGAGCTCGACGTGCCGTGACGTGCGTGACGTGCGTGACGTGACGCCTATTGCCCCAACGAGTCCGTCCGCCGACGGCTCGAACTGCTGCCCCGTCCCTGCGCCTGCGGTCGGCCGAGCTGCAGGATCTCGATCGCATGGCACGCCGCCTCGGTGGCGTAGTTGAGCGCCTCGTTCTCCGTCGCCCAGGCGGCGTCCATGCTCGGATGGACGACATCGGCGACGCCCTCGACGTCGTTGAGGTCCTTGGCATCCTTGACGTCGTTGGCTTCATTCCGCCCGGGTGCGAGCTCATCCCCGAAGGCGTCCTCGGCCGCCGGCGCCGCGGCGGCGAGCCGATCCGCCTCAGGCCCGGCCGCATCGTGCCGGCGCCGTCCGGCGTCCAGCAGCTGGAAATGTCCGACGAAGGTGTCGCCGGACGCCGGTGTCGATTCGACGCGGTAGGTGACGCCGCGGTACTGTCCGTCGCGTTGCATGAGGGTTCTCCCGGGTCTGCGATGGTGCGGGAGCGGCAATTCCCACGCCCGGCGGGGCGGCACCCCGTCGCGGCGATGCGGGACCCGTGCGCGATCCGGCGGACGGCACCGGTGCCGGGACGGACGGCGTCCGGGAGTGCTGCGCAGTTGTGACAACATCCACGGCTTCAGACCTGATTTCGACCCCCGATCTTGGACGCCCTGCTCGCCCGCCTCACGTCGACCCTCCCCGTCGCCCGCAACCTGGAACAGCTGACCCGCCCGCTGCTGGACATGCTGGGCACGGTGACCGGCCTGGAATCGACCTACCTCACCACCATCGACCTGCGCGCCGGGGAACAGCATGTGCTGCTCGCCCGCAACGCCGGCACGATGACCATCCCGGAAGGCCTGACGGTCGCCTGGTCGGACACGCTGTGCAAGCGTGCGCTCGATAGCGGCCGCATGGTCACGAACGACGTGGCGGCGTGCTGGGGCGACTCCGACGCCGCGCGACGGCTGGGCATCCAGACCTATGTGAGCGCCCCCGTGCGCGACGACGGCGGCGAGCTGCTGGGCACGCTGTGCGCGGCCAGCGCCGAACGCCGCCCGATCAGTCCCGAGGCGCAGTCGCTGCTGCGGCTGTTCTCGACCCTGGTGAGCCAGTTCATGCAGCGCGAGCGCCTGGTGGCCGACCTGCGCGCGGCCAACGAGCAGCTGACGACCTTCGCCCTGACCGATGCGCTGACCGGACTGCCGAACCGCCGCGCGCTCTTCGACGAACTGCAGCGCGCGCTGGTGCGCGCGACCCGCGACGGCCGCTGCGTGCTGCTGGGCTGCATCGACCTGGACGGCTTCAAGTCGGTCAACGACCAGCTCGGCCACCATCGCGGCGACCTGTTCCTGCGCGACATGGCCCAGCGCCTGTCGCTGGAGCTGCGCGGCTCGGACATGCTCGCGCGGGTCGGCGGGGATGAGTTCATCGTCGTCGGTCCCGGCGTGAGCCTGGGCGGACTGCCGCGTTCGCAGGGCCCGGTGGTGGACCGCGGCGAACCGGCCCAGGCCGCGCGCACGCTGGAGCAGCGCGCCGCGCTGGCCAGCGTCGGCCGTTTCGACCTCGACGGCCACCCGCTGCAGTACGCGGGCGCGAGCGTGGGCGTGGTGGCGCTCGATCCGGCCGGCCTCAGCGTGGAGCAGGCGCTGCACCTGGCCGATCAGCGCATGTACGACGTCAAGCGCGTGCGTCGCCGCAGCATCGTCATGCCGGCGGTCCTGGCGCAGGCCGCGGACTGAGCCGTCGGGCCGTGACGGCGCCGCCGCGCCGGTGAGTGCCGATCGGCGCCGGTGAGTGCCGGTCAGTGCCGGTAGTGCCGGTAGTGCCAGTCGTTGCCAATCGTTGCCAATCGTTGCCAATGGGCGCCAATCGGCGCCGATCAGCGCGGGCGCGCCAGCAGCACCTTCTCGATGAGCAGGTCGACGTTCACCGGCTTGGCCAGGTGGTCGTCGAAACCGGCGGCGATGGCCGCATCGCGGTCCTGCAGCGTCGCCAGCCCGGTCAGCGCGACGGCGTACAGCGGCGCCGCCGTGCCCATCGAACGTTCGCGGTCCCGCAGCCGGCGCACCAGCGAGTACCCGTCCGCGCCGGGCATGGCCACGTCGCTGATGAGCACGTGCGGCGGATGCTCCGACGCGGCCGCCACCAGTTCCCATCCCTGCTCGACCGACCCCGCCGCGCGCACCTCCGCGCCGGCCAGTTCCAGCAGATGCCGCATCGCGTCCAGCGCATGCGGGTCGTCGTCCACCAGCATCACGCGCAAGCCGCTCAGGTCGGCGTCGACCCGGCCGCGCGGCGCCGTCTCGTGCGTGTCCGAGACCAGCTCCACCGCCGGGAAGCGCACCATCAGCCGGGTGCCGCGGCCCTCGCCGTCGCTGTGCGCCGTGACCGTGCCGCCGTGCGCCAGCACCAGGTGCCGGACGATGGACAGCCCCAGTCCCAGGCCGCCGTACTCGCGCGTGCGGCTGATGTCGGCCTGGGTGAAGCGGTCGAACAGCCGCGGCAGCAGTTCCACCGCGACGCCGATGCCCGTGTCGACGACGGCCAGTTCGATCGTCGGTCCGATGCGGCTCAGCGACACGGTGATCCGGCCGTCGCGCGGCGTGAATTTCAGGGCGTTGCCGACGAGGTTGGCCACGATCTGCTGCATCCGGCGCTGGTCGCCCTGGATGCGGTGCGGCTGCTGCAGGCCGGTGCCGCTCAGCGTCAAGGCCTTGGCCTCCGCGGCGGGCTGCAGGCCGTCGATGACGCTGCGCACGCAGGCCGCGAGGTCGATCGGCCGCATCTCCAGCGTCAGGTGGCCGGACGCGATGCGCGACACGTCCAGCAGGTCGTCGATCAGCTGCGCCTGCGCCTGGCAGTGCTTGAGGATGGTGCCGATCGCGCGCGTCGCGGTCGCCTCGGCCAGCGCGCCGCGTTCCTGCGACTGCTTCAGCACCGAGGCCCAGCCGGAGATGACGTTCAGCGGCGCGCGCAGCTCGTGAGAGACCATGCCGAGGAAGTCGTCCTTGGCCGTGTTGGCGCGCTCCGCGTCGTCGCGCGCGTGCTGCGCCGATTCGAGCGCGCAGCGCAGTTCATGGATGTCCTGGAAGGCGATCACCGCGCCGTCTATGCGCTCGTCCGCGGTGCGGTAGGCCCGCACGTTGATCAGCCACCAGCGGCCCTCGGTGTCCTGGTGTTCGTGCTCGACCGGGGCCAGGCCTTGCACGGCGGCCTGCACCAGCTGCTCCAGCTGGCCGACGGCGAAGCGCGAGGTGACCTTCACGGCCGGCTGTCCGATCGCCTGGCCCAGCGCCGCGGGATCGAGCCCGAACAGCTGCGCCACCTGCGGCGAGGCGTGCCGCAGCCGCAGCTGGCGGTCCAGCACCACGACCGGCAGCGGGATGCCCTCGACGAGGTTGCTGAGGTCGTCGTTGGCGAGGTCCAGCTCGTCGTTGCGCGACTTGAGCTCCTCGTTGAGCGACAGCAGCTCCTGGTTCGCCGATTCGAGTTCCTGCTTGGCGCTCTGCAGCTCCTCGTTGGCACTCTGCAGTTCCTCGTTGGTGCTGAGCATCTCCTCGTTGGCGGTGCGCAGCTCCTCGTTGGCCGATTCGAATTCGACCACCAGCGTGCGCAGCTGCGCCTGGGTCGCCTCGAGTTCGTCGGACAGGGTCGTGACGGTGCGCTCGAGCTCGTCGACGCGCGCGCGGGCGCCGCTGGGCGAGAACGGCGGCGTGGACAGCGCCGACGCGGCGTCGGCGACCGGCTCATCCGGCTGGGGCGCCAGCGTGACCAGGAAGTGCTGCGGCGCCTCGCCCGCCTCCAGCGGCAGGACCTCGAGCACGTAGCGGCGGTCGTTGAAGGCGACGCGCTCGCGCCGCACCGGCTGCCCGGTGCGCTTGGCCTCGACCAGCGCCGTGCGCACCGGCACGTTGAGCGCCGCGTTCAGCAGGCGCGGCAGCGCGAGCGTGGCCTCGCCGCTGGCCGGCGCGATGAAGGCCGAGACGTCGCCGCGGAACTGCACCACGTCGCCGCCCTGGCTGACGACGAAGCCCGGCGGCACGTAGCGCGCCAGCGCGACGCGGTTGGCGGCTTCGCTGACCAGGTCCGGCGGCGGCGCCTGCGGCACGCGGGGGGCGTTGCCGTCGCTGGCCCAGGGGCGCAGCGCGTCGATCGGGAACAGCGGCCGGTGGCGGCGCGAGTTCGGCAGCTTGCGGTACAGGTGCGGCGCGCCGGCGTGCTCGAAGCCGTCGGCGACCGACGCGGCCTCGGCGCGGCCCAGCAGCATGAAGCCGTCGTTGCGGCAGGCGTAGTGCAGCACCTCGAAGACATGCTGCTGCGCCTCCTTGCGCAGGTAGATCAGCATGTTGCGGCAGCTGATCAGGCCCATGCCCGAGAACGGCGCATGCGTGAGCAGGTTGTGCCGCGCGAAGACGCACATCTCGCGCAGGTCCTTGGCCACCAGGTAGCCGCCGGAGCTGGGCACGAAGGCGCTGTCGCGGAAGGGCTGGGGCACGTTCTCCAGCGCGGCGGCGGTGTAGCGGCCGGCGCGCGCGGTCTCGATCGAGGCCTCGTTCAGGTCGGTGCCGAAGATCTGCACCCGGCGGTGGATGCCCTCGGCGTTCATCGCCTCCTTGAGCAGCATCGCGATCGTGTAGACCTCCTCGCCGGTCGAGCAGGCGGGCACCCAGATGCGGATCGGGTCGTGGCGCAGCGCCAGCAGCTTGGGCAGCACGACCTGGCGCAGCACGTTGACGAACTCCGCGTCGCGGAAGAACGCGGTGACGCCGATCAGCACGTCGTCGCGCAGCGCGGCGGCCTCGTAGGGGTCGGTGCGCAGGAACTGGAGGTAGGCGCCGACGTCGCGGTCCTTCTGCAGCAGCACGCGGCGCAGGAAGCGGCGGCGCAGGTTGACGTCCTTGACGTAGCCCAGGTTGACGCCGGCCTTCTGCTGGACGATGGCCAGCGCGGTCTCCAGCGCGTCCACGTCCTGCGCGACGCTGGCGGAACCGGGCAGGTCGCTCTCGTGGTGCGGCTGGCCGAAGCGGCGCAGCAGCGCGGCGGGGATGTCCTCCGGCGGCAGGACCTCGTCCACCAGGCCGGTATTGATCGCCGCGACCGGCATGCCGTCATGCGCGGCGGTGTTGGGCATCTGCGCGATCGCGAAACCGCCGGTGGCCTTGAGGTCGACGAGGCCCGCCGCGCCGTCCTGGCCGGTGCCCGACAGGATGACCACCGCGCCGTCGAGGTCGGGGTCCTGCGCCAGCGAGGCCAGGAAGGCGTCGATCGGCAGGTGCAGGCCGGGCGTGCGGCGGGTCAGGCGGAAGTGCCCGTCCAGCGCCATGACGCCGGCGTTCTCCGGCATCACGTAGACGCGGCCGTGTTCGACCTTGGTGAGGTGTTCGAGGCGCTCCACCGGGAGCGTGGTGCGGTCGCGCAGCACCTCGGGCAGGCGCGTCTCCTCGTTGGGATCGAGGTGCGTGATGACCAGGACCGCGAAGCCCGGTTCGTTCGGTAGCGCACCCAGCACGCTGCCGAGCGCGTCGATGCTGCCGGCGGAGCCGCCGAGTACCACCACCCGCAGGGGCTGTCGCTCCTCTGTGTCCACCCAGGATCCCGTCGTGTTGATTGAAAAGCTGCGCGCGAGTCTACCCTCGTCGGATGGCCGGTTCCGCGCGGGGGTTCTGTTGTCGCCGACGCGTCGCGACAGGGATACTGCCCGGCCAATCCCTCCCGCCACGTCACCTCTCAGCGACCGCCATGTCATCGTCGATGTCCCCCGCGCCCTGGCAACACACGCATGTCTTCGACGAAGGCAATCCGCTTGCCGCACGCAACACGCGATGGGCCGTGCTGCTGACGGTCGTGATGATGGTCGCGGAGATCGTCGGCGGCTACGTCTTCAACTCGATGGCGCTGCTGGCCGACGGCTGGCACATGAGCTCGCACGCGGTGGCGCTGGGCGTGTCGCTGCTCGCCTACGGCGCCGCGCGGCGCTGGGCGAAGGACGGACGCTTCGCCTTCGGCACCTGGAAGATCGAGATCCTCGGCGGCTACAGCAGCGCGCTGCTGCTGGTCGGCGTCGCGGGGCTGATGCTGTGGCAGTCGGTCGAACGGCTGTTCTCGCCGACGCCCATCCATTACGACGAAGCGATCGCGGTCGCGGCGGTCGGCCTCCTCGTCAACCTCGCCTGCGCGTGGCTGCTGCGCGGCGAGCATTCCCACCAGGGGCACGACCATGGGCACGGGCACGGGCACGGTCATGGTCACCACGCTCATGGGCAAGGTCACGACCATGGTCACGGCCATGGGCACGGCCATGGCGATCTGAACCTCCGTGCCGCCTACATGCATGTGCTTGCCGATGCGGCGACCTCGGTGCTGGCGATCGTGGCCTTGCTGGGCGGCCGGTTGTGGGGCGCGGACTGGCTCGATCCGGTGATGGGCATCGCGGGCGCGGTGCTGGTGGCGGCGTGGGCGCGCGGGCTGCTGCGCGACACCGGCCGCGTGCTGCTGGACGCCGAGATGGACGCGCCGGTGGTCGACGAGATCCGCGAGGTCGTGGCCGCCGCGCCCTGGCCGGCGGTGATCGCCGACCTGCACGTGTGGCGGGTCGGCCGCGCGCAGTACGCGTGCATCGTCTCGCTGGTCACCGACAGTCCCGAGGCGCGTCCCGACGACGTCCGCCGGATGCTGTCCATCCACGAGGAACTTGTTCACGTCACGGTCGAGATCAACCGCCCCCCTCGGGCAACTGTCTGATCCGCGCCGCGGTGCCCGGCGGGCGCGCGCTGGCGCGACGCCACAATCGCGGCCCATGAAAACCAACTACCTTCTCGCCGCCATCCTGGTCAGCAGCCTGATCGGCGCCTTCGTGGCCAACCGTTCGATGAAGACCGCCTGCGCGGTGGTCTCCGGCGGGATCGCCCTGTATGCGCTGCTGCGCCAGGTGATCTGAACCTGCACCATCACATTCATCAGATCGAAATGATCGATGTGATGAATGACGCCGCGGCGTCCTGCCGCCGACCGCCTGGCTCTCCTCGGGGGCCTTTCGTCACACCCCCCGCTCCTTCCCCCCGAGTCCACCCTATGGTGGGATGGCACTCGGACCGACACCCGCTGATAGTGGGAACTCGTCAGGAGAGGACCATGCGACCACGTTTCGCGCCAGCCGCCGGAGATCCCGGTCACCCGTTCAGCAAGGCCATGCAGCACATCCTGCGGCAGACCGAGCTGTTGCTGCAGCGGCGCATTCCGTTCAGCCCTTCCGGCTGGCCGATCGAGGAACCGCCCACGCTGGAAGGCCTGGAGGTCACCGAGTCCACCTGGGACGAATGGACCGAGGCGATGGCGCACCAGAGCCGCGGCGCATGACCTGACCCTCTCCTGGGCCTCGCGCTTGAGCGGCACCCAAGCGGCCCCAAGCGGTGCCCAAGCGGTGCCCAGGCGGCGCCCCCTGCGCCCGCACTGCGCTCAAACCGCGCGCTGATCGCCCGGGCCGGTGCCGCCCTCGCGCGAACTTGAGCCGGCAAAGCGGCGACGACCTCCCCCAGTTCCTTGCCTCGGTGACGCAGTGCACCGAGTCGGCGACGACCGCTGCGTTCGTCGCGCTCATCGCGGCATGCCGGGAGGTGGCCGCGGCGAAGAATCCGTTCACCCCAACGAACGAGAGCGCTTCGCCATGCACGTCAAGTCCAACGCTTCTCCGTCGCCGGCCGTGCACGCCGGCGCTCCGGCGCCCGCGGGCGCCGCCATGGGCGCCAGGAGCGCCAAGAGCGCCAATGGCGGCGCGCCCGATTTCACCAGGATGCTGAACGACGCGAAGGCCGGCGCGCCGGCCTCCGCGGCGACGGCCCCGATGGCCGCCGCGCCGGCCGCCGCCGCCATGTCGACCGCCGCGCCCGCCACGCCCGCCGCGCCCGCCACGCTCTCGCTCGACACGGCCTCGCTGGCCGCGCGCGGCTGAGCGCCGCCGGGAGTCCCCCTTGAGCACCCCGTTGAGCAGCGTGCCCCTCCTGTCCAGTCTGGTCGCCCTGGCGACGTCCTCCGACGGCGCGCCTGAGAGCGGCCGCGCCGCGTCCTCGGGCGGGTCGTCGGGATCCTCGCGCGGCGGCGGTCCCAGCCTGACGCTCGGTCCCGTCCTCGGCGTGACGGCGACCATCAGCGCCAAGGGCCTGCAGGCGCTGGCGAGCGACGCGGCGGACGCGGTCGAGACCGCCGCCGACGTCGTCACCGGCACGGTCGGCGATGTCGCCGGCGGCGTCGGCCACGTGCTCGGCAATGTCGTCGGCTACGGCGTGATGGCCGCGCTGGGCGGCGCCGCCGTGCTCGACGAGCTGGTGTGAGGACGGGGCCATGCGCATCCGACCCGCACGGTGGCCGCGCGCGTCCAACGGAGGCCTCGTGCCCCTGGGCATCGCCGCGCTGACGGGCCTCGGCGGCTGCAGCGCGTTGAGTCCGCTCCCCGCCTGGGAGCTGCTCAAGGGCGCCGGCACCGCGACCTCGACGGCGCTGGCGACCGCCGCGCCGGCCAAGGCCAGCAACACCGTCCATCACGGCGACGCGCCGGTGCGCGCGCTGTGCATCGAATTCAACCGCAATGCGCCGCTGGAGGACCTGGTCCCGGCGATGCAGGCGGAACTGAAGGGCCAGGGCGTGGACAGCCGCGTCTACGAGCCCGGCACCGGGCTGCAGCAATGCGAGGTCTGGCTGCGGTATGTCGCAACGATCGAATGGGGCGTGCCGCCGATGGCCAGCGGCTACCGCGCCAACCTCAGCGCCGCGGCGCTGAGCCTGCACCGGTCCGACGGAACGCTGCTGTCGACCAGCAGCTACGTCGCCGAAGAAAACTTCGGCCTGGCCCGCTGGGCCGGGACGCGCAACAAGATCGCGCCGGTCGTGAAGGCGCTGATCACCGGCTTCCAGAGCTGAGGGGAGGGGAATCATGTCGAGGAACAAGTCCCGAGGCGCGATGAACGCGTCCACGCCGCCGACCACCTGGCCGACCGCCTGGCCGGCGGTCACCGCCGTGCTGGGGGCGGCGGCCATGCTGGTCGCGTGCGCCGGCACGCCGCCCACGGTGGCCGGTCCGATGATGGTCACGCCGCCGCAGGCGCCCATGTACATCGAGCGGCCCAACAACGGCGCGATCTACCAGCCGAGCATGGCGACGACCTCGCTGTTCTCGGGCGAGAAGCGTCCGAGCGCGATCGGCGACACGATGAAGGTGGACATCCAGGAGACGCTGAAGGCGACCCAGAAGCAGACGACCGACACCAGCCGCGACAACAAGCTCGCGGTGCACGGGCCGGGCGGCCAGAGCAGGATCGGCGCGGTGGAGCGGCTGCTCAACATCGACGCGACGGCCGCGGGCAGCGATTCGTTCAAGGGCTCGGGCACGACGGAGACGGACAACAGCTTCACCACCACCGTGGCGGTGAGCGTCATCAACGTGCTGCCCAACGGCAACCTGCTGGTCGCGGGCGAGCGCAACGTGGGCCTGAACAAGGGCGTGAACACGCTGCGTTTCTCGGGGATCGTGAATCCGCGCGACATCCGCCCGGGCAACCTCGTGTCCTCGCGCGACGTGGTGAACGCGAGCCTGGAGAGCGTCGCGCAGGGCGACGTGTCGGAGGCCTCGTCGCGCAGCTGGCTGCAGCGCGTGCTCGCGAGGAGCCTCTCCATCTGGTGACGGACTGATCGACGCGCGGTCAACCCGCAAACCGGGCCGGGGCCACGGGCCTTATCGACCGATCGAGGTCGGCGGTCCGCTTCTATAACCCACGATTCGCCGTCAAGGCAGCCGCGACGCTTCCGCAGGAGAGGCGGCGGGCGGAGCCTTGTCCGGCGGGTTTCACGCAGAACACACCATGAGCACGAGAGGGACGCGGACGCCGACGCATGACGGCGCACCGGACGCGACGAGCGACGACTGGCTGGCCGACGGCCAGATCCGGACGTATCGGCGCGGCCAGAAGATCATCGAGGCCGGCACGCCGCTGGCTGAGTGGATCGCGATCAGCGGCGGCGCGGCCTTCCTCGCGGCGAAGGTCGCGGCGGACACGCGCGTGGCGGTGGCGGCGCTGTGGCTGGGCGACGTGATCGGGGCGGACTCGCCGCTGGGCAAGCTGGCGGCGCGTTACGACGTGACGGCGCTGGTCGACGTGACGACGATCCACATCCCGATGCCGCGGATGAAGGATGCGAGCGTGCCCGAGCGCGACGCGGCGACGGGCGAGCTCTATGCGGCGACGGCGTCGCGGCTGCAGGACCAGATCACGATGCGGCTGGCCGGCAACGGCTTCCAGCGCCTGATCAGCGTGCTGGCGACCCTGGCGGCGGCGCTGAGCAGCTCGCAGCGCGCGGGCACGGCGGGCAACAGCCTGGCGCTGCCGGTGTCGCAGGCCTGCATCGGGCAGTTGTCGGGGCTGTCGCGCCGGCAGACCTGGATCTACCTGGGCCAGCTGGCGGAACGCGGCTGGGGCCGGACCTCGCGCACCAAGGTCACGCTCGAGGGCCTGAACGCGTGGCTGAGTCTGATGGGCGAAGTCGAGTCGCGCGGGCTCGACTGCATCGCGACGGTGGATCAGTGCGACATGACCTTGTCGCAGCTTGCCAGCACGCGGACGCCGATGAAGTGACCCGAACGTTCAGGGTCAGGTCTTGGCGAAGCTGATCTCCGCCGCCTTCATCGCTGCCATCTTCGGCCCGAAGCTGTTGAGGTTGCGCAGGATCAGCGTGTGGTGGTCGATGATCTGCGGCGCGGTGAGGTCGCCGAAGGCGATCGTCGTGTGGCCGTCCTCGACCAGCGTGACATCGTAGCCGGCGCTCAATGCGCGGCGCGTCGACGTGTCGACGCAGAAATCGCTCTGCGCGCCGCAGATGACGAGGTGCGTGACGCCCAGGCCCTTCAGCGCCGCGTCCAGATCGGTCTTGTGGAACGAGTCCGGCGAGGTCTTGAATACGCGCCGGTCCTCCGGCCGCACCTGCAGGCGATCGTCGATCTGCCAGCCCTCGCTGCCGTGGCGCAGCGGTTCGTAGCCATCCTCCTCGTGCTGGACGAAGACCACGGGCGTGGCGCTTTCCCGTGCCTTCGCGATCAGGCCGTTGATGCGACCGATCACCGCCTCGACCTCATGGCAGGCGTATTCGCCCACGCAGAGCGCGCGTTGCAGATCGATGATGAGGAGGGCAGTGGTCATGGCGTGCGGCGCTGTTCAATGGACGATGAACGATGCCAGCCAGCATAGCCGGCAGGCCGCCGTCGATGCCGATCGTCATGGCCGCCGTCCTTGTCACCGTTTTGCGGCGCCGGTGCGCCCCGGCGGGCGCCGGCCTTCGCTGGCGACGCCTCAGAACTTGTAGTTCAGCACCACCCGCATCGCGCGGTTGTCGCCGCGGATGTTGTTGGGCTTGTCGAGGTTGAGGTTGTCGCCGCCCAGCCGGTTGGGCGTCGCCCCCGGCTGCGGCGCGTTGCCGATCCAGTCGTCGAAACCCCCGTAGTTGTCAGCGCCGAGCACGTTCAGCACGTCCAGCCGCAGCGCGACCTGGTGGATGCCGTACTTGAAGGCCTTGCCGATGCTGATGTCGACCTGCCGGAAGCTCGGGGAATCGCCTTCCACCAGGAAACACTGCGGCGTGCCGCCGATGCAGTTCGTCAGGCGACGCGGGAAGCCGCTGGCATAGGTGCCCTTGGCCGAGAAGGTCAGTCCCCACGGCAGCAGCTTGTCCGTCATGAACGCGCCCACCAGCCGGTGCCGGTCCACCAGCGTGCTCGGATTCCAGCCGCGACCCGCGCGGCCGTAGGTCCAGTCGAAGGTGTCGTTGCTCCACTGCAGGTTGGTCGTCTTCGCGTCGCTGTAGGTGTAGGCCAGCGTCGCCGTCCAGCCGGACGAATCCGAATACGGCTTCTCCGCCTTCACGAACACCGAGTCCGTGCGCGTCCGGCCGATCGAATCCCCGAGCACCAGTTGCCCGAAGCCGGGGGGGCCGCCCCACAGCGGGTCGATGGACGACTGCTGCGCGAAGCCGCCATTGGCGTCGCGGTTGCCGCTGAACCAGACGAACTGGTTCTTCGCCTCGATGCGGCTGAGCGCGATCTCGCCGTTCCACGTCTTCGTGAGCGCCTGCCGCAGCCCGATGCTGAACTGATCCGCGTAGGGCATCTTCAAGTCGTTGCGGATCAGCCAGATCTCGCCGCCCGGCGCCTGGTTCTTCTGCAGCTCGTCCAGCGCATGGTTGGCCATCGTGCGGTCGTAGCTGCGGCCGTAGCCGCCGAAGATCACCGTGTTCCGGTTGCCCAGGACGTCGTAGGAGAAGCCGACCCGCGGCGCGATCGCGTTCTTGAAGGCCTTGCGGGAGTTGCCGCTGCTGATGTACTGCGACACGTCGATGCCGCCCTTGGCCAGCGACTGCGCATAGGTCTGCCCCGTGGGCGGGACGATGCCGTAGCGCTCGCCGTCCGGCGCCAGCAGCGCCGCGATGCGGTCGGCGGGCGTCGCGTAGGCGTTGTTGAGCATGTTGTCCTCGTAGTCCCACCGGACGCCGAGGTTGAGCTCGAGTTTGGGCGTGACACTCCAGTCATCCTGCAGGTACAGCCCCCACTGCTTGTTCTTGAAGCTGGCGACCGACGCCGCCGACGCGCGCCGGATGTTGCACTCCGCGCTGGTGCTGCCGTTGTTGGAGACGTTGGTGCCGAGGCAGTTCGTGCCGTCCCAGTAGGGCAGGCCGGTGACCTTGTCGATCAGCACCTCGACCGCGTCGACCGAGTTGGCGGTGCCGCTGAGCTCGTAGCGCATGTCCTTGAGCTTGGCGCCGCCCTTGATCACGTGACCGTCGAAGCCGGTGTAGGTCAGTTCCTCCGACACGAAGGTGCCGCGCTGCTGGCGCCGCTGCGCGTCCGGCGAGCCGCCGTCGAGGATCACGTCCTGCGAGGCCGTCAGCACCTGCGGCGACGCCGTCGACACCTTGTAGCGGACCAGCGGCGTGTCGGATGCCGACTTCGGATTCCAGAGATAGTCCTCGTAACCGATGCGCGCCTCGCTGAGCCAGTCGTCGCGCGACCACTCGTGCTTCAGGTCGATGCGGGTCTCGTCGTTGCGGCGCTCCTTGTCGTTGCCGGGCAGCGAGAGGTTGCGGTCCTCGGCGATGCGGTCGGTCTCGCGTCGCAACCTGGCGCTGAGGGTCAGGCGATGCTCGTCGTTGAGCTGCGCGTCAAGCTTGCCGAAGAACAGGTCCTCGTGGAACGGGTCGACCTGGCTGCCGCGTCGCGCGAGCAGCTCCGGCACGATGCCCGCGTTGGGCAGCTTCTCGAAGTTCTGGCCGGCGATCTGGCGCGAGTCCTCGATCCGCTTGGCGTCGTAGGCGACGAAGAAATGCAGCTTGTCCTTGACGATGGGACCGCCGACGCTGCCGCCGTATTCGTACTTCTCGGACGACGGGCGCGCGATGCCCTGGGCCTCGCGCTCCTTTTCCAGCGTGTTCTTGGCCCGCCAGTTGGTGCCGGTGCGGTCACCGTAGAGCTCACCGTGGAACTCGTTGGTGCCGGACTTCGTCACCGCCGTGATCGCCGCGCTGCTGACCTGGTCGAACTCGGCCTTGTAGTTCTGCGTCAGCACCTTGTATTCGGAGATCGCCGACTGCGGGAACGGATTGCCGCGCGTGTCCGACTGGCCGCTGACACCGCCGCGCAGGATGTTGTTCTTCTGGCCCACGCCGTCGATGAAGACGTTGAGGTGGTCGAAGTCCTGCGCGCCCGACTGCACACGGCTCAGGCCGCTGGCGTCGGTCGAGAACGCGACGCCCGGCGCCAGGTCAGCCGCGCTCAGGAAATTGCGGGTGTTCTGCGGCAGGGCCTCGATCATGCGCTGCGACACGACGGTGCCCAGCTGCGAGTCCTTGACGCCCTGACGGCTCGCGTTGCCTTCGACGGTGACGGTGCCCAGCTGGATCGCGTCCGGCGTGGCGGACACGGGCGCGGCGCCCAGGTCGAGCGAGGCGCTCTCGCCGACGGACAGCGTGATGCGCTCCGTCCTGATCGGCTTGCCGTCGGCGGCGGCGACGCTGACCACGTACTCGCCCGGCGCGAGACCGATCAGCGCGTAGCGGCCGTCGGCGCGGGTGCTCGTGCGGTAGCGGGCGCCATTGGCGCTGTTCGTGGCGGTGATGGACAAGCCGCCGGGCGGAACGCCCGCCGGCGCGTTGACCAGACCGCGCACGGTCGCGCGGCTGACCTGGGCCTGCGCGGACGGGGCGAGGCCTGCGGCCAACGCGACCACGACCGCCAGCGCGAGCGCGGAGCGGCTGGCAAAGGGGACGGTGGGGGAGGAGGGAGGGCGACGGGAAGCGGGCGTCGACCGCGGACGCGGGGCAGTCATCGACCGCGCGTCAGGTGGAGGGACCGGCCTTGGCGCGGCGCATCTGCTCCGCGAAGACCTGTTCCATCGCCTTCTTTTCAGGCAGCACGTACACGATGCCGCCGCGCTTGCCGAAGGTCGGCCACAGCGTCTGCTCGAAGAATTTCACCGGCATGTTGATGCAGCCGAAGCTGATGCGGTTGTCCTTGGGCGTCGGCGAGGCGAGCCGCTCCAATCGACGCTCCGCGGGGTTGGTCGGGCGCACGCGGTGCATGGACACGGCGGCGTCGTAGTCGACCCAGAGCACGTCCTCGTGACCGGCGTTCTTGCCGGGCTGCGCCACGAAGCGGCCGGCCGGCGTGGTGCGCTCGTTCGGGCGCACCTCGGCGATGGGCCGCAGGCCGATGCCCGCGACGCTGTCGTCGCCGGCGGCGTAGCCCAGCAGCACCGGCGTGGTCGCCTGGAGCTTGCCGTCCGGGCTGAACACCAGCACCTGGGCCTGACGCTTGTCGAGGATCGCGAACGGTCGACCGTTGTGATCCCAACCCGCCATCACCCATTGGGCGAGCTGGCGGGCCTGCTTGGAAACTTTGGTCTTGCCGAAATCGGCCGTGCCGGTCCGCAGCACTGGTGCGGGGGCGTGGACGACCGGCTGGACCGGGGCTGAAGGAAGATGACGGGCCACGACGGGCGGAGCCGGCCGCAGCTGCTTCATGAGGAAGGTCGCCGCCGGCCAGGCCAGCAGCGCGCCGGCCAGGCCCAGCGCCAGACCCTGTGCCGCCCATCCCGCGCGCTCACGCAGGGGCTCCGGGATCCACTCCGACACCCGCTTCGAGGGCGGCCTCGGAGGAGGATCGCTGAAGAAATACCCGCTGGAGGCGCGCAGCATGGTGGGCTTTCAGGGAGAGGTCAGATCCGGGCGTGGCAGCCGAGGGCGCTCACCGATCAGTTGCGGTCGGCGCGCGGAGCCGGCGTGCCGGCGCTGGTCGGCTCGGTCGGCAGCGGATCCTGCTGCGACTGCGGCTGCTGGTTCTGCCACTGGTCCGTCGACGACGGCTGCGTCTGTTGCGACTGCGCTTCAGGCGTCGTCTGGTTCTGCTGCGTGGTCGCGGTGTTCGACTGGTCAGCCGGCGTCATGCTCTGGTCGGCCGGTGCCTGCTGCTCGGTCTGGGTGGCGGGGTACTGTTCCTGTGTCGCTTGCGTCGGGGCGGACTCGGCCGTGTTCTCGACCTGCGCATAAGCCAGGCCCAGCACGCTGGCGAAAGCAGTCAGGGCGACGGCACCGGTCACGAGGGATTTGGTTGCGTTCATTTGAGTCTCTCCTTTGGGCTTGAGGGGCCGATCGGTGGAGATCGGTTAGGACCAACTTTGGACCGTCGAAGGGGCGTCGGCAGTGGGCTGAAGTCGCGAGGCTTTGTAGGACAACCGGCAGGTTGCACCCCGATACATCCGCGTGTTCATCGGGGCAAACGGCGATCCCTGGACAGGCGCTGGCCCCTCCGCCGGCGGCTCGCGCCCAAGAAAAAACCGGACGACCCAGGACGGGTGGTCCGGTGAAGAAGGCGCTGATGGACGCCTTCGGAGACAGGAGATCTCCGAACAATAGGCATTCACCCCGATCGCATAAATGCTGCGCCGCGCAACGCACCGTTGTGGGGGCCTCAACAATCCGCCCTGGTGCCAGGGCCGCCCCATACCGCCTGGGGATCCCACCGCCGACAGGGGGTGTTGTGCGTTGATCGCCCGAACTCCCGCTGCCACATTCCGTTACCGCCCGGCATTTCACAGCTGCCGGCTGTCGGTTTCGTGCGATAGATGTCCGCCCGCTACGTGTGGTTGTCATTGGATGTCAGTGACATGCGTCAAGATCGCGCCCGCCGCGAGCGTTCTGCGCCAACTTTTTCAGCCCGTCACCAGAAATCGGTTTCCTAACGGTTTCTTGATGCCGAAAGGGACGAGGGAGGTCGGAACACGGGACGCGGCCGAACGGTGCCGTTGGAGGGTTCGGTACCGATCGTCATCAGCGGGCCGCGTCGCGGCCGCCTTTCATTGTTTGAGGAGGACCCATGTCTACTGTGCTGACCGATCAGGGCGGCGGATCCGCCGGCTCGAGCTGGCTGGACAAGGAGCGCACGATCGCCGCTCCTGGTTTCAACCGCTGGCTGGTGCCGCCGAGCGCGCTTGCCATCCACCTGTGCATCGGGATGGCCTACGGCTTCTCGGTGTTCTGGCTGCCGCTGTCCAAGATGCTGCAGACCGCCGGTACCGGCGCCGCGTGCGGCAAGGATGTGGGCTTCTTCGCCCAGCTGTTCACCACCCAGTGCGACTGGAGCGTCGCGACCCTGGGCTGGATGTACACGCTGTTCTTCGTGTTCCTGGGTTGCGCGGCCGCGATCTGGGGCGGCTGGCTGGAACGCGCCGGTCCCCGCAAGGCCGGCCTGGTGTCGGCCGTCTGCTGGTGCGGCGGCATGCTGATCTCCGCGATCGGCATCCACACCCACCAGTTCTGGATGATGATCCTCGGCTCCGGCGTGATCGGCGGCATCGGCCTGGGCCTGGGCTACATCTCGCCGGTGTCGACGCTGATCAAGTGGTTCCCGGACCGCCGCGGCATGGCGACCGGCATGGCCATCATGGGCTTCGGCGGCGGCGCGATGATCGGTTCGCCGCTGGCCGTCGAACTGATGAAGCACTTCGCCACCCCCACCGACGCGGGCGTGATGCAGACCTTCGTCGTGATGGCCGTCGTGTACTTCCTGTTCATGGTCGCCGGCGCGCTGGGCTACCGCGTGCCGCCCACCGGCTGGAAGCCCGAAGGCTGGACCCCGCCGGCGGCGCAGGCCGCCAACACCATGATCACGCAGCGCCACGTGCACGTGAAGAAGGTGTGGGGCATCCCGCAGTTCTGGCTGGTGTGGATCGTGTTGTGCATGAACGTGTCCGCCGGCATCGGCGTGATCGGCATGGCCAGCCCGATGCTGCAGGAGATCTTCGGCGGTTCGCTGATCGGCGTGGAAGCCAAGTTCGCGGAACTCGACAAGACGCAACTCGCGGCCATCGCGGCCATCGCCGGCGGCTTCACCGCGCTGCTGAGCCTGTTCAACATCGGCGGCCGCTTCGTGTGGGCGTCGCTGTCGGACAAGCTGGGCCGCAAGCTGACCTACACCGTGTTCTTCGTGCTGGGCGGCCTGCTGTACGCCAGCCTGCCGAGCAGCGCGGCCGCGGGCCACAAGCTGGCCTTCGTGGGTGCGGTCTGCATCATCCTGTCGATGTACGGCGGCGGCTTCGCCACCGTGCCGGCCTACCTGGGCGACCTCTTCGGCACGCAGATGGTGGGCGCGATCCACGGCCGCCTGCTGACCGCCTGGGCCACCGCCGGCATCCTGGGCCCCATCGTCGTGAACTACATGCGCGACTACCAGCTGGGCCTGGGCATCCCGCGCGAGCAGGTCTACAACCAGACGATGTACATCCTGGTGGGCATGCTGGTCGTCGGCCTGCTGGCCAACCTGGCCATCCGTCCGGTCGCCGACAAGCACTTCATGACCGACGCCGAACTGGCCGTCGAGAAGAAGCTGGCGCACGAGAAGGCCGCCGCCGCCGAAGTGGGCAGCGGCCCGGGCGCCGGCCGCGCCACGCCGACCGCGCTGGTCGCGCTGGCCTGGCTGGCCGTGGGCATCCCGCTGGCCTGGGGCATCTATCGCACGCTGCTGAGCGCCGCGAAGTTCTTCTCTTGACCCTCACGGCACGGCGCTGACTGCCAGCGCCGATACTGTGAACACGATGGCAGGCCTCGGTCTGCCATTCTTCCTTCCTAGCGAGGGGCGGGCCGAGCGCCGGGCCGCCCCAAGCCGGCCCGCCACCCCCACGGGGGGTGTTTTTGAACGGGCCGTGGCCCGATCCAACCGGGGGTAAACATGAGCGACCAGAAGATCCACTTCTACAAGGGCCCGGCGGGCGGCTGGGGCGCGCTGAGGAGCGTCGCGAAGCACCTGCAGCAGCAGGGCGTCGCGGTGAAGGGCGCCAAGACGCTGCTGTCGGCCAACCAGGCGGACGGCTTCGACTGCCCGGGCTGCGCATGGCCCGACCGGGATCACCGCTCGACCTTCGAGTTCTGCGAGAACGGCGCCAAGGCGATCGCCGCCGAGGCGACCGCGCACCGCGCCACGGCCGAGGTGCTGGGCGCGCACACCGTCAGCGAACTGGCCGAGTGGTCCGACTACGACCTCGAGAACATGGGCCGCATCACCGAGCCGCTGGTCTACGACCGCGCCACGGACCGCTACCGGCCGATCGCCTGGGACGACGCCTTCGAGCTGATCGCCGCGCGCCTGAACGCGCTGAAGGATCCCAACGAGGCGATGTTCTACACCTCGGGCCGCGCCAGCAACGAGGCTGCGTTCCTCTACCAGCTGTTCGTGCGCGAGTTCGGCACCAACAACTTCCCCGACTGCTCGAACATGTGCCACGAGCCCAGCGGCCAGGGCCTGAAGCCGACGATCGGCATCGGCAAGGGCACGGTGACGCTGCACGACTTCGAGCAGGCGGACGCGATCTTCATCTTCGGCCAGAACCCGGGCACCAACCACCCGCGCATGCTGGGCGAGCTGCGCGAGGCATCCAAGCGCGGCTGCAGGATCGTCAGCTTCAACCCGCTGCGCGAGCGCGGCCTGGAGCGCTTCGCCGATCCGCAGGACAAGCTGGAGATGGCCACGCTGGGCAGCACGCCCATCTCGACGAACTACTTCCAGCTGCGCATCGGCGGCGACATGGCCGTGATGAAGGCGCTGTGCAAGCGCGTCTTCGAGCTCGACGACGCGGCGGTCGCCGCCGGCGGCGAGCGCGTGCTGGACCTGGGCTTCATCGCCGAGCACACGCACGGCATCGAAGCCTTCGAGGCCAGCATCCGGGCCGAAAGCTGGGAAGCGCTGGAAGCCGAATCCGGCCTGTCGCAGGCGCAGCTGTGCGCCGCCGGCGACCTGTACGCGCAGGCCAAGCGCGTGATCATCTGCTGGGGCATGGGCATCACCCAGCACCAGCATTCGGTCGCGACGATCCAGCACATCGCGGCGCTGCTGATGCTGCGCGGCAACCTGGGCCGTGAAGGCGCGGGGGCCTGCCCGGTGCGCGGCCACTCCAACGTGCAGGGCGACCGCACGATGGGCATCTACGAGAAGCCGCCGAAGGCGCTGCTGGACCGCCTGGGCCAGGTCTTCGGCTTCGAGCCGCCGCGCGAGAACGGCTACGGGACCGTCGAGGCCATCCAGGCGATGCTCGACGGCAAGGGCAAGGTGTTCTTCGCGCTGGGCGGCAACTTCGCCTCGGCGACGCCGGACACGATCGCGACCTGGAAGGCGCTGCGCTCGACCGACCTGACGGTGCACGTGACGACCAAGTTCAACCGCAGCCACACCATCCACGGCAAGGAGGCGCTGGTGCTGCCCTGCCTGGGCCGCACCGAGATCGACATGCAGGCCGGCGGCCCGCAGGGCGTGACGGTGGAGGACTCGATGAGCATGGTCCACCTGTCCAGCGGCATGAACGCGCCGGCGTCGGAGCACCTGCTGTCCGAGCCGATGATCGTGGCGCGCCTGGCGGCCGCCACGCTGAAGGGGCGCTCGAAGACGCCGTGGATGTGGCTGGTGGAGGACTACGCGCGCATCCGCGACAAGATCGAGGCGGTCTTCGACGACTTCGCCGGCTTCAACGAGAAGATCAAGACGCCGGGTGGCTTCCGGCTGCGCAACACCGCGTCGGAGCGGGTCTGGAACACGCCCACCGGCAAGGCCAACTTCATCCCCTACGCGCTGCCGACGGACACGCCGCTGCATCAGGCGCGCGCGCGGATGCGCGGCGACGAGAAGACGGTGGTCTTCAACCTGGCGACGGTGCGCTCGCACGACCAGTACAACACGACGATCTATGGCAACGACGACCGCTACCGCGGCGTCTGGGGCCATCGCCGCGTGGTGTTCATCAACAAGGAAGACCTGCGGGCGATCGGCATGAAGGCCGGCCAGTGGGTCGACATCACCAGCGTCTACAGCGACGGCGACACGCGTCGCGCGGAGAAGTTCGTGCTGATCGAGTACGACATCCCGCGCGGCTGCCTGGCCAGCTACTTCCCGGAGACCAACGCGCTGGTGCCGCTGAGCAGCGTGTCCATCGGCGCCGGCACGCCGACGTCCAAGTCCATCCCGGTGGTGCTGACGCTGCGCGAGCAGGATGCGCCGCTGCCGCAGGACCAGGCCCGCTCGGTGGCGGGCGTGAGCGCCTGAGGACGCGACCATGAGCGCTGCCGGCGCGCCCGCCGCCAAGGCCCGCGACGACCCCGGCCATGAGGCCGGGCAATCGATCGCGGCCTCGATCGATGAGGTCGGTGAGGTCGAGGACGACGGCGACGTGGCCGCGCAGGCGCGTTTCGCGTTGGAGACGCTGGCGGAGCTGGACGGCGGCAATGGCGTTTCGCTGCCGCGGCTGGCCAAGCGCACGGGGCTGCGCGTCAGCGTGCTGCTGCGGCTCTACACCCTGATGAGCGACGCGCGCGTCGGCGACGCGCAGGGACCCGGCTGGGTGCGCCTGCACGTGGACGAGGACGGTCGCTGGATCGCCCGCCTCACGCCGGCGGGTCGCGGCGACGGCGCGGATGACGCGGCCGCGGAGACGGCGCCATGAGCAAGACCTCGGGCGACGCCAGAAGCCACGGGATGGGCGATGCCGGGACCGATGCCGTGAGCGATCCAGTGAGCGATCCAGTGAGCGATGCCTGCGCGCTGCCCGGCGATGACGACGCGCCGCTGCCCTCCGCGCTGATCGCGGTGCGGCCGGAGCGGCTCGGCGCCGCACGGGCGGCGGACGAGGAGTTCGTCGCCGAGGAAGTGCCGATCGCCCTCGAGTACAACGGCCTGTCGCATGCGGTGATGCTGGCGACGCCGCTGGAGCTCGAGGACTTCGCGCTCGGCTTCTCGCTGACCGAAGGCCTGCTGGCTTCGCCGGCGGATCTGCTCGACGTGGAAGTGCGGACGCGGCCCAACGGCGTCGCGCTCCAACTGCGCGTGACGGCACGCTGCGAAGTGCTGCTGAAGGAGCGTCGTCGCAGCATGGCCGGCCGCACGGGCTGCGGCCTGTGCGGCACGGACAAGCTCGATCAGGTCTTCCGCGTGCCGGATCGACCGGTGCCGCCCTTGCCCGCGGCGCTCGGCGACAGCGACGCCCTGGTCCCGGCGCTGTCGCGCGCCATGCGCGAGCTCGCCGCGGCGCAGCCGCTGCAGCAACGCACTGGCGGGATCCACGCGGCCGCCTGGTGCCGCCCGGACGGCGAAGTGGTCCTCGTGCGCGAGGACGTGGGCCGGCACAACGCGCTCGACAAGCTGATCGGCGCGATGGCCAAGGCCGGCATCGATGCGTCGCAAGGCTTCGCCGCGGTCACCAGCCGCGCCAGCTTCGAGATGGTCCAGAAGGCCGCCATCGCCGGCATGCCGATGCTGGCTGCGGTCAGCGCGCCCACGCACCTGGCGATCCGCACGGCGCAGTCCTGCGGGCTGCGGCTGGCGGGCTTCGTCCGGGAAGGCCGGGCGACGCTCTACGCCTGAACGTCTGAACGCCTCAGAACTTGCAGCCCATGCCGAGCTGGGCCATCACATCGATCTGAGCCGATCCGTCCGCCTTGCGGTTGAGCTTGGACGGCATCCGGAATCGCGCGGCGCATTCGGTGGCGTCGAGCCCCAGGCCTCGCAGCATCTGCTTCGGGCCTTCCATGCCGATGCTGACCGCATGATGCGCACGCTTGGGGGGCGGGCCGATCGGCGCACCCTCGCGCGGGAGTTCGACCACTTGGATGTCGAGGCCCCGGCTCAGCATCACGTGGGATCGTGAGCTTTCGACGCTGGCGGCGGGAGAGGCCTGGAGCCGGGTCCGCAACGCGGCGAGCGACGCCTGCAGCGCAAGGGGGCGGCGAACCGGTTCGGCCGGCGTGGCCGCGTCCATCGCGGATGCTTCCGTCACCACCGAGGGGGCCGACGCCGAAGACGCCGGATCGGCGGCCGTTGGCGCGGCGACGGCCATGCCGGCGACGCCGAGCGTCGCCGCCATGCCCACGACTTTCCGCCATGTCCTGTGTGTGGCGTGCCCCATGTGATCCTCCAACCTCCAACCCGCGAATCCTCACGGTGCGCGCGGGGGCTGAAGCGCGGCTGAAGCCGAGGGCAGGACTTTCCCTCGTAGGCATGGGGGCTCCCGTGGACTGCCGCGTGTGCTGGCCCTCACCCCCACCCTCTCCCGCAAGCGGGAGAGGGAGTGAGAATGCACCGGGGCATTCGCCGCAGGACCACGGGGTGGCTCCCTCTCCCGCACTGCGGGAGAGGGTGGGGGTGAGGGCCAGCGGCGGCGGCAGTACTGAAGCGTTCAGTCGAGCGTCTGCCGGTATCTGAGCAGCGCGATGGTCCCCGCGACCAGCAGGAAGATGAGCATCGGCCAGAGCTCGGGCACGAGCTGCTGGAACGAGTTCCCCTTGAGCATGATCCCGCGCACGATGCGCAGGAAGTGCGTCAGCGGCAGCGCCTCGCCGATGACCTGGGCCCAGCGCGGCATGCCGCGGAACGGGAACATGAATCCCGACAGCAGCATCGACGGCAGGAAGAAGAAGAATGTCGCCTGCAGTGCCTGCAACTGGTTCTTCGCCAGCGTGGAGAAGGTGAAGCCCACCGCGAGGTTGGCGAGCATGAACACGCCGATCATCGTCAGCAGCAGCATGAAGCTGCCCGCCATCGGGATCCTGAACAGCAGCGCCGCCGCCAGCAGGATCATCCCCAGCTGCACATAGCCCAGCACGATGTAGGGCAGGATCTTGCCGATCATGACCTCCAGCGGACGCACGGGCGTCGCGAGCAGGTTCTCCATCGTGCCGCGCTCGCGCTCGCGCGTCATCGCGAGTCCCGTCAACATCACCATCGTCATCGTCAGGATCGTGCCGATGAGGCCGGGCACGATGTTGTAGCGGGACAGCCCCTCCGGGTTGTAGCGCCGATGGATGCGCCATTCGAAGGGCAGGGCCGGCGATGCGCCGCCGGGCGCGGCCGACGTCGAGGCCGCCGCCGCGTTCGTGGCGGCGAAGGCGCCATTCGGCCGTGCCGCGCCGACGAGGTCGCGGCGCAGCGCCTGCGCGCCGAGCTGCGCGAGCGCCCCCAGCGCGTTGCTCGATGCCGACGGGTCCGTCGCGTCGACGCTCACCAGCACCGCGGGCTGCTCGCCGCGGATGACGCGCCGGCTGAAATCCGGCGGGATGACGATCAGGAACTGCACCTCGCCGTCTTCGACCAGCGTGTCCCCTTCCCGTTCCGACGCCGGCCGGGCCTGGACGCGGAAGTAGCCGCTCTGTTCCAGGGCCGCGACCAGGCTGCGCGCCATCGGGCCGCGGTCCTGGGTGACGACCGCGGTCGGCAGGCCCTTCGGATCGGTATTGATCGCGTAGCCGAAGAGCAGCAGCTGCAGGATCGGCACGCCCACGGCCATGGCGAAGGTCGGCCGGTCGCGCAGCATCTGCTGGACCTCCTTGATGAAGATCGCCAGCACGCGCGCGGGACTGAACCGGCTCGTCCTCATCGCGCAACCTCGAAGTTGTCGGGCGTCTTGCTGATCAGGCTGATGAAGACGTCCTCGAGGTTGGCCCCGGCGCGTTCCCAGCGCAGCCCCGGGCCGGCGCGGTGCGGTGCGATCGCGCGTTCCAGCGCCGAGCCGTCCTGGCCGGCGACGTGCAGGCTGTTGCCGAAGGCGGCGACGCTGAGCACGCCCTCCCTGCCGTTGAGCGCGGTCGACAGCTCGGCCAGGCGCCTGGGATCGTCCGCATGCAGCGCCCAGACGGTGAGCTTCGCCTGGTCGATGATCTCCCGCTGCGTGCCGCGCGCGAGCAGCTTGCCGTAGGCGATGTAGGCCAGCTCGTGGCAGCGCTCGGCCTCGTCCATGTAATGCGTCGAGACCAGCACCGTGATGCCGTCCGCCGCCAGGCGATGGATCTCGTCCCAGAAGTCGCGGCGCGCCTTGGGATCGACACCGGCGGTGGGCTCGTCGAGCAGCAGCAGCTTCGGCTCGTGCAGCAGGCAGGCGGCGAGGGCCAGGCGTTGCTTCCATCCGCCCGACAGCGCGCCGGCCAGCTGGTCCTGGCGCGTCTTCAGGCCGAGGCGCTCCAGCGCCTCGTCGACGCGGCGCGCGCGGTCGTCGAGCTCGAAGAGCCGCGCGATGAAATCGAGGTTCTGACGGATCGACAGATCCTCGTACAAGCCGAAGCGCTGGGTCATGTAGCCGACCTGCCGCTTGATCTCGCCGGCGCGCTGGCGCATGTCGAGGCCGAGGCAGGTGCCTTCGCCCTCGTCGGGCGTCAGCAGCCCGCAGAGCATGCGGATCGTCGTCGTCTTGCCGCTGCCGTTGGGGCCGAGGAAACCGCAGATGCGGCCGCGGCCGAGCTGCAGGTCGACATGATCGACGACGGTCCGCTGACCGTAGCGCTTGGTCAGGCCGCGGACGTCGATGGCGAGTTCACCGGCGGTGTCGCTCATGGGCGTCCCGTCGACGAGCCAGAAGCGGCGACCGCCAGGGGGCGGACCTCCAGCGGCTGACCGGGATGCAGCCTGAGCGCCTGCGCCGGTTCGGGACGCGCTTCGACCAGGAACACCAGCCGCGACCGCTGGCTGTTGGAATAGATGACCGGCGGCGTGTACTCCGGCTGCGGCGAGATGTAGCTGACGCGCGCCGCGATCGGCGCGCCGCAGCCGTCGCAGCTGAGCTGCACCGCCTGCCCCTGCTGCAGCGAGGCCAGCGCCGGCTCCGGCACATAGAAGCGCGCCTTGCGCTGCGTCGGCGGCAGCAGCGACACGACGGGCTGCCCCGCGTTCACGTACTCGCCGACGCGATAGAAGGTGTCGTCGACCAGGCCCGCGGCCGGCGCGCGCTGGCGCGTCTGCGACTCGCGCCACTGCTGCTGGGCGAGCGCCGCCGACGCCGCTGCCGTGTTGGCGCGGGCGGCGGCCTGCTGGTCGTTGCGCGCGGGCAGCTCGGCCACGCGCAGCGAGGACGTCAGCTCCCGCACCCGCTGCCGCGCCTGCGCGGCGGTGGCGCGGGCGTCGTCCAGCCGCGAGGCGGAGATGAAGCCCTGTCCGATCAGTTGCTGCTGCCGCGCGAGGTCGGCGTCCGCCAGCGTCGACTGTGCTCGCGCCTGGGCCAGCTGGGCGCGGCTCACCGCGATCTCGTCGGGGCGGCGGCCCTTGGCGACGTCGGCCTGCTCGGCCTGGGCCGCCGCGAGCCGCGCGTCGGCTTCGGCCCGCGCGGCGCTCACCGGCGTGACGTCGATGCTGAACAGCGGCACACCCGCGTCCACGCTGTCGCCGCGCTGCACCTGCAGGTCGACCAGCTGTCCCGCGACCGGCGCCGCGACGTAGACCGGATCGCCTTCCGCGTAGCCGGACCAGGCCGGCGGCGGCTCGTCCCCGCAGGCCGTCAACATCGCCAGGGCGGCCAGGGCAAGCGGACACAGGCAACGCGGCATCTTCGGCATCGACGCGATCTCCGGCGACGGGGTGACAAGGATTATTGCCCCTCCTCCACCAGGGGCAAGACCTGTACCCCGCTGCATGTCGGTGACGGTCGACAGCTCGCCGGGCGCCGACGCGCACCGCCGCCTGCAGCGTCTGAGCCGGCTCAGGGCCAGGCGCGCAGCAGCCAGTCGTTCAGCGTCTTGACGCGGTCCGGATCGGCCCCGAGCGTGCCGGCCTTCCAGACCGCGTATTGCAGCTTCTGCTCCGCGGTGCTGCGGTAGTCCGTGGACGCCATCACGTAGACGCCGGGCGACCTGAGCGTCAGCGGCTGCTTGGTCCGGTCCAGGCAGAACGAGAAGCCGGCCGTGGGTTCGGCTTCGCCGAGGTCCATGTTGTTCGGGTCGCAGCGGCGCCAGACGGCCGGATCGGTGACGGTGTAGAGCTGGTTGAACTGCTTGAACGCGCCGTTGAGCAGCTTCAGCGTGAGACCGGCCTGCAGCTGGTCGAGGCGGCGGAACGGCGAGGCCTGCGTCGCCTGCGTGGAGACCGCCTCCATGAAGTTGATCGGGTTCAGGTGCTTGACCACCGCCGCCTTGCTGAAGCGTCCGCGGTTGTTGATGATGGCGCGCGTGTCCGTCGGCACCCACAGCGGGATGCTGTTGTTGACGAACTGCGCCGACTTGATGCGTGCCTGCAGCAGGCGGATGTCGCTCATGAGCGCGGCCGTGGACCGCGCCGGCGTCGCGTCGCCCAGCGTCTCCGACAGCAGCGCGTCGAAGCCGGTCAGATAAGGCCAGTCGACCGAGAAGTTCACCCAGTCGCTCTGCGCGCCGGGGTTCAGCGTGACCTGCATCTGGTACCAGGCGTTGGTCCGCGTGTAGGAGCCGGACTTGTTGCCGGTCTCCCAGGCCAGCAGCCACTCGCGGGTGATCTTGCCGGCGGCGTCGGTGTCCTGCTGGTAGACCATGTGCGGCGCCAGGAAGAAAGCGCTGACGGTGTTGAACGGCCAGCCGCGTCGCTCACCCCTTCCGGCCCAGGTCTTGGCGGTCGCGTCGTAGTTGCCGATGAACCAGCGCTGGTCGCCTTCGAGGCCGTAACGCTGGGCCCATTCCCATTGCTGCACGAGGTTCCACTGCAGCGCGCTGCCCACCACCCGCTCGATGAAGGCGTTGGTCGTGAAGGCGGCGGGCTCCGAGGCGATGCGCGCGGGCGAGGCGGACTTCATCAGCTGCGCCGCGCCGACCTGCGCGCCGTACTGGCCGGTGGCCGCGACATGGTTGCCGCGCCCGCCGCCGAGGAAGGCATAGAGCTCGAAGCCGGAGGGCTGGAGCATGGACTGGATCTCGTTGCGCTGCTGCGGGGTCAGGTGGCTCCAGTCGCCGAAGCTGCCCGAGCGGTGCGACTCGAACCAGGCGGCGATCTTCTTCGAGGTGGCCAGCGGATCGAGGCGCCGGTTCTCGGCGCTGAAGGTCGCGCCGGTCTCGAAGGCGCCGGCCGCGTTGGCGCCCGTCGGCCAGATGTCCAGCGGATGCATCGCCGGCAGGTAGGAGTTCCAGTCCGGGAACTGGATGGGCAGCGGCACCTCGCGGGTGTTCAGCGTCGCGTCGGCGTCCATGACCTTGTCCACGTCGGCCTGCGTCAGCGCCAGCGCCGTGCCGTCGAGCGGCTTGCCGAACAAGGCCTTGACCGCGTCCGTGGGCGAATCCAGCACCGCGTCGAGGCCGGCGCCGGCGGCCCATTCCGTGATGGGTCGGCTGTCAAGACCTGGCCCCGGCTGGTAGGGCGGATTCCACGGCGCGGCCTGGGCGACATGCGCCATGTCGCGCAGCGCATAGCGCAGGTAGGCGGCGATCTGCCCGCCTTCGGCCTCGGTCAGGCCGTGGAAGCGCGAGCGCTGGACGATCGCGTTGTTGGAGTAGTTGAAGTACTGCAGGTCGCGGCCGTCCGAGGCATGGCACGAGGCGCACGCCGCGCGGAGCTGGTGGTTCACCAGCGTGGACTTCATCAGTCGGTTCTCGGCCTTCCAGAGCTTCTCGCCGGCGGCGACATCGGCGGTCAGCGTGCGGCCGGCCACCTTCTCGGCGTTGATGTCGGCGCGCTGCACCGCGTTGGTCGCGAGACTGCGTCCCTGCGCATTGCGGAACTGCAGATCGATGACGCGGTAGCCGTTGGATTCGCCGTCGCTGCCGTTGAAACGGAACTGCACCAGGTTCACGCCGCTGACCAGGCGCGCGCGGGTGGCGGCGTCCAGCGTGAGCGCCATGCGGGCGGTGTAGAGACCGCCGCCGCGCTGCAGGCCGCCCTGCACGCGCTCCGCATCGGCGAGCGTCATCGTGGCGTCGGTGATGTCGACCCAGGGGATCGCGCCGGCATCGGCCGCGGCAGTGCCGCCCAGGATGCGCAGGCTCGCCTTGATGGTGGCCGGCTTCTCGAGGGTGGCCTCGTACTCGGGCGGTCCGAAGAAGCCGCAGCGATGGCAGCGCAGCCACAGCTCGGTGGCGGCGCCGGCGCCGCTGGCGTCGAGCGTCAGGTTGGCGGTGGCGACGGCGGGCGCGCTGGGGAGGCCGGCGCCCAGCAGCTCCAGCGGCAGGCTCAGCGGGGTCGTGGCGGTCGGGCCGCCGGCGGGCGCCGGCGCCGGGGCTGGCGCAGGAGAGGGCGCTGGCGCAGGAGACGGTGCTGGGGCGGCAGGATCCGTCGGCGTGGTCGGCGTGGTCGTCGGCGGAGGCGCCTCGGCGACCGGCGGGTTGGCCTGCGGCCTGGACTCATCGCCGTTGCCGCCGCCGCAGGCGCTCAACGCCGCGAGCAGGGCGCCGGCCAGCGCGGCGCGGCTCGAGCTGACGGCCGCGCGACGCAGC
>CAMPJJ010000009.1 GCA_946886855.1 uncultured Roseateles sp. | reverse complement strand
GTGTCGCGGGCGGGAAGGCGCGGGGCGGAATGGGGGGAGGCATGGTGGGCGACGTGCTGGGAAGAGGCGAAGTTGAAAGACATCGGCCCGGCCCGCAGTGCGCGGCCGGGCCGATGCTTCAGTTGCCGGGGCAAACCCCTCTGGTTCGCCGAAAAAACAGACTCACCACACCCGGCAGCGCTCCGCGTCCGGCTTCACCATCTTCTGCCCGGGCTTGCAGCGGAAGGCCTGCTCGAACTCCGGCATGTTCACCGCGACGCCGTTGATCCGGTAGCGTCCCGGTGAATGCGGGTCGGTCAAGGCATGCACGCGCGCATATTCGGGTCGGGCGTGGCTGCAGTCCCACTGCGCGAAGCCGACGAAGAAGCGTTGCTCCGGCGTCAGTCCGTCGCGGTCGGCGGGCTTGGGGGACATGTCCGCGATCTGGGCCTTCCACGCCGCGTGCGCCAGCACCAGGCCGCCGAGGTCGGCGAGGTCCTCGCCCAGCGTCAGCTTGCTGTTGATGCGGATGTCGTCGACGACCACATACTGCGCGTACTGCTTCGCCACGCAGGCGGCGCGCTGCTCGAAGGCCTGACCGTCCTTCTTCGTCCACCAGTCGCGCAGGTTGCCCTTGGCATCGAACTGCCGGCCTTCGTCGTCGAAGCCGTGGATGAGCTCATGCCCGATCGTGCCGCCGGTGTTGCCGTAGTTCGGCGCGTCGTCCAGCTTCGGATCGAAGAGCGGCGCCTGCAGCACGCCGGCGGGGAAATTGATGTCGTTCATCTGCGCGTCGTAATACGCATTGACCGTCTGCGGCGTCATGCCCCATTCGCCGCGGTCCAGCGGCTTGCCGATCTTCGCCAGCTGGCGCTTGAGTTCGAAGCCGTTGCCGCGCATCACGTTGCCGGCGAAATCGTCGCGCGCCACCGTCAGCGCGCCGTAGTCGCGCCAGCGGTCCGGGTAGCCGATCTTGTTGACGATCGCGTGGAGCTTTTCCACCGCGCGCTGCTTCGTCGTCGCGCTCATCCAGCCCAGCGACTGGATGCGCGCGGCCATCGCGTCCTCGATCTGCTTCGTCATCGTCAGCGTCTTGTCCTTCAGGTCGGGACTGAAGTTGCGGGCGACGAACTCCTGGCCCAGCGCCTCGCCGAGCTGCGCGTCGACCAGCTCGACGCAGCGCTTCCAGCGGGCCTTCAGCTGCGGCACGCCTTGCAGCGTCTGGCCGAAGAACTCGAAGTTGGCCGATACCACCGCGCCGGACAGCGTCGGCGCCTGGCTGCTGACCAGCTGCCAGCGCAGGGCGTTGCGCAGCTGCGCCAGGTCGCGCTGGCGCAACTCCTTCGACAACGCCTTGAAGAACGCCGGCTCGGTCACGTTGTAGGCGGCCTGCGGATCCAGGCCCAGCCCGCGCTGGTAGGCGGCCCAGTCGAAGCCCGGCGTCAGCGCCTGCAGGCCGGCGGCCGTCATCGGATGGAAGCCCTTGTAGGGATCGCGCTTGTCGACGCGGCTCAGCGACGCGCGCGCCAGCGCCGTCTCCATGGCCATCACCTGCTTCGCCTGCGCGCGGGCGGCTTCAGGCGCATCGCCGAGCAGCTCGAAGCTGCGCGCCACGTGGGCGATGAACTGCGCGCGCAGCGCGCGCGACTTCCCGTCGGCCTTGAAGTAGTACTCGCGGTCGGGAAGGCTCAGGCCGCCGGCGTAGGCGAAGGCGATCACCCGCGTCGAATCGGCCATGTCCTGGCCGGACGTGAAGTGGAAGAAGACGCGCTCGTTGTTGGTCGCCAGGTGCAGCGCCGCGAGCAGCGCCGGCAATTCACGGCGGTCCTTCAGCGCATCGATGCGCGACAGCAGCGGACGCAGCGGCGCGAGCGCCTGACGGTCGGCGGCGGACTCGTCCATGCAGGCGGCGAAGTAGTCGCCCATGCGGACCTGGTTGGCGCTGCGCTGCGGATCGGCGGCCGAGAGCTTGTCCAGGATGCCCCAGAGGTAGCGCTGGTTCTCGTTGGCCATCTTGGCGTAGACCGACCAGCGCGCCTGGTCCGGCGGGATCGGATTGGCGGCCATCCAGCCGCCGCAGGCGTACTGGTAGAGGTCTTCACATGGATCGGCACTGCGATCCATGGCGGCGGTGTCCAGGCTCGGCGTGTAAGGCAGCTGGTCCAGCGGTCCTTCGGGCGTCGCAGCTGCAGCCGTGGCCGGCTTCGCCGCGTCTGCCGCGCTGGCGGACGCTGCGTTCTGCGCGGCGGCGTCAGCTGCGGCGCCAAAGGA
The DNA here is from genome assembly GCA_946886855.1 of uncultured Roseateles sp. Next base: position 83,719 of record CAMPJJ010000009.1, on the reverse strand, counting down.
AACGGCCGCGACGAGCGCGGCCGCGGCGGTGCGGGCGAGGAGGTGAGGGGTCATGCTCGACAGCGGTGAGTGGGTGCTGACGGGCATTCTCCGCCAGGCGCCCGCCGCCGCGGGGTGCCGGATGACACCTCGGGTTGATCCGTCTTGGCGCCGGGCGGCACGGCGTTCCGTGCGCCCCGCCCGCTTACCGCCTGCTCACTGCATGCTCACTGCATGCTCACAGCGCGCTCACTGCACGCTGAAGCTGTTGAGCGCCTTGGAGAACTTGAACAGCCACAGGTGCGTGAGTCGATCGACCTCGTTGCCGCGCGTCACGCGCGACAGGACCGCGCCGGTCGCGCAGCTGCCGTCCTGGACGATCACGCCGTTGACGTCGACCGTGCACTCGGTCGGATCGCCGGCGACGACCTTGCCCTTCGCATCGACCAGCACCGACTTCAGGCCGAAGTCGTTGTCGTTGATCAGCGCCAGCGTGCTGCCGTCGACGATCGCCAGACCTTCGGCCTTCTCGGCCTTCCAGCCGGCGGCGTTCAGGTCGAGCAGCACCGTCTTCTTCAGCTTCACGACGTTGGACCAGCTCACCGCCGACGCGGTCACGCCGTCGATGCTGTTCTTCTCGAGCTCGATGCCGATCGCGGCGATGTCGGTCGCCCCGGCCGGCAGCTCGACGAGCATCAGGAAGTTGCGCACCGCGCCGGTCGCATCGGCGCCCTGCTCCACGACGATGAACTTGCCGTTGCCCAGCGCCACCAGGTCACCCAGCTTGGCGCTGCCGGTGCGGTTGCGGTCCCACTTCTCGCCCTTGGCCGCGAGCGGGTAGCTCAGCGGATAGGCGTAGAGCCTGGACGTCTCGGTCTTCGGATCGAACTCGATCCAGCGCGCGAACTGCGCGAAGTCGCGCACCTTGACCTTGTCGTCCTTCTTGCCGTCCTGGTCCAGGTCGGCGCTGTCGACGGCCTCGACGCTCTTGCCGGCGTTGTCCACCGGATCGATCGGGCTCTGCAGGAAGCCGTGCAGCTTGCCGCTGCCGGTGTCCATCGCCAGGCCTTCCATGCCGCGGTTGGCGCGGCGGTTCTTCAGCACCTCGGGCAGGCTGCCCGCGGCCGTGCCCGGCGCGTAGCGCTTGATGATCTGGAAGGTCGCCGCGTCGATCTTGACGATGAACGGACCGTACTCGTCCGAGGTCCAGAAGGCCTTGTTCGCGTCGTCGTAGACCAGGGTCTCGCTGTCCAGGCCGTTCGCGTCGAAGTTGCCCTTGGTCGGGTCGAACTTCATCGTGTCGGCCAGCGGCACCTCGGCGCTGCTGCCGACGGCGCCGAAGGGCAGCGGACGGCCCGTGACCTTGCTGCCGTTCGGGTTCTTCAGCGGATTCAGGCTGGAGATGACCGCGCCCTCCTTGCCCAGCGTGATCACGCCGATGGACGGCGCGAAGCTCGGCGCCGGGAACATCTTGGTGGCGACGACGGCACCGTTGTCCGGCCGCGGTGCGCTGGGGCTGTCGCCGTTGGGACCGCGGTCGGTGATGCCCCAGAACTCGAGCGCGCCCGCGGCGTTCCTGCCCTTGTAGGCCAGGCCGGAGCCGACCGCCGGGTAGAAGCCCTTCGGGAAGTCCTTCTTCGCGTCGGCGTTGCCGCCCTCGTAGGGCACGTACTGGCTGTCGGCCGCGCGGATCTGGAACTTCGTGATCGCGACCGCGCCGCCCGCCGTGTCCTGCGTGGCGCTGCTGGTCTCGGTCTTGCCGAGCAGCGTGGCCATCGTCGATTCATAGTGCTCGACCGCCGCGGCGCGGCGGTTGGCGTTCATCGTCCGGCCCGCGTACGGCTGGCCGTAGACGTCGTTCTGACCGGCCGGCAGCAGCGCGGCGAAAGCCTTGTCGAAGTCGGCCGCGGCCAGGCTGAAGTCCAGCGCCTTGGTCTGCGCGTCGTGCACGGCGGCGGTGATCTTGATGCCGTTGGTGGGATCGTCGTCCTCGTCCAGCGCCTGCAGGAACACCAGGCGGTTCTGCAGCTTGGCCTCGGTCAGCACGGCCGTCCCGGCCAGGTCGGCGGCGGCGACCGTCGCCGCGCACGTGGCGCTGCCGAGCACCACGCTGCCGACGCTGAAGCCGACCATGTCACCCGCCTTGCAGGTGAACACGCCGTTCACGCCCGTCTTGCCGGTGATGCCCGACGGCGCGGCGGCGTAGGTGACGCCCTCGACCGGCGCATCCACCAGCTGCGCCTGCATCGCCGCGCCGTTCTGGGGGATCACGTAGGGATCGTTGTCCTTGGTATTGCAGGCGGTCAGGGCGGCCGCGGCGGTCAGGGTCATCACGGTCAGGCCCAGGCGGCGGAACACCGCGTTGGCAGGCATGGCGGCACGCGCGGCGGAACGGTCGGTCGTCTTCTTCATGTCGATCTTTCGTGGCTCGAGGACTGACGCGCCCGGCTTCCCTCGACAGAACCGTGACGCGACAGGGCGGCACGCTAGGGGCTGGCGATGACAGCCCCGTGAAGAGCGTTAACGAATCGACACGAATACGACAAGCAGCGGGGATTCCCCAGCAGAAAGCCCCGGGTCGCGTCACGGTGGACGCGATCCGGGGCTCCGGTCAGACGGCTGCAGAGGAGGGGATCAGCCGTTGACCTTGATGCGGTTGTTCACCGACTGCACGCCCTTGGCCGCCAGGGCCATCGAGCCCGCGCGGTCGCGCGAGGCCAGGTCCGGCGCGGTGCCGTCCAGCGTCACGTGGCCCTTCTCGGTCTCGACCTTGACGTCGAGCGCGCTGAGCTTCGGGTCGCCGGCGAGCGAGGCCTTGATGGACGTCGTGATCTGCGCGTCGTCGATGGCGGCGCCGGCCTTGTCGGCGGCCCGTTCCATCTTGGCGCCGGCCTTGTCCATGGCCTGCTCGGTGTCCTGCTTGGCAGCTTCGGACTTCTGTTCCATCTTGGCGATGCCATCGTCCAGGCGCTGGCCGGCGGTGCGGCCATCGTCCTCACGACCGCAGGCGGTCAGCGCGACGGCGGCCACCACGGCGGGCAGCAGCAGGGACAGGGCGGCGGGGCGGGAAGAGTGCTTCATGGCGAGGCTCCTTTCGCGGGTGCTAACCGCGGGATAGGCGGGGATCGCGGAAATTCCGCGGACATTCCGCGGGTGGCCGCGGATCCATGCCTTCACTCTAAGCCGCCGACCGCGCGCGCCGGGTCGGTGGCCGCCGGAAGCGGCGGTCCCCCGGCGGCCCGGTGCGTCGTAGGAACGCGCCTACAGCCCGCCGCCGGCCGGTGGGAGGCCGCCCTCGCCAAGCGTTCCCGGGGCGGGTGCCGGCGACGGCGAGGGCGCAGCGCCCGCCGCGCCCGCCGCGCCCGCCGCGCCTGGTGGGGGCGTCATACCTGGTATCGGGAAATCGATCCGCGGAATGTCCGGTTCGTCGCGCTTGAGCGGCAGCCACGCGCAGACCTCGGTGCCCTGGCCGGGCACGCTGCGCAACTGCAACTGACCGCGCTCGGCCTCGACGCGGAAGCGCATGCCCAGCAGCCCGTGCGAGCCGAGCGCCAGCCGGCTCGGGTCGAAGCCCTGGCCGTTGTCGGTCACGGTCACCAAGGCCTGCGCGTACTCGCGCTTGAGCGACACGGCCACCTCGGTCGCCTGCGCATACTTGGCGGTGTTGGTCAGCGCCTCCTGCACGAGCCGGAACGCCGTCAGCTGGGCGCTCGGGACCAGGTCGACCGCGGGATCGAGCTCCACCGCGATCGGGACGCCGAGCCGCTCCGAGGTCTCGCGGCAGAGGATCTCCAACGCGGGCACCAGGCCCAGCTGGTCGAGCGTCGACGGGCGCAGGTCCTCGATGATCCGGCGCTTGAGCGCGATGCCGCTGTTGAGCGTCTCGGTCAGGTGGTTCAGGCGCTGCATCAGTTCCGGCGCCCCGGCCTGGAGCTTGGGCCGCAGCCGCGCCACGTCGAGCTTGGCCGCCGTCAGCAGGGCGCCGAGCTCGTCGTGCAGGTCGCGGGCAAGCCGGGCGCGTTCATCCTCGCGCGCGGTCTGCAGATGGCGCGCCAGCTGCGTCAGCTCGGCGGTGCGGCGCGTCACCTCGACCTCCAGCCGGTCGCGCTCGGCGCGCACCTCCTGCGCCTGCTCGGCGCGCTGGACGTCGAGCGCCCGGCTCTTGCGCACGAACAGCACGAACACGATCAGGCTCAGCAGCGTCATGCCGGCCACGCCGATGCGGCTCAGCATCAGCGTGTCGTAAACCTGACCGGTGCCCAGCGCGATGCGGCGGTTCTCGTCGGCCAGCAGCTCGGCGGAGCGGCGGCGGATCTGCTCCATCTGGTCGCGGCCGATGTCGGTCATCATGAGCTCGCGGCCGGCCGATTCGCGGCCGGTCTCGTAGAGCTTGAGCACCTCCTGCAGCTCGCTCAGCTTGGCGCTGACGGCCCCGGCGATCTCCTTGCTGCGGTGCTCGGCATCCTCGGCGCCGACCTGCGCGTACATGCGCTGCAGGGAGCTCAGCCCCTGCGACGCATCCTCGGCGGCGAAACGGTAGGGGTCCAGGTATTCCGGCCGGTGGGTGATCAGGTATCCCCGTTGCCCTGACTCCGCGTCGGTCACGCGGGCCATCAGCCGGAGCAGTTCCATCCGGGCCCGGCCCAGCGTGTCCAGACGGTCCATCTGCGAGACGGCGCCGAAGTAGGCCAGCTCGCTGATCAGGATCATCAGCAGGGCCACGAACACACCCAGCGGCATCGCCCAGGTCTTGCGACCCAGATTCGTGACGGTGTCCTTCAGACTCATCCTCTACACTCCCTGAGCGATTTCGCTCACTTGACCATCGCCACCATGATCCGAATCGCCATCGTCGACGACCACGCGATTGTCCGCGCCGGGCTGCGGCAATTCCTCTCCGAACAAGTCGACCTGCGCGTCACCGGCGAAGCCGGATCCGGGCGCGAGGCCCTGGACCTCGTGCGCGCCGGCGAGCTCGACGTGATGCTCATGGACCTCTCGCTGCCCGACCAGAGCGGCGTCGAGACCCTGGCCGCGATCAAGGCGCGCAAGCCGGAACTGCCGGTGCTGATCCTGAGCGGCTTCCCGGAAACGCACTACGCGACCACGCTGCTGCGCCAGGGCGCCAGCGGCTACCTCAACAAGGAATGCGACCCCGAGGAGATCGCCACGGCGATCCGGACCGTCTTTCGCGGCCGCAAGTACATCACGCCGGCCGTGGCCGAGCTGCTGGCCGAAGGCCTGGGCTCGCCGGCCGACCAGGCCGCGCACGACACGCTGTCGGAGCGCGAGCTGCAGGTCTTCCTGCGCCTGGCGCGCGGCGAGACCGTCGGTCACATCGCCGACGGCATGTCGCTGAGCGTGAAGACGGTCTCGACCTACCGCTCGCGCGTGCTGGAGAAGCTCTCGCTCAACACCAACAGCGAGCTGACCTACTACGCCCTCAAGAACGGGCTGATCGAGTAGCGGCATCGCCGGCGTCGCGGTTGGCCGCGTCGGCCAGGCCGCCGCAGTAGGCGAGCAGGTCTTCCAGCTCGGCCGATTTGTCGAAGACCTTGTCGGCGCCCAGCGCGAAGCAGCGCTGGCGCATGTCGGGCGTGGCGTAGTTGCTGAGCACGACGCGGCGCGCTCCCGGCATGCGCTCGCTGGCCGCGCGCAGCACGTTCAGGCCCGTGCCTTGCGCCAGGAAGATGTCGATGATCAGCAGGTCGCAGCCTTGATGGTCCTGCGACAGCCAGCTCAAGGCGCCGTTCTCGTCCACCGCATGGCCGAGGACGCGCAGATCCACCATCTCCTCGAGCGTCGCCACCAGGTTCTCCCGGATGACGGCGTTGTCCTCGACGAGGAAGCAGGTGAGGGCGGCACTGGCGGGCTGGGAATCCATGGGACGGCTCGTGAACGGCTCGAAACCACAAGCGGATACGCGCAAACGGACGGGTTGCCAGGCAGACCGTCCGTTTGCGCGGTGCATCCGCTGGCGGTTGGTCAGGCCGCCGACGGACACACGATCAGGGGAATCGCGTCAGCGCATCAGTTGCGGATCGCGATCTCGTTCTTGACGCGCTTCACGCCCTTGACTTCACGCGCCAGGCGTTCCGCATCGGACTTCTCCGTCGCGTTCTTGGCGAAGCCGGTCAGCATCACTTCGCCTTGCAGCGTCTCCACGTGGATGGAGCTGGCGTCGACCGACTTGGCCTCGACGAACTTGGACTTCACAGCGGTGGTGACGGCTGCGTCGTCGACGTATTCGCCGACGGAGGATTGACCGCGCGTCACGGCGCAGCCAGGCAGCAGGGTCAGGGCGCCCACAGCGGTGGCCAGGGCGAGAACGGTGGCTCGAATCATCATGTTGATCTCCTTCGATTGATGAAAAGGCTCGGACTCACGCGGCGTGGCGGTCTGACGACACGACAGCAGGGGCCGGCTCGGCGAACGTCGCGGGGGCGTGGTCCAGCAGATAAGGAAGCGCCGCTTCCAGTCCCAGCACCGGTTCGTGGTCGCTGACCGCGGTCCATTGGACCTGGCAGGCGAAATCATGAACGTGCAAGGCGAGGGAATGGTGGTCGGCGATGCCCATCTGTCAGCTCCTTGTGCACCCCGTGGTGCGCTGAGATGGACTCTACGTATCCCGAACAGTCCGCCCTGTCGTCCACGTCCGCGATGTCTTGTAGGACAAGCGGAAATGGCTTCGCCCACGGGCGGAATGAGGCGTTGTCCTACAAGCCATCGCGCGAGGCCCCCACAGGCCGGACCAGCCGGTCTCCCTAGGATGCAGGCATCGAACAAGAGACTTGAGACGAGAACAAGATGAACACCTTCACCGCCGCCGTTGGAAGCGCCGCCCTGGCCCCCGCTCCCGCCCATCCCGACTTCCGCCCTTCCCATTGCGTGAATGCCGAGCTGCTGCTCTCCACGCCGCTGACGGTGGTGGTCAAGGCGCAGCTGTCCTATATCGACGCGGACGGCCGGGCCGACGTTCAAGAGCTGGCCCTGGTGATCCCCCGCAGCCGCTGCGCTGGCGACCATCCGTACTGGCCGGCACTGCTGTCTGCCGCGACAGAGCACTGGCAGCGTTGCCGCGGCAGCGCCCGCCACCTGTCCGCCTGCGTGGACGGCGAGTGGCAGACGGTGCTGACCGCGCAGACCCCACAGACCACGCATTGAGCGCGGGCCGCGCGCGCTGAACGCGTTGCGCAGCCGCTGCAGGCAGCGCCCTCACGCTGCTCTCAGACAGGGCGCGGATAATCCGTCACTGGCCGATCACGGCCTGACGACGATGATCCGACGCCCTGCTTCCTTTTTCCCCGCCACGTTCCGCCCGCTCGCCCTGTCCGTCCTGGCTGTCTTCGCTGCTGCGTTGACGACGGGCTGCGGCAGCTTCGGCACGACGAGCGCCGAGCGCAAGAACTCCGTCTACCAGAACGAGCGCTTCGCCTCCGACGAGACCTTCTCGCGGCTGTTCGATTCGAGCGTCCACGACACCTGCGAGGCGGCGCGGCGCGCGCTGCTCAGCCAGGGTTACGTGATCAACACGGCGCTGCCGGATTCGATCTCCGGCACCAAGCGCTTCCAGCCCGAGGGCGAGGTGCACGTGGAGATCAGCTTCACGGTGGTGTGCGTGCCGGAAGGCGGCGGCGGAAAGCTCGCGACGGCCTACGTCTCGGCGCTGCAGGACCGCTACGCCGTCAAGCGCAGTGCGAACTCCACCAGCCTGGGCGTGAGCGCGATCGGCTCGATCTCGGTGCCGCTGTCCTCGTCGACGGAATCGCTCGTCAAGGTCGCCTCCGAAACCATCCCCGCCGGACAGTTCTACGACCGCTTCTTCGCGCTGATGCAGCGCTTGATCACACAGCAGGGGACGGAGGACGCGAGCGATCTGGACAAGACGGGCGGGTGAGTCGTCTCCCCCGAGTCACTGTGGCGTCGATGCCTGCGGCTTGCCCGCCGTGCGGGTCTTCTCGAGCACCAGGCCGCGGCGCTCCAGCAGCGGCTGGATCTGCGGCTCGTGGCCGACGACGCCGCGGAACAGCGTCAACGCATCCTGGCTGCCGCCCTGCGACAGCAGCTTGGCGCGGAACGCGTCGCCCAGCTCGCGCTTCAGGCCGCCGTTGGCCTTGAACCACTGCACCGTGTTGGCGTCCAGCACCTCCGACCAGACATAGGCGTAGTAGCCCGCCGCATAACCGCCCATGATGTGGCTGAAGTAGGGCGTGCGGTAGCGCGGCGGCACCGCGTCGTAGTCGTAGCCCTCCTCGCGCAGCGCCTTGGCCTCGAAGGCCATCACACCGTCGGCACCGGGCACCTGGTCCGCCGGCAGCTGATGCCAGCGCTGGTCCAGGCTTGCGGCGCTGAGGTATTCCGTCGTCGCGAAGCCCTGGTTGAACTGCTTGGCCGCCAGCACCTTGTCCAGCAACGCGCGCGGCATCGGCTCGCCGCTCTTGTAGTGCTTCGCGTAGTTGGCGAGCACGCTCGGCCAGTCCGCCCACATCTCGTTGACCTGCGACGGGTATTCGACGAAATCGCGCGGGACTTTGGTGCCGGCCATGCTCGGGTATTTCACGTTCGAGAACATGCCGTGCAGCGCATGCCCGAACTCGTGGAACATCGTCGTGACCTCGTCCCACGTCAGCAGTGTCGGCTTGCCGTCCGCCGGCTTCGGGATGTTGAGGTGATTCGCCACCACCGGCTTCTGGTTCAGCAGCCCGCTCTGGTCGACGTAGGCGTTCATCCAGGCCCCGCCGCGCTTGGACGGCCGCGCGTACATGTCGGCGATGAAGATGGCCAGCTGCGAGCCGTCGGCGTTGAACACGTCGTAGACCAGCACGTCCGGGTGATAGACCGGCAGGTCGTGGCGCTGCTTGAACTTCAGGCCGTACAGCTGCCCAGCCGCGTAGAACACACCGTTCTCCAGCACGTTCTTCATCTCGAGGTAGGGCTTGAGCTGCGCCTCGTCGAAGCCGTATTTCTGGGCCCGCAGCTTCTCGCTGTAGAAGCTCCAGTCCCAGGCCGCCAGCTGGAACGGGGGCTGCCTGTTCGCCTTCTGCTCACGGTCGATGATGGCCTGCAGCTCCCCGCCCTCGCGGCGCGCGGCGCCGACCGCCGCCGGCGCCAGCTGGCGCAGCATGCCGTTGACGGCCTGCTGGTTGCGGGCGGTCTCGTCCTTCAGCACGAAATCCGCATGCGTCGCGAAGCCGAGCAGCTTCGCGCGCTCGGCGCGCAGCGACACGATGCGCGACACCAGCGCCGTGTTGTCGTAGGCGTTGCCGCGCGAGCCGCGCACCACCGAGGCCTCGTAGATGCGCTGGCGCAGCGCGCGGTTCTCCAGCTGCGACAGCACCGGCTGACCGGTCGTGTTCAGCAGCGCGATCAGGTACTTGCCATCCAGGCCGCGCTCCTTCGCCGCGGACGCGGCGGCGGAGATCTGCTCGTCGCTCAGGCCTTTCAGCTCGTCCGCGCCGTCGACGATGACGGCCGAATCGTTCACCTCCGCCAGCACGTTCTGGTTGAAGCGCGCGCCCAGCTGCGCCATCTCGGCGTTGATGGCCTTCATGCGGGCCTTGCCGTCCTCGTCCAGCTTCGCGCCCGCGCGCAGGAACTGGTTGTACTGGCGTTCGATCAGGCGCTGCTCCTGCGCGCCCAGGCCGAGCGACGCGCGGCGCTGGTACAGCGACTCGATGCGCGCGAACAGCGCCGGGTTCAGCTGGATCGCGTCGCGATGCGCGGCCAGCTTCGTCGCGTAGTCGGCCTGCAGCTTCAGGCGCGCGGGGTTGGCGTCCGCGCCGGTCAGGCTCATCAGCAGCGTGGTCGCCCTGCCGAGCGTGCGTCCGCCGCGCTCGAGCGCGACGATGGTGTTGTCGAAGGTCGGCGCCGACGGGTTGTCGGCGATCGCGGCCACCTCGGCCAGTTGCTCGGCCATGCCCTGGTCGATCGCAGGACCGATGTCGGCATCGCGGATCCTGTCGAAGGGCGGGTACTGCAGCGGCAGCGTGCTCGGCGCGAGCAGCAGGTTGGCGGCGTTCGCGCCCTCGGCGGGGGCGGGGGCGGCGGCGGTCGGCGCCACCGGCGCGGCGGTCTGCGCCAGGACGGGCGCGACGAGGGCCACGGTGGCGGCCAGGACGAAGGGAATCCTCATGGGGGACGGCCCGTCTTGTGGGCGGGCGTTCGTGTTGTGCGAGTCCGTCACCTTAGCCGAAGCGCCTCTCGAAGTTGAACGCCATGGGCGCCGTCCGCCCCGTGGAGAACCCGCCCCGGGACAACCCTGAGCGCCCCGCGATCCGGGGCCCTCGGCGATCCGCGTCGGGTCCGTCCCATTAGCATCACCGCACATGTCCGAACGCACCTTCCACTGGGCCCTCATCGGCCCCGGCTCGATCGCGCAGCGCTTCGCCGAGGCCGTCGCCCAGCTCGACGGCTGCCGCCTGCACGCCGTCTGCGGGCGCGATGCGCAACGCGCGTCCGCCTTCGCCGGGCGCTGGTCCCGTCCCGGCGAACCCGCCGTGCTCGCCCACACCGATCCCGCCGCGGTGATGAACGATCCCGCCGTCGACGGCGTCTATGTCGCGACGCCGCACGGCCAGCATTTCGAGTACGTCCTCGCCGCGCTGCAGGCCGGCAAGGCCGTGCTGTGCGAGAAGTCGCTGGTGCCGAACCAGGCGATGGGCCGCCGCCTGGTCGAGGCCTCGCGCGCGCATCGCAGCTTCCTGATGGAAGCGGTGTGGACACGCTTCCTGCCGCTGTACCAGGACCTGGCGGCCTGGCTGCGCGACGGTCGCCTCGGCGCCCTGCGCGGCATGCAGTCGAGCTTCTGCTTCCCCGCGCCCTACGACCCCGACAGCCGCATCTTCAGCCCCGCGCTGGCGGGCGGCGCGCTGCTGGATATCGGCATCTACAACCTGACCGCGACGCGCTGGGTGCTGCAGCATGCGCTCGGCGAGGTGCCGCCGCTGGTGGACCTCGCGGTGAATGCCCGGCTCGCGCCGACCGGCGTGGACGCCGGTCTCGCGGTGACGCTGGACTTCGGCGACGGGCTGACCTCGCAGTTCCAGTGCGCCATCGACACCTTCGCGCCGAACACGATGCACATCCTCGGCGCGGCCGGCGCGATCGTGCTGCCCGAGACCTTCTGGGAGGCGACGCGCGCCCAGTGGCTGCCGGCGCGCGGCACGCCCGAGACGATGGCCCGCCCGTTCGAGATCAACGGCTTCGAGAACGAGATCCGCGAGACGATGCGCTGCGCACGCGCCGGCGAGATCGAGAGCCCCGTGGTGCCGCATGCGGAGACGCTGGCGGTGCTCGGCTGGATGGACCGCATCCGCGCGCTGGCCGGCGTGAAGTCGCCGTTCGACGACGCGTTCCCCCCAAGCGCCTGAAGAGCGCCACAAGAAAGCGACGATGGAGACAAGACCTTCCGATTTCGACGACTCGATCCCGGTCCCGCTGCCGGACAGTCCGGCCTTGACGATCGAGCGTGCCGCGCCCGACGACCTGCCGCGCATCGAGAACCTCATGCAGTTCTACAACTACGACCTCAGCGAGTGGACGCCGGTGGCCTTCGCGCACGAGGGCCGTTACCAGCTGCGCCCCAAGGCGCCGTACTGGGCGCAGGAGGACGTGCATCCCTTCCTGATCTGGGTCGGCGACGAGCTCGCCGGCTTCGCGGTGGTGGACGGGGAGTGCGAGCAGCCCGACTCGGACCACAACATGGGCTACTTCTTCCTGGCGCGCGGCTACCGCGGCCACGGCCTGGCGGCGCGCGCGGCGGCGGAGGTGCTGGCCCGTTTCCCCGGGCGCTGGGAGGTCTACCACCTGATGGCCAACACGCCGGCGGCGCAGTTCTGGCCCGGGGTCATCCGCGGCCGGGCGGCCGGCGAGATCACCCGCGAGGTCCGCACCCTCCACGAGGACGAGTGCTGCCTCTATCGCTTCACCGTCGGGCTGCCCGCGGACGCGTGAAAGAGAAGAGGCGCCCTGGGGCGCCTCGTCGTCCGGTCGGTGTCGATGTCGGTCGGTGTCGCCGACCCGTTCAGCGCAGTGCCGCCGCGCCTGGCCCGGTCGTGCCGGCGCCCGGCAGCCGCTTGATCAGGTGATGGATCACCAGGGCGATCACCAGCAGCACCGTCAGGCCGACAGCCCAGGCGACCCAGACCACCGGCACGAGCCAGCCGATCGCCGAGCCCGCCATCGGCGCGCCGGTGCCGGCCATCTCCAGCAGCCATTGCACGAGGCCTTGCACGGCCTCGAGCAGCCCGGTGTCGAGGAAGGGCTCCAGCCAGGCGGGGAACTTGAACGCCACCGCGCTCTTGCCGAGTTCGGCCGCGCGGCCGGTGGAGAGGGCCTCCACCGTCCAGCGCACCAGGGCCGCCGTGGCCCAGGCCAGTCCGCTCCAGATCAGCGCGAACAGCCCGGTCACGGACCACAGGAAGGTCTTCATCGCGTGTCCTGCCCGGCTTGCATCACCCGTTGCATCAGTCGTCGCTGGAGCCGGCGAAGCCGAAGATGCTCAGCAGGCTGGTGAACAGGTTGAACAGCGACACGAACAGGCTGACCGTGGCCATCACGTAGTTCCGCTCGCCACCGTTCACGATCATGCTGGTGTGGAACAGGATCATGCCCGCCGACAGCAGCGCCACCACGCCCGAGACCACCACCGACAGCAGCGGCAACTGGAAGAACAGGTTGGCCAGCGATGCCAGGATCGCGATGATCATGCCGGCGAACAGGAAGCCGCCCATGAAGCTGAAGTCCTTCTTGGTCGCCAGCACGTAGGCCGACAGCACCAGGAAGGTCGCGCCGGTGGTGCCCATCGCCATGGCGATGATGCTGGCGCCGCCCGCCATCTTCAGGATCGCGCCCAGCAAGGGGCCCAGCGTGTAGCCCATGAAGCCCGTCAGCGCGAAGACCAGCGGCACAGAGGCGGCGCTGTTCTGCGTCTTGTGGATCGCGAACAGCAGGCCGAAGTAGCCGATCAGCGTGATGATCATGCCCGGCGCGGGCAGCCGATACGCCACCGCGGCGGCCGCGACGGCGGCGCTGAACAGCAGCGTCATCGACAGCAGCGCGTAGGTGTTGCGCAGCACGCGCGCCACGTCGGCGCGCTGGGTGAAGACCGAATCGCCGCCGTGGGCGGTGGCGGGCGTCCAGCTCTGGGGGGACGCCGGTTGTCGTTGGAAGTCGCTCATGAGAAGTTCTCCTGGAGCTGGGGAAGTCGTGGAACCCGTTGCACGGGGAACGCGCTTGCGCGCGCCTGAGGGGCTGACCTTAACGCCACCATCACATCGAATAAACCTGCTTAAAACTCATTTTGCTGAAGCAATTTCCGTCTCCAGTTCATTCAGGTTGATCGGGGTGCCGCGACGCTCCAGCAGCTTGGCCACCAGGGGGTGGTTCTGACCGCGGCGCGAGTAGATCGCGTGCACGTCCTCGACCACTTCCGTCTGGCCCAGCAGGTGCAGCCCGGCCATCAGCGACAGGTCGTCGGCGCCCAGGCGGCTGACCGGGAACACGCCCAGGCCGCGGGCGGCGAAGACGCTCATCAGCGCGCTGTCCTCGAACTCGCCGACGATCTGCGGCCGGATGTGATGCTGCTCGAACCAGCGCTCCAGGCCCGAACGCAGCGACGCGTGGCGCGTGGGCAGCAGCACTGGCAGCGTCTCCAGCACGTACGGGAAGCCCTTGTTCGGCGCGCGACGGGCGCGCTCGATCAGCTCGGCCGGGCCGTACCAGTCGACAGTGGTGCTCGCCAGCAGCTGGCTGGTAATGCGCAGCGTCGGATTGACCGGCGCGGGCTGGTCGGTGAGCACCAGATCCAGGTGATGCAAGGCCAGCTCGCCGATCAGCTGGTCGACCTCGCCTTCATGGCAGACGAGGCGCAGCTGGGGCGTGTCCAGCACCGGCGCGAGCAGCGCATGCGCGGCCAGCTTGGACAGCCCGTCCGACAGGCCCACCGACAGGCGCTGCACGCGCTGCGTGGCCGCCTCGTGGACCTCGTTCGGCACCATCTGGCCGATCTGGAAGATCTCCTCGGCCCGCGCGAAGGCGGCCTGGCCGGCCTCGGTCAGCACCAGGCCGCGGCCTTCGGGCTTGAGCAGCTGGTGGCCCAGCGACCGTTCCAGCTCCCGCACCTGCGCGCTGATCGTCTGCACCGCCATGCCCAGGCGGTCGGCCGCCCGGGCGAAGCCGCCCTCCTTGGCGACGACCCAGAAGTAGTGGAGGTGACGGTAGTTGAGGGTGGACATGGCGGGGCCTCCGAAAAAGACGAACCGGGATGATAACGAACTTCGCTTAAACGGAAGTTAAGACGATTGAAGCGAAGGTTTTTCCGACAGTGTGTCGATCCGGTCAGGGGGAGTCCGTGCCTCTGCCGGATCGGTTCAGCGCGCGGTTGACGCGCATATCTTCACGCATTCTTCACATCGCACTTCGTTTCTTGTGCGGACTGCAGTTCGGAAAAGCAGAACGCGCCGGAGGCCTCCCGGCCTCGGCGCGTTCATTCGATGGCGGACCGTGTCGTCCGCCGGGCGTTGATCGACGTCGTCCGCGACGTCGTCCCCGATGTCCTCAGATGGCGGCGAGACCCGCCTTCAGGTCATCGCGCAGGTCTTCGATGTCCTCGATGCCGGCGGAGATCCGCACCAGCGAATCGGTGATGCCGAGCCGCTGGCGCGTCTCGACCGGGATGGACGCATGCGTCATCAGCGCGGGCAGCGAGATCAGGCTCTCGACGCCGCCCAGGCTCTCCGCGAGCGAGAAGATCTGCACCCGCTCCAGGAAGCGGCGCGCGCCGGCCAGGTCGGTGTCGAGCTGCACGCTGATCATCCCGCCGCCGCCGCGCATCTGGCGCTTGGCCAGCGCGAGCTGCGGATGGCTTTCCAGGCCGGGGTAATGGACGCGGCGCACCTTGGGCTGCGATTCCAGCCAGCCGGCGAGTTCCAGCGCGCTCTCGTTGTGGCGCGCCATGCGCAGCGCCAGCGTCTTCAGCCCGCGCAACGCGAGGAAGCTGTCGAACGGCCCGGCGATCGAGCCGACGGCGTTGTGCAGGAACTCGAGCTGCTCGCGCAGCGCCGCCTGGCGCTGTTCGCCGCCGACCACCACCACGCCCGAGATCACGTCGCTGTGGCCGTTCAGGTACTTGGTGGCGGAGTGCATCACCGCATCGAAGCCCAGTTCCAGCGGACGCTGCGACCAGGGACTGGCGAAAGTGTTGTCGGCGATGGCCAGCGCGCCGTGCTCGCGCGCGATCTTCGCCACGGCCGCCAGGTCGGTCAGCGTCAGCAGCGGGTTGCTGGGCGTCTCGATCCAGATCATCTTCGTCTCGGGCCGCAGCGCGGCGCGGACGTTCTCCGGCTTGCTGCTGTCGACGTAGGTGACCTGCAGGCCGGCGCTGCGCTTGCGCACGCGCTCGAACAGGCGGTAGCTGCCGCCGTAGAGGTCGTCGCCGGCGACGATGTGCGAGCCGGCGTCCAGCGTGTCCAGCACCGTGGCCATCGCGGCCAGGCCCGACGAGAACGCGTAGCCCTGCACGCCGCCTTCCAGGCTGGCGATCGCGCGCTCGTAGGCCTGGCGGGTCGGATTGTGCGTGCGGCCGTACTCGTAGCCCTGGTGCACGCCGGGGCTCTGCTGGCGGTAGGTCGAGGTCGCGTAGATCGGCGGCATCACCGCGCCGGTGGTGGGATCGGGATGCTGGCCGCCGTGGATCGCGCGCGTGTCGAAGCGCAGGTCGGCGCCGTGCAAGGGCGGGTGGCCCTGGTTGTCCTTGTCGTTGTCGTCGTGGTGGTGGTCGTGGTGGCTCATGACAAGCCCTTTCGCAGGTGGTTCAACAGGTCGAAGCGGGTGACGAGGCCGTGGAAGCCGCGATCGTCCGCGATCACGGCCACCAGGCCCTTGCGCAGCTGCGCGATCAGGTCGGACAGCGGCGCGCCGGGAGGCAGGGTCTGCACATCATGACTCATCGCGCTGTCCACGCTGTCCTTGAAGTGGCGCGCGTCCATGTGCATCTGGGCGAGGAGGTCGGACTCGTCGAGCAGGCCGACCAGCCGGCCGTCCTTGAGCACCGGCAGCTGCGAGACCTCGGCCTGGCGCATGCGCGAGAAGGCGGTGGCCAGCGTGTCCTCGGGGCTGACGCTGATGACGGCGCCGTCCTCGGGCAGGCGCGCGATCAGGTCGCGCAGGTCGCCCTTGGTGGCGCGCTTGAGCAGGCCCTGGTCGAACATCCACGGGTCGTTGTAGACCTTGGACAGGTAGCGGGTGCCGGTGTCGCAGACCAGCGTGACCACGCGCTTGGGCGTGGTCTGCGCGCGGCAGTACTTCAGCGCCGCGGCCAGCAGCGTGCCGGTCGAGGAGCCGGCCAGGATGCCTTCGGCGCGGTACAGGTCGCGCGCGGTGGCGAAGCTCTCCTCGTCGCTGATCGAGTAGGCGTGGCGCACGCCGCTGAGGTCGGCGATGGGCGGGATGAAGTCCTCGCCGATGCCTTCGACGGCCCAGGAGCCGGCTTCGCCGAAGCTGCCCGTCTCGATGAAGTCCTTGAGGATGGAGCCGGCCGGGTCGGCCAGCACCATGTCCAGTCCCGGGCGCACCTTCGCGAAGAAGCGCGACAGGCCGGTGATCGTGCCGCCGGAGCCGACGCCGCACACCATCGCGTCGATGCGATGGCCGACCTGCTGCCAGATCTCCGGGCCGGTCGTGGTCTCGTGGGCCAGCGGGTTGTTGGGGTTGTTGAACTGGTCGGCGTACCAGGCGCCGGGGAGGTCCTGGACCAGGCGCGCGGCACGGTCCTGGTAGTAGTCGGGGTGGCCCTTGCCGACGTCGGACCGCGTGATGTGGACCTCGGCGCCGAGCGCCTTCAGCTGCAGCACCTTTTCGGCGGACATCTTGTCCGGCACGACCAGGACGACGCGGTAGCCCTTGGCGCGCGCGACCAGCGCGAGCCCGAGGCCGGTGTTGCCGGCGGTCGCCTCGACGACGGTGCCGCCGGGCGGCAGCAGGCCGTCACGCTCGGCGGCCTCGATCATCGACAGGCCGATGCGGTCCTTGATCGAGCCGCCCGGGTTCTGCGACTCGAGCTTCAGGAAGAGCTGGCAGGGGCCGGTGTCGAGCCGGTGCACGGGGACCAGCGGCGTGTTGCCGATCAGGTCCAGCACCGCAGGCCGCTCGGGCGGTTGCTGCACGGGGGTGGAAGAGGTCTCCTTGGCACTCATGGGCGCTCCTTGTGATCCTGGTGGGATGGTCGGGCGACGCGTCCGGCGGGGGTGGTGCCGGGCGCGGGCAAACCGCATAGGTTATCCGCTGGAAGCGATGGCCTCCAAGCGCGGTCGTCGCAGCAGCTTATCCGCGGATCGCATGAGCGGCCAGGGCAGGCATGGCAGTCATGGCGGTCAGGGGGCAGGCGACCCGGGGCCGGTGTTACGGCAGCACTGACGCGCCCAGTGCCGGGAACACCTTGCCGACCTTGCCCATCAGGTAGTCGCCGTAGGTGCCGGCGAAGACATGGACGTTGCTCGCGTCCCAGCGCGAGGCGCTGTCGTCCTCCGCCGGCGGCAGGCCGGCGATCGGCTGGACGCGGCTGGTGAAGGACGGATCGAGGAACAGCGGCACCGACAGCCGGTCGCGCGCGCCGCGGTTGAGCTTCACCCGATGCGGCGTGCTGCGGTAGAGCCCGGCCGTCATGCGGTCCAGCATGTCGCCGATGTTGCAGACGAAGGTGCCGGGCAGCGGCGGCGCGGCGATCCAGCCGCGGCGGCCGTGGACCTCCAGTCCGCCGCTGTCGTCCTGGTACAGCAGCGTGAGCAGGCCGTAGTCGGTGTGCTCGCCGACGCCCCAGGGCGCGTCGACCTGGGCCTCGCCCGGCACGGCGGGGTAGTTGAAGAGCCGCAGCAGCACCAGCGGATCCGCGGTGGCGTGCGTCAGGAAGTAGGCGGGCGGCAGATCGAGGCTGAGCGCGATGCCGCCCAGCACGCGCTGACCGACGGCGGTCACGGCGGCGAGGTATTCGAGCACGGTGTCCCTCAATCCCGGCACGTCCGGCCAGAGATTGACGCCGTGCAGCGGCGTGCCGGCGAGCACGCGCGGGTCGTCCGGCGGCAGTTCGGCGCCGAGGTACAGCCCCTCCTTCCAATCGGGCCGGCCCGAGGTCAACTCACCGCCGGTGCTGAAGTAGCCGCGCCAGGCGCGACCGCCGTCGGCCATCGGCCAGCGCTGCTTCTGTTGGTCGGGCAGCGCGAAGAAGGCGCGCGCCAACCGATCGAGCCGCTCGATCAACGCGGGATCGACGCCGTGATGGCTGACGTAGAAGAAGCCGTGCGCGCGGCAGGCCTCGCCGATCTGCACGGCGGCGAGGCGGCCGCCGGGCGAGGCCGGATCGCCGCAAGCCGGGTCGTGCAGCCCCGAGATGTCGATGACGGGCACGTGGTCGCGGAGGAGGCTCATGCGGCCAGCATGCCGCAAGCGCGACACCGCGTCGATGAAGGGGACGGGACGAGGACGCGCGAAAGCCGCGCATGCATATGCCCATCCGTTCGTTCCGCGTGAAGGCCGGCGTTCCTAAGCTGATGTTCATCGTGAACCACCGCTCCCAAGCTTCCACCGATTCCAAAAGAAGGACACCGACACCATGACCCTGAACGTGACCCGCCGCGCCCTGCTCGTGATCGCCACCTCGGCCGCCATGATGGGCATCGCCCATGCGGATCAGCTGGACGACATCAGGAAGAAGGGCGAGCTCGTGGTGGGCGTGCTGGGCACCGACGAGCCCAACAGCTTCATCGACCCGAAGACGCGCGAGATCGTCGGCTACGAGGTCGATCTGGCGAAGGCGGTGGCGCAGAAACTCGGCGTGAAGCTGCGCCTGAAGCAGCTGGCGGTCGCGGCGCGCATCCCCGAGCTGCAGCAGGGCCATGTCGACGTGCTGGCCGCGAGCCTGACGCACAACAAGGAACGCGAGGCGGTGATCGACTTCTCGCTGACCACCTTCGTCACCGGCCAGAAGGTGCTGGTCAAGAAGGACAGCGGCATCAAGGCGCTGAACCAGCTGGCCGGCAGGAAGGTCGTGACCATCAAGGGCGGCACGCAGGAACCCAACGTCCGCAAGGCCGTGCCGTCGGTCGACGTGGTCACCTTCGACACCGGTCCGCAGGCCTTCCAGGCGCTGCAGCAGGGCAAGGGCGTGGCCTTCGTCAACGACGAGGTATCGCTGCTCGACCAGTACGCCAAGCTGGGCCCGGCGGCGTCGCAGTACGAGATCCTGTCGGCCAACCTCAGCGTCGAACCGCTGGCGCTGGGCCTGCGCAAGGGCGAGACCAAGTTGAAGGCCCAGGTGGACGGCGCGCTGCGCGAGCTCGAGGCCAACGGCACCGCCGAGCAGCTGTTCAACAAGTGGTACGGACCGGCGACGCGTCTGAAGTTCCAGACGCGCAGCTTCAAGATCGATAGCGACCAAGTGGAGGGCTGAGCACGACCCAGATGAACTGATCTACCTTGTCATCCGATGCGAGCACGCCCCGGCTTCGGCCGGGGCGTTGTTTATTTCGGAGGCCACCTCGGCGGTCGATCGCCGCCGCCGATGACCCGCTCCTTCCCGCCTCCCTCCGACGCCATGCCTCATCTCGACCTCTCGGTGCTGCTGCAAGGGCAATTCCTCGACTGGCTGCTGGCCGGCATGCGGCTGTCGCTGATGCTGACGTTGCTCGCGCTGGTGATCGCGTTGCCGCTGGGAGCGCTGATCGCGCTGGCACGGCTGGCGCCGTTCCCGCCGCTGCGCGCGTTGGCCTGGACCTATGTGGAAGCCGTGCGCAACGTGCCGCTGCTGGCGCACATGCTGTTCTGGTACTTCGCGGTGCCGGAGCTGCTGCCCGACGAGGTGAAGGCGTGGCTCTACGCGGGCAACGTCGAGGCCGCCGCTGCACTCGCCGCGCTGGTGGTCTACACGGCGGCGTTCATGGCCGAGGACGTGCGCTCCGGTCTCAGATCGGTGCCGCCGGGGCAATGGGAGGCGGCGAAGGCGATGGGGCTCCAGTTCTCCGGCTCCGTGCGATGGGTCGTCCTGCCGCAGGCGCTGCGCGCGACGGTGCCGCCGCTGATCTCGCAGACGCTGAACCTCTGGAAGAACACCAGCATCGCGACGGTCGTCGGCGCGGCTGAACTCATGTACCAGGCGCAGCGCGTGGAGTCCGCGACCTTCCGCGGCTTCGAGACCTTCGCGATGGCGACGGCGACCTACCTGGGCGTGTCGATGCTGATCACCGGCGCGGGCGTGCTGTATCAGCGCCGGTATCCGGTGCGGCCGGCTGGGCACTGAAGCGGCCATGGTGACGAGTCATGCCATGAGACGGAGCGCATCGCGATGAGCATCGCCGAGATGATCGACACCTACTGGCTCTACGTGCTGGTGGGGCAATACCCGAACGGACCGCTCGGCGGACTGGCGCTGACCGTGGTGCTGGCCGCGCTGGGGTTGCTGCTCGCGTTGCCGCTGGGTGTCCTGCTCGGCGTCGCGCGGGCAAGCCGGCGCGCCTGGCTGCGCTGGCCGGTGACCGCACTGGTCTACGTCGTGCGCGGCACGCCGCTGCTGATGGTGGTGTTCTGGGCCTACTTCTTCCTGCCGGCGGTGACCGGCCACAAGACGGACCAGTTCAACACGATGCTGGCGGCGCTGGTGATCTTCGACGCCGCCTACCTGGCGGAGATCGTACGCGCCGGGCTGCAGTCGCTGCCGTCCGGCCAACGGCTGGCCGCGGAGGCGCTGGGCCTGTCGCGGGGTCAGTCCTTGCGCCTGGTGCTGCTGCCGCAGGCGCTGCGCCACATGCTGCCCTCGCTGGTCAACCAGTTCGCGTCGACGATCAAGGAGACCTCGCTGGGCACGATCATCGGGCTGTCGGAGCTCTCCTTCATCGCCGGCCAGGTCAACGCGCAGGTGCTGGTACAGCCGGTGGCGGTCTACGGGACGCTGGCCGGGTGCTACTTCGTGATGTGCTTCGGGCTGTCGCGTCTCGCCCATGCGGTGGAGCGGAGAAGCAGCCGACAGCGCGCAACACCTGTCACCGCGCCCTCGGCGATCGATCGGTTCCACGCATTCATGCGAGGGGGACTACGGAATCCAGTGAGCGCGTTGGCAAGGAGCACAAGAACCAGTCAGTGACGGGAGAGGGTGATGGGATCAACCTAGCGACTTCGCAATCCGGTGCGCGTGTCAGATCATCGAAGCGGTTTCGGTGGCGGCGCAGCGGAGCGAGGTCATGCAAAGGTCGATCATGGTTGACGAGGCCCTCTATCAACGCGCACTCGAACTCTCCGACGCTCCGATGAGTCAGGACGAGCTCGTGACCTTGGCGATGAAAACCTACATTGCACTCCAGGCGGGCTACCGTCTGGGTGAACTGGGGGGTTGCGCGCCGGAAATGGAAGACATTCCGCGCCGTCGTTGGGACCCCGAGGAGGGCTCCTGATGACCACTCGAATCGTCGTGGACTCCTCCGTCTGGATCGCGCATTTCCGCGAACGCAATCAGACGCTGCTTGCGCTCATCAACGAGAACCGCGTGCTCACGCATGAGCTGCTCATCGGTGAACTGCGCTGTGGAACTCCGCCGAACCCGCGTGCAAGCTCGCTGCGCTTCTTCGCCGATCTCTTTCACATGGAACCCGTTGACCTCGACGAGGTTCTTGAGTTTGTCGAGGATCGCAAGATCTATGGAGAGGGGTGCGGGCTGATCGACATTGCCGTCCTGATCGCCACCATGAGGACGCCCAAAGCCAAGCTTTGGTCTCGTGACAAGAAGATGGAACGACTGGCGACGCTGTTGGGAATCCCGTTGATGAATGGCGACCCCGCGAGCAGAACTGAACAGCAGCGCGAACTCAGTGCTGCATGCCTTGCGTGAATGGAGCCGCGTGATCGATCGAGCTCTCTACCGACGCGCATTGGCGGTCGCGGATCAGCCTGTGGACAGGAAGAACTTCATCAACGTGGTCCTGCGCACCTTCATCGCCCGGCAGGCGCAAGCCTGTCTCTGCAAGATGAGCGGTATCGCACCCGACCTGCCGGACAATCCCCGCTGGCGGCAGGATCGCGAGGATTCTTCTGCCCGTTGACCAAGGACCTATCGTTGCATGCCCCACCGCGTGACCGTCGCCTTCTCGATGGTGCTGAAGACGAGGCGTTCGACGAGCCAGCCGATCAGAATGACCAAGGCCAGGCCTGCGAAGACCCGATCGGTCTGCAGTTCATTGCGGTTCTGGAAGATGTACCAGCCCAGACCGCCCTGGCCGGAGGAAGCGCCGAAGAACAGCTCGGCGGCGATCAGGGTCCGCCACGCGAAGGCCCAGCCCACGCGCAGCCCTGACAGGATCGACGGCAGCGCCGCCGGCAGCAGGATCTGCGCGACGTAGCGCGGTCCCTTGAGTCCGTAGTTGCGACCCGCCATGCGGAGCGTCTCCGGCACGGACGAGAAACCCGCCGATGCCGCCAGGGCCAGCGGCCACAGCACCGCGTGCACAAGCACGAAGATCAGGCTCCCCGAACCCAGTCCGAACCACAGCAGCGCCAGCGGCAGCAAGGCGATCGCCGGCAGCGGGTTGAACATCGCCGTCAGGCTTGAGAGCAAGTCCCGACCCCAGCGCGAGGACGTCGCCAGCGCCGTCAGTCCGAGCGCCAGCAACACACCCAGCGCGTATCCCTGCAGCAGCAGCTTCAACGAGATCCCCGCCCGCACCAGCAGTTCGCCGCCGTACAAGCCTTCCCACAGCGCCCGCGCCGCGGAGACGAACGAGGGGAACAGCAGATCGTTGTCCGCCGCTCGTGCGGCGATCTCCCAGACCGTGGCCAGCAGCGCCAGCAACGCGGCCTGGCGCCAGGCGCTCGAATCCAGCGCGCGACGCCACAGCGGGATCGCCGCCACCTGCACGGGCACGTAGTCGG
The DNA here is from genome assembly GCA_946886855.1 of uncultured Roseateles sp. The sequence goes on along the minus strand of CAMPJJ010000009.1, from coordinate 60,835 downwards.
CCAGCACCTCCTCGCGCTCCGCGCGCAGCGGTGGATCGAGCGGCCGCTGCGTCGGCAGCACGGTGACGGTCATCGGTGAATCCTCAGTTCAAGGCAACAGCGGCAGAGGCAGTCGTCGCGGTGGCTGCCTTGGCGGCAGCAGTCGCCGCAGCCGCAGCCGTCGACTCCGCGATCGGCTCATCGCCGAAGAGCAGGTGCTCGATGCGCTGCGCCTGCGCGGCGCGCTGCGCCGGTGTCAGGCCTTGCGCATTCAGCTCCGCCCGCACCCGTCCCGGATGCGGCGACAGCACCAGCACGCGATGCCCCACGATCAGCGCTTCCTCGATCGAATGGGTCACGAAGAGCAGCGTGAAGCGCTCCTGCTCCCACAACGCGAGCAGCTCATCCTGCATCCGTCGGCGCGTCAGCGCATCGAGCGCCGCAAAAGGCTCGTCCATCAGCAGCACGCGCGGTTTCATCGCCAATGCACGCGCGATCGCGACACGCTGCTTCATACCGCCCGACAGCTGATGCGGATAGGCCGACGCGAAATCGCTGAGCCCCACGCGGGACAGCCAATCCCGCGCCCGCTCCAGCGCCTGCTTGCGCGGCGCCGTGCCCGACGCGACCAGCGGGAATGCGACGTTCTCCAGCACCGTCTTCCACGGCGGCAACTGGTCGAATTCCTGGAACACCGCGATGCGGTCCGGCCCCGGTCCGTCCACCGGCTGGCCGTCGACGAGGATGCGTCCTTCCGCCGGCGTGACGAAGCCGCCGACCGCCTTCAGCAGCGAGGACTTTCCGCAGCCCGACGCGCCCAGCAGCACGAAGCGTTCCGATGGCAGCACGTCGAACCCGACGCGGTGCGTCGCGCGGACCACGCCGCGATCGCTCTTGTAGTCGAGGCTGACGCCCTCGACCCGCAAGCGCACCTGCCGCTCCTGCGGGAGCGCGACCACCTCGCCTCCGCCCGCGCCGCAGGCGTCGCACGCCCCGAAGGGGGGCACCGAGTCAAGCTGCTCCAGCACCGCGCTCATGCTCAGCTGCCGGCCGCGTTGTGCGGGTCGTCGAAGAAGTAGTCCTTCGCCGACGCCGGCTTGTTCTTGATCGCGCCGATGCGATGCATGAAGGTCGCCAGCGCGAAGGTGTTCTGCGGCGTGATCTTGAACTGCACCTCCGGGTTCTTGATCACCTTCAGCAGCAGCTCCTTGGGCACCTTGGAGTTCTCGTTCTTGATGTAGATGTCCGCCGAACGCTCCGGATTCTTCGTGATGAAGTCCGCCGCCTCGGCCAGCGCGCCGATGAAGGCCTGGTAGGTCTTCGGGTTGTCGCGCCGGAACTTTTCCGTCGTGTACAGCACCGTCGCCGACGCCGGCCCGCCCAGCACCTCGTAGCTGTTCAGCACGATGTGGACGTTCGCGTTGCCCGCCAGGCCCTGCTCCTGGAAGGGCGGATTGCCGAAGTGCGCGTTGATCTCGGTGCCGCCCTTGATCAGGGCCGCCGTCGCCTCGGGATGCGGCAACGCGACCTGCAGCCGGTCCAGCCTGTTGAACTGCGCGTCGCCCCAGCGCTTGGCCGAGGCCAGTTGCAGGATGCGCGACTGCACCGACACGCCCACCGCCGGCAGCGCGATGCGGTCCTTGTCGCCGAAGTCGTCGATCGTCTTGACGGCCGGGTTGCTGCTGGTCAGGTAGTACGGGAAGTTGCCCAGCGAGGCGATGCCGCGCACGTTCTGCCTGCCCTGCGTCTTGTCCCACAGCGTCAGCAGCGGGCCGACGCCCGCGCCGGCGATGTCGATGCTGCCGGACAGCAGCGCCTCGTTGATCGCCGGGCCGCCGGAGAGCTGCACGCGCTCGACCCGGATGTCGACGCCCGCGGCCTTGCCGTGTTTCTCGATCAGCTGCTGGTCCTGCGCGACGTTCAGCAGCAGGTAGACGATGCCGAACTGCTCGGCGATGCGGATCTTTCCCTCCGCATGCGCGGAGAGGGCCGACAGCGACAGCCCGGCCGCCAGCGCGCCCGTGAGCAGGGATTTCAGGAGAGCGGGGCGGTGGGGTTTCATGCGGGAATGTCGCCTTCGATGGTGGTGCGGTAGAGATGGCGGCGCAGGTGATCGGGGCAGCCTGTCGCCAGATGCAGCAGCGAGCGGTTGTCCCAGAACACGAGGTCATGCGGCAGCCACTGATGGCGATAGACGATGCGCTTGCGGCTGCTGTGCTCGAAGAGCTGGTCGAGCAGGTCGCGGCTCTCGTTCTCGGGCACGTCGAGGATGCGCGTCGTGAAGTGCTCGCTGACGAAGAGCGCGCGACGCCCTGTCTCCGGATGCGTGCGCACGATCGGCTGGGACGCGGGCTTCACTTCGGCGATCTGCTCGGGCGTCAGCTTCGGCCGCCACGGGTTGCGCGCGCGCAGCGCCTCGTACTTCGCGAGGTAGCTGTGCTCGGCGCGCCTGCCGGCGATCGCCGTCTTCAACGCCAGCGGCAGCCCGTCGTAGGCATGGTGCTGGTTGGCGAACAGCGTGTCGCCGCCTTCCTCGGGCAACTCCTGCGCGTGCAGCAGAGAGCCCAGGCTGGGCCGCTCCTTGTACGACAGGTCCGAATGCCAGTACTGCCCGGCGTCGCCCAGGCCGACCGGCTGACCCTGCGCGTCGCGCACGTTGGAGACTTGCAGGATCTCCGGATGGCCGGGCAGCTGGAAGTTGCGCAGCACGTGGATCTGCAATGGTCCCCAGCGGCGACTGAAGGCGATGTGCTGGGCCGGCGTGATGCGCTGATCGCGGAACACCAGCACGTGGTGGTCCAGATGCGCGCGGTGCAGCCGGGCGAAGTCGGCGTCGTTCAAGGGCCGCGTCAGGTCCAGCCCCACCACCTCGGCGCCGAGCGGCGCATCGAAGGCGCTGATCTCGAAGTGCTGCGACGGCGCGTCGTCGAAGGCCGACGTGGAGGTCGTCGGTGCGGCGGCCTGGGCGGGAATCGCGGTGGCCAGGGGCGGGGCGAGGGCTGTCATGGTCGCCGACTCTAGGCATCGGCCCGCCTCGCCGGAACGAAGCTGACGGCATGTCCTATCGCGCCAACCGAATAAGGCGCCCGCGTCGCGCGAAATACCCCGTTTGCAATTGGTTTACATCTGCATGCGTATAGTGATGAACTTCCCCGAAGCCAGTAGGGATAACAACCAGAGGAGCACGAGCCCCGTGAAACAAGTCATCTGCGTCAAATGGGGAACCGCGTACGGTCCTGAGTACGTCAACCGCCTGTACGGCATGCTGCGGCGGCACATCACCGGCGAGTTCCGCCTGGTCTGCCTGACCGACAACGCCGAAGGCCTGCGTCCCGAAGTCGATGCCTACGACCTGCCCGAGCTCGGCTGCGAATGGCCGAAGAAGTCGATGGGCAAGTGGCGCAAGCTCGTGATGTGGAGCGCCGACATGGGCGAGAAGACCGGCCTGTCGGGACCGGTGCTGTTCGTGGACCTGGACTCGGTGGTGGTCGACAACATCGACGGCTATTTCTCGCACGGCCATCCGGACGATGTGATCCTGGCCCGCAACTGGGCCAAGCCGATGCAACGCCTGGGCCAGACCTCGGTGTTCCGCTTCCCGGTGGGCAAGTACCCGCACATCATCGAGAACTTCCGCGCCAATCCGCAGGGGGTCGCGGACAAGCACGGCTTCGAGCAGCACTGGGTCACCGCCTCGGTCCCGGGCGGCATCAAGTTCTGGCCGCACCTGTGGACGCGGCATTTCCGCCTGCACTGCCTGCCGCCGTTCCCGCTGCGCTATTTCAAGCCGGCGCGCCTGCCTTCGGGCGCCCGCATCGTGACCTTCCCCGGCGGCCCGAACCCGGCCGACGTGATGCTCGGTCGCTGGAACACGCAGGATCCGCCGCATGAGAAGCCGTGGGACCACTTCCGCGCGGCCTTCGCCGGCGGCGTGAAGCACCGCTGGCGCCACCTGCGCAGCTTCGTGCTGCCGCCCCCGTGGGTCGCCCAGCACTGGGTGGAGTGACCTCCAGAGTTTGAGAGCCCCTTGAGCCCCTCTCCCGCACTCCGGGAGAGGGAGCAAGACGGGGGCGACGGTGGCAGTACGGCTAATGCGGGGTGCCGGGAGGCACCCCCGGCCTCGCCAGATCCTGGATCACCTCCAGCGCCGTCTTCACCTTGAACGGCTTGAGCATGATCCGCCGCACCTGGAGCGCCTTGTAGAGCTGTGCCGTCGACAGGTCGCAGGCCTCTGCCGTCAGTGCGACCGGCATGTCCGCGGCACACCGCAGCGCCCCGGCCCGCACGCTCTGCAGCAGCGCCAGCGCATCCAGCCCTCCGCCGATGTCCAGCAGCAGGCCGTCCATGGCCTGGCTTTCCAGCAGCCGCTGGGCCGCCTCGATGCTGCTCGATTCGTGCACTTCCGCGATCTGCAGCTGCCGCGCCACCATCGCGACCGTGCGGCGGAACAGCGAGTGGGGATCGACCAACAGGAGCTGAGGCTGAGAACCCGGCATCAGCGCCCCTCCTCGACCGCCTGGCCCAGCAACTCCGACACCGCCAGATCGCGCAGGCTCGTCAGGATGGCCAGGTCGGTCTCGTCCAGCGTCCGTCGTCGCCGGTCGATCAGGCACAGCGTCCCGACGCGCACCCCGGGACGGATCTCCAGCGGCGCGCCCGCATAGAAGCGGATGTTCGGGGGGCCCAGCACCATCGGGTTGTCCGCGAAGCGCGGATCCTGCGTCGCGTCCTCCACCACCATCACCTCGGAGACGTGGATCGCGTGGCCGCAGAAACTGCTCTTGCGGTCGGTCTCGCAGACCGCCAGGCCGAAGCGGGCCTTGAACCACTGGCGGTCGTCGTCGATCAGGGTGATCAGCGAGATCGGCACGCCGAACTCCTCGGCGGCGAACGCGACGATGCGATCGAAGCGCTCCTCGGGCGGGGTGTCCAGGATCAGCAGCTCGCGCAGCGCCTGGAGCCGGTCGGCCTCGTTGTCGGGAATCGGGGCATTCATCATGGTCGCGGCTCCTCGCTCCTGCGTTGTTGTTCTCTCCCTGCGCGGCCAGACTCGCGCCACGCCTTCGAAACGCCAGACTATCCGAGCTGTACATGGGGCGCCAGCCCTGGCCCGACCGGGCATATGACGGTCCCGCAGCAGCTTGCGCCGATTGCGCATTGGCGATGCGGCGCATCGCGGCCCAGACTCCGTTCCACGGGGCGCGCCCATGTCGCCCCCGCCGGCGGCGGCAGTATGGCCGCCGGGAAGGCATGGTGAGAGCCCAGGTCGCGACCGGGGGCCGCCCTCGGGGTCTTGGGGGAGGCGCTTCCGGCGGTGTCCGATCGCGGTCCTGGCGCTTTTCTTCCGTGCTCGCCTTCTGCACTCTTCGCATATGCGTTATGCGAGATAAGCAAATGCCCAAACAATCGTTCCTGGAATAAGGACTGTTTGGCAAGCTTCGCAGCCCGACCTCCAACGTCGCCGGCTTCCGCCTGCTTGCCCCGTCCGCCATGACCCAGAACAACGCTCACCAGAACACCCGCTCCTTGTTCTCCGCTTCGCGCCGTCAGGCGCTGATGCTGGCCGCCGCGGTGCCGTTGCTGGGCACCTCGATGGTCGCGGCCGCTGCCGACCAGCCGACGACGCTGCTGAACGTCTCCTACGACGTGGCGCGCGAGCTCTACAAGCAGATCAATCCGGCGTTCGTCGCGTCGTACAAGGCCAAGACCGGCCAGACGATCACGGTGAACCAGTCGCACGGCGGCTCGTCCAAGCAGATCGGCTCGGTGATCGGCGGCCTGGAGGCCGACGTGGTCACGATGAACCAGGCCACCGACGTCGACACGCTGGCCGAGAAGGGCCTGACCGGCGCCGACTGGCGCAGCAAGTTCCCGAACGCTGCCGCGCCCTACAGCTCGACGATGCTGTTCCTGGTCCGCAAGGGCAACCCCAAGGGCATCAAGGACTGGGCCGACCTGGCGCGACCCGGCGTGTCGGTCATCATCCCCAACCCCAAGGTGACCGGCAATGGCCGCTACGGCTACCTGGCCGCGTGGGGCAGCGTGATCGCCAAGGGCGGCACCGACGCGCAGGCCAAGGACTTCGTCGCCAAGGTGCTGGCCAACGTGCCGGTGCTGGACGGCGGCGGCCGCGGCGCGACGACCACGTTCACGCAACGCGGCATCGGCGACGTGCTGCTGACCTTCGAATCGGAAGCCGAACTCATCGAGAACGAATTCGGCAAGGGCAACTTCGAGGTGGTCGCGCCCAGTCTCTCGATCGAAGCCGACGCGCCGGTCGCGGTGGTCGACAAGGTCGCCGCCAAGCGCGGTTCCGCCGCGCTCGCCAAGGCCTACCTGGACTTCCTGTGGACGCCCGAGGGCCAGGAAATCATCGCGCAGAACAACTTCCGTCCGCGCGACCCGGCGATCTTCAAGAAGCACGCGCACCGCTACGCCGCGATCAAGCTGTTCACCGTCGACCAGACGCTGGGCGGCTGGGCCAAGGTCGGCAAGACCCACTTCGCCGACGGCGGGACCTACGACCAGATCATGGCCGCGCGCCGCTGATCCTCTGCGCCCGATCCCGATCTCCCGACCCGATCCGACCCGACGATGAACACCGCCGTGCTCCCCGCGACGCAGGCCGCCGCCGCGCCGGCCCGCAAGCGACGCCGCGTGCTGCCCGGCTTCGCGCCGACGCTGGGCTTCACGCTCTTCTATCTCTCGCTGCTGGTGCTGATCCCGCTGTGCGCGGTCTTCCTGAAGTCCGCCGGCCACGGCGTCGAGGCCTTCTGGGCCGCGGCCACGTCGCCGCGCGTGCTGGCCTCGTACCGCCTGAGCTTCGGCGCGGCGCTGCTGGGCGCGTTCATCAACGTGATCTTCGGTTTCATCCTCGCCTGGTCGCTGGTGCGCTACGACTTCTGGGGCAAGAAGCTGGTGGACGCGCTGATCGACCTGCCCTTCGCGCTGCCCACCGCGGTCGCCGGCATCGCGCTGACGGCGCTCTATGCGCCCAACGGCTGGATGGGCCGGTGGCTGGAACCGCTGGGCATCAAGGTCGCCTTCACGCCGCTGGGGGTGCTGATCGCGCTGATCTTCATCGGCCTGCCCTTCGTCGTGCGCACGGTGCAGCCGGTGCTCGAGGACCTGGACACGGAGCTCGAGGAAGCCGCCGCCTCGCTGGGCGCGCATCGCTGGCAGGCCTTCCGCCTGGTGGTGCTGCCGATGCTGACACCGGCGCTGCTGACCGGCTTCGCGCTGGCCTTCGCGCGCGCCGTCGGCGAATACGGCTCGGTGATCTTCATCGCCGGCAACATGCCGATGGTCAGCGAGATCACGCCGCTGATGATCATCACGAAGCTCGAGCAGTACGACTACGTCGGCGCCACCGCGATCGCGGTCGTGATGCTGGTGTTCTCGTTCCTGCTGCTGCTGGGCATCAACGGACTGCAGGCCTGGAGCCTGCGTCGCAACGGTCTGGACGGGAAGCGCTGACATGGCCGGATCCGCCGCATCACTCGGCCGCGCCCGCGCCGCCGGCCACTACCAGGGGAACCCCGCCACGGCAGAGAAGCGCTGGGTGCGCTACACGCTGCTGACGCTGGGCCTGGCCTTCTTCGCGCTGTTCCTGCTGCTGCCGCTGGCCGCCGTCTTCACCGAGGCGCTGCGCAAGGGCTGGGACACCTACCTCGCCTCGCTGATCGAGCCCGACGCCGTCTCCGCCATCAAGCTGACGCTGCTGGCGGCGGTGATCTCGGTGCCGCTGAACATCGTCTTCGGTGTCTGCGCCGCCTGGGCCATCACCAAGCACGACTTCCGCGGCAAGCAGCTGCTGATCACGCTGATCGACCTGCCGTTCTCGGTGTCGCCGGTGGTCGCGGGCCTGATCTACGTGCTGATCTTCGGCGCGCAGGGCTGGTTCGGTCCGTGGCTGCAGGCGCACGACGTCAAGATCATCTTCGCCGTGCCCGGCATCGTGCTGGCCACCGTGTTCGTGACCTTCCCCTTCGTCGCGCGCGAGCTGATCCCGCTGATGCAGGCGCAGGGCCGTGACGAGGAAGAGGCGGCCACGGTGCTCGGCGCCAGCGGCTTCCGCACCTTCTGGCATGTGACGCTGCCCAACATCAAGTGGGGCCTGCTCTACGGCGTGATCCTGTGCAACGCGCGCGCCTTCGGCGAATTCGGCGCGGTGTCGGTGGTCTCGGGCCACATCCGCGGCCAGACCAACACGCTGCCGCTGCAGGTCGAGATCCTCTACAACGAATATCAGTTCGCCGCGGCATTCGCGGTCGCATCGCTGCTGGCCCTGCTGGCGCTGGTCACCCTCGGGCTCAAGCAGCTCGTGGAATGGCAAGCCACGCGCAGCGTCGTGAAGGAAGAAGCATGAGCATCCAGGTCCGCAACATCCACAAGTCCTTCGGCAGCTTCACCGCGCTGGGCGACGTCAGCCTGGACTTCCCCACCGGCGAGCTGACCGCGCTGCTGGGCCCGTCGGGCTGCGGCAAGACCACGCTGCTGCGCATCATCGCCGGGCTGGAGACGGCCGATCGCGGCCAGGTGCTGCTGGACGGCGCCGACGCGTCGGACACGCATGTGCGCGAGCGCGAGGTCGGTTTCGTCTTCCAGCATTACGCGCTGTTCCGCCACATGACGGTCTTCGACAACGTGGCCTTCGGGCTGCGGGTGAAGCCGCGCAAGCAGCGTCCGCCGGAAGCGGAGATCAGGCGCAAGGTGCATGAGCTGCTGCAGCTGGTGCAGCTGGACTGGCTGGCCGACCGTTATCCGCCGCAGCTGTCCGGCGGTCAGCGCCAGCGCATCGCGCTGGCCCGCGCGCTGGCCGTCGAGCCGCGCGTGCTGCTGCTGGACGAGCCCTTCGGCGCGCTCGACGCGAAGGTGCGCAAGGAACTGCGCCGCTGGCTGCGCCGGCTGCACGACGAGCTGCACATCACCAGCATCTTCGTCACGCATGACCAGGAAGAGGCGCTGGAAGTCGCCGACCGCGTCGTGCTGATGGATCACGGCCGGGTCGAGCAGGTCGGCTCGCCGGTCGAGGTCTACCAGCGTCCGGCGACGCCCTTCGTCTACGGCTTCCTCGGCGCGGTCAACCGCTTCGAAGGCCGCGTGGACAGCGGCATCGTGCGGGTCGGCGACCAGACGCTGGCGCAAGGTGCTGCCGCGTCGATCGAAGGCGCTCAGCACGGTCTCGTGCAGGCGTACGCGCGTCCGCACGAGCTGGTGATCATCCCGTCGCAGGACGCGCCGGGTCTGCCGGCGACGGTCGAACGCGTGCTGGCCTTCGGCGCCGCGGCGCGCGTCGAGCTGCGCGGCGCGCAGGGCGAGCATCTGGAAGCGGAACTCAGCCGCGAGCAGGCGGAGGCGCTGCAACTGGCCGCCGGCCAGCAGGTGCGTCTGCAAGCCTCCCGCCTGAGCCTCTTCGGCATCGACCAGGCCGCCTGATCGCCATCGATCGACGAGCCGAAGAGCGAGCGGTCCCGCACCCATGAACCTTCAACAATTGCGCATCGTCCGCGAGGCGGTGCAGCAGAACTTCAACCTGACCGAGGTGGCGGCCGCGCTGTTCACCTCGCAGTCGGGGGTGAGCAAGCACATCAAGGACCTTGAGGACGAGCTCGGCGTCGAGCTCTTCCAGCGCCGCGGCAAACGCCTGCTCGGGCTCACCGAACCGGGCAAGGAGCTGGCGGTCGTCGTCGACCGCATGCTGCAGGACGTGCGCAACATCAAGCGCCTGGCGCAGCAGTTCAGCAGTGCCGACCAGGGGCAGCTGACGATCGCGACGACGCACACGCAGGCGCGATACGCGCTGCCGCAGGTGGTCGCGCGCTTCAAGGCCGCGTATCCGCGCGTGCACCTGGTGCTGCACCAGGGCAGCCCGTCGGAGATCGTCTCGCTGCTGCAGTCCGGCGAGGCCGACATCGGCATCGCCACCGAGGCGCTGGGCAAGGACGACGCCTTCGTCACCTTCCCGTTCTACGAATGGCGCCACGCGGTCGTCGTGCCGGAAGGCCATGCGCTGACCCGCCAGCCGTTGACGCTGGAGGCGCTCGCCGAGCAGCCGCTGATCACGTACCACGAGGGCTACACCGGCCGCGCGCGCATCGATGCGAGCTTCGCCGCGGCGGGCCTGGCGCCGGACCTGGTGATGTCGGCGCTGGACGCGGACGTCATCAAGACCTACGTGCAGATCGGGCTGGGGGTCGGCGTCATCGCGGCGATGGCCTTCGAGCCCGCGCGTGATGCGGGCCTGCAGCTGATCGACGCGGCGCACCTGTTCCCGCCGAACACGACGCGCATCGCGCTCAAGCGCGGCCACTACCTGCGCGGCTTCGCCTACCGCTTCCTGCAGGAATGCGTGGCCGAGCTGACCGAGGAAGCGGTGCGCGAGGCGATGGATCCGGACGCGTGAGGGGCTCCGTCACTTCGGCGGGTTGAGCGCCGGCTTCGCGTAGAAGTAGAACGCGTCGATCCGCGAGCCGTAGCGCGCCTGAGCCTCGGGACTCAGGTGGGAGATGAATTCGTCGCGCATGAACTGCCGCGCCTGCGGCGTCGAGAGCACGCGCTCCACCTGCTCGATGGTGCGTTTGCCCCAGGCGTTGCGCGGACAGGCGATGCCGGAGATCACCGGACTGCTGAAACCCTCGATCGGCACGGTGACGAGATCGGCGGTCGACGCCTTGCCGGTGGCGCTCGCGCTGGCCGCGCGCAGTTCCTGCAGGTTGGCGAGCACGAAATCGAATTCGATCGTGTAGTCGGCGCGGCCGACGGCGATCATCGACAGCAGGTTGCCGCCGAAGTCCGAGGTCGTGTATTCGTCGATCACGCCGGCCGGCCGTCGGGCCAGCAGCGCGTCGAGCGCGCGACCGTAGCTGCGACCCGCGACGATCGCGCCGCGCAGTTGCTTCTCAGACCAGATCCTCTCCAGGTCGGCATCGCCGTCCGGCAGGCGCGGCACTTTCTGCAGCGCGCTGCGCCGCACCATCAGCTGATGCGGCGGGATCAGGTGGGTATCGAAGAAGTAGGCGACGGCCTCGCGCTCCGGCGTCCGCAGCACGCCGAGGTGGCAGGCGGGCTCGCCGTCCTCGATCATCCGCCAGCTGCGCTTGACGTTGGCGATCAGCACCTCGTGCTTCGCGGGCGTCCCCCAATTTGCGGTCAGATAGTCCGACAGCGGCTGCGCCAGGCCGCGCCGCACGGGCACCGAAGCCGCGCCGGGCGAGGGCGGCGCCACCGTGTCGAGCTCGGGCATCAGCCAGATGATCCTGTCGAGCGCCCAGGTCTTGGCGGGCATGCACAGGGCGCCCAGGGCGAAGCACGCGAGGAACGAGGGCAGCAGGGATTGGCGATTCATCTTCTATGCACATGCATCCGGCGCGGGATTGCTTATCGATATTTGTTGGAGGACACCGGGGTCGCGGATTCGAATAATCAATCCGCATAAGCAAGCGGCTTTCCTGATGAACTTCCAACAACTCCGATCCGTCCGCGAGGCCCAGCGTCGCAACTTCAACCTGACCGAGGTCGCGCAGGCGCTGCACACGTCGCAGCCCGGCGTGAGCCGCCAGATCCGGGAGCTGGAGGACGAGCTCGGCATCGATATTTTCATCCGGGCGGGCAAGCGGCTCACCGGGCTCACCGAGCCGGGCCGCAACGTGATGCCCATCGTCGAGCGCCTGCTGCGCGAGGCCGAGAACCTGCGCCGCGCCGGCGAGGACTTCGCCCGCGCCGACAGCGGCCACCTGCGCATCGCCGCGACCCACAGCCAGGCGCGGTATGCGCTGCCGCCGGCGGTGCGCGACTTCCGCGAATCGCATCCCGAGGTCAGCCTGCAATTCACGCAGGGGTCTCCCCAACAGGTGGCACGCCTGCTGATCGACGGCGAGGCGGACATCGGCATCGCCACCGAGGCGCTCGCGCTGCATCCGCAGCTGCTGACGCTGCCCTGCTACCGCTGGACCCACACGGTGCTGGTGCCCCCCGGCCATCCGCTGGAGGCGGAGGCCAACGCCGGCACACCGCTGACGCTGGAGCGCCTGGCCGAGTTCCCGGTCATCACGTATGAAACCGGCTACACCGGCCGCTCGCACATCGATGACGCCTTCGCGGCGGCGGGGCTGGACCTCAACGTCGTGCTGGTCGCGATGGACGCGGACGTGATCAAGACCTACGTGGAGCTGGGACTGGGCGTCGGCATCGTCGCCGCGATCGCCTACGACGAGGAACGCGATCGGCACCTGCGATCGATCGATGCAAGACACCTGTTCGCGGACAACCTGACGCGGCTCGCGGTGCGCCGCGACGCCTACCTGCGCGATTACGTCTACGCCTTCATTGAGACCTTCGCGCCGCCGCTGTCGCGCGAGCTGGTGGAGCAGGCGCGCATCGCGCCGAACGGCTCGGATTGAGCGGGCCCCCTCCCCGCGAGGGGTGCCGAAAGAAATTCCTCATGTGCATAGACCGGGTGCACAGCTAAGCAACGCAGAAAGCATTGGTTCATCGCGGCGAGGACGCTTCCTAGAGTGACGGGCTCACCGGTTCACTCCCACAAGGAAGTCTCTTGAAGCAGTTCGTCGAGCACGCGGCCCGCCACACCGGACCGGCCGCCACACTGGTCGCGGCCCTGGCCGCCGCCTTCCCCGTCACCGCCGCCTTCGCGCAACAGGCCCCACCGTCCGTCACGCCCGCGCCCTCCGCCGCGGCGCCGCAGGACGCGACGGCGGCCAAGGACGCACCGCTGCCGTCGGTGGTCGTCACCGGCTCGCGCATCTCCCGCGTCAACAGCGAAGGGCCGAGTCCGATCACGGTGATCAAGTCGGAGGACCTCGACCGCCTCGGCTACAAGAATGTCTCCGACGCGCTGAGCAGCCTGACCGAGAACACCGGCTTCACCCAGGGCGAGGACTTCGGCAACACCTTCACGCCGGCGGCCAACGCGATCAGCCTGCGCGGCCTCGGCCCCAACCACACGCTGGTGCTGGTCAACGGCCGGCGGGTGGCCGACTACCCGACCGCCTATGAAGGTTCGGTCAACTTCGTCAACATCGCCAACATCCCCTCGGCGCTGATCGACCGCATCGAGGTGCTCAGCGGCGGCGCGTCGTCGATCTACGGCTCCGACGCGATCGCGGGCGTCGTCAACATCGTGCTGAAGAAGCATGTCGAGGGCGTCACCGTGAACCTGCACGCCGGCGGCACGCAGCGCGGCGGCGGCGAGAACGCCCGCGCGCAGATCACGGGCGGCCTCGATGCCGGCGCGCTGCAGGGCGTGTGGGGGGTCGAGCTCAGCGGACGCCAGCCGATCTGGAGCCGCCAGCGCGACTTCATGGCCGACACGACCTTGAAGGGCGCCGCACCGTCGGTCGTCATCGGCCGGCGCAACGCCAGCGGCGGGGCCTACCTCGCGCCGACCGACGGCTGCACGGGCGCGGGCTCGCTGTTCGAGGGCTCGGTCTCGCCCTACACGGCGAAGAACGGCACCTACTGCGGCAGCGGCCGTGCGTCGACGACCTACTGGACGACCCAGACCGGCAACCGCAGCGCGCAGGCGGCGGGCTCGCTGACGCTCGCGCTCGATCACGGCCTCGAGCTGTTCGCCGAGGGCCAGTTCGGCTGGGCGAGGACCGAGAACAACACGCGCGGCCCGACGTGGACTTCGGACATCGCCAACAAGGGTTACTTCCGCAACGCCGCGACTGGCCAGCTGGAGATCTGGACGCGGCGCTTCGCGCCTGAGGAGCTGGGTGGCGTCGACAACTTCAACCGCAAGTGGCAGGACTCGACGCACAACGTCGCCGTCGGCGCGCGCGGCGAGCTCACCGGCACCTGGACCTTCGAGCTCGCGGCCAACAGCGCCTACTACCTGAACCGCACGACCACGCCGCGCCTGACCGCAGGCATCGAGCAGTTGCTGCTCGGACAGACGCTCGGCACCGAGGCGGACGGCACGCGGATCTATTCGGCGGATCCGGCGCGCCTGTTCCGGCCGCTGACGCCGCAGGAGATCGACAGCGTCACCGACCGCAGCTGGACGCGCAACGCCAGCTGGAACCAGCAGTTGAGCGCGTCCGCCAGCGGCGAGTGGTTCCAGTTGCCGGGCGGACCGGTGCGGGCGGCCGTCGTGGCCGAAGCCGGCACGCAAGGCTTCCGCAATGAAGCCGATCCGCGGCTGGGGCAGGGCGTGTTCTACAACACGAGCGCCTCGGCGACCGTGCGCGGGACACGCGAGCGGCTGGCGCTGGGTGGCGAGCTCAACGCGCCGATCACGAGGCAGCTCACCGCGACGCTGGCCGCGCGGCACGACCGCTACGAGTTCGCCGGTCGCAGCGACGGCAGCACGACCTACAACGCGGGCCTGGAGTTCCGGCCGCTGTCCACGCTGCTGCTGCGCGCGCAGCACGCCACCAGCTTCCGCGCGCCGGACATGAATTACATCTTCGCGCAGCAGACGAAGGGCTACTACTCGTCGTCGACGGACTACTACCGCTGCCAGCAGACCGGCCAGCCGCTGTCGACCTGCGACTTCGCGGACGTCTCGCCGGGCTTCAACTTCGTGCGCACCGGCTCGTCGGACCTGAAGTCGGAGCGCGGCCGCTCCTGGGGCGTGGGCGCGGTGTGGCAGCCGGCCTCGTCCTTCGACGTGTCGCTGGACCTGTGGAAGATCGCGATCCGCGACCTGGTCACCGACCTCAGCGCCGACGGCGTGCTGCGCGACGAATCGGACTGCCGCACCGGGGTCAAGGACATCCAGTCGCCGACCTGCGTGGACGCGATCGCCCGCGTGCGCCGCAACCCGGCCGACGCCCTGGTCCGTCCGGGCGAGGTCGCGGAGGTCCGCGTCAACCCGATCAACGCGGCGAACGAATCGACCTGGGGCGTCGACGTCGGCACGCGCTATTCGTGGAGGACGGCCGCCTGGGGCAAGTGGACGGTCGACGCGAAATACACGCGGGTGAAGAGCTTCAAGTACCAGCAGTTCGCCGGCGACGAGAACCGCAACGTCGTGGGCACCCCGGACTTCACCGACTGGCCGAGCCGGCTCAATGCCAGCGTGGTCTGGCAGACCGGCGACTGGACGCATGCGCTCTCGGCGCAGCGCAACGGACGCATCACGCGTGAAGACCAGGAGGGCACGCTGGGCCCCTACTGGAACTTCAACGCGAGCACCGCGTGGCAGATCGGCAAGCGGACCAGCGTGAGCCTGATCGTCAACAACCTGTTCGACAAGATCCGCCGCGATCCCAGCGCCACCTGGCCGTACTACCCGGTCGGCTACTACTCGCCGCACGGCCGCCAGGGCTGGATCGAACTCGAGCACCGCTTCGGCGTCTGATCTGCAAAGCAAAGCAGATCTTCTTCGTTCCCTTTGAATGTTCGCTTGCCTACATTGAGCGCTCCCCTCCACCCCCCGTGATGAGAAGAATCCCGTGAACTCACTTCGTCGCACTGTCTCGCTGCTCGCCACCGCTGCCCTGCTGAGCGGTGCCGCGCTGATGCCCGCGGCCCATGCCCAGGGCTCGGTCACGCTGCTCAACGTGTCCTACGACCCGACCCGTGAGCTCTACCAGGACTACAACGCCGCGTTCGCGAAGTACTGGAAGGCCAAGACGGGCGAGACGGTCACGGTGAAGAACTCGCACGGCGGCTCGGGCAAGCAGGCGCGCTCGGTGATCGACGGCCTGGACGCGGACGTCGTGACGCTCGCGCTGGCCTATGACATCGACGCCCTGCACGACCACGGCAAGCTGCTGCCGGCCGACTGGCAGAAGCGTCTGCCGAGCAACGCGTCGCCCTACACCTCGACCATCGTGTTCCTGGTGCGCAAGGGCAACCCCAAGCACATCAACGACTGGCCGGACCTGGCCCGCAGCGGCATCGACGTGATCACGCCGAACCCGAAGACCTCGGGCGGCGCGCGCTGGAACTACCTGGCGGCCTGGGCGTATTCGCTCAAGCAGCCGGGCGGCAATGCCGAGTCGGCCAAGGCCTTCGTCAAGCGCATCTACGCCAACACCAAGGTGCTGGACTCCGGCGCACGCGGTTCGACGACGACCTTCGTCGAACGCGGCATCGGCGACGTGCTGATCGCCTGGGAGAACGAGGCCTACCTGGCGGTGAAGGAGCTGGGTCCGGACAAGTTCCAGATCGTCACGCCCAGCCTGTCCATCCTGGCCGAGCCGCCGGTGTCGGTGGTCGACAAGACCGTCGACAAGAAGGGCACGCGCAAGGTGGCGCAGGCCTATCTGGAGTACCTGTACTCGCCGGAAGGCCAGGAGATTGCGGCCAAGAACTACTACCGCCCGCGGGACCCCAAGATCGCCGCGAAGTACGCCAAGACCTTCGCGCCGGTGAAGCTGGTGACCATCGACGAGGTCTTCGGCGGCTGGCGCAACGCGCAGAAGACCCACTTCGACGACGGCGGCGTCTTCGACCAGATCAGCGCGGTGCGCTGAGTCCCGGCGGGACGGCGTCTGCCGCCCTCCACGTCACGCCATTCCGCCTCGAGGCTCCGGCTTCCGGCACGCAACGTTTGTCTCCTCGGTCGGTCTCGGACGCCGCGCAAGCGGCCCTCCAGGCAACCAGACCGTTCGCTCTGTGCGAGCAGCCCCGCCGGCCATCAGCCGGCGGGGCCTTTTTTTCGTCTCCCCGCCGGTCCACGACGCACGTCATGGCCGCCGCGCGACCGTCGCCCGCAGCGATCCCCGTATGCTGTCGGTCGTGAAGTTCCTCGCTCCGCTCCGTTCGCGCCTTGCCGCCCTCCTGCCGTTGGCCGTCCTTCTGACGGCGACGCCCCACGCACATGCCCAGGCGTCCGGCGCAACGCCTGCCCCCTCGGCCACCGCCGTCCCCGCCGTCCCTCCCGCTCCCACCGTCACGAAGATCACCTGGCTGGCCTCCGACCACGCGCCCCAGATGACCGGCGCCGACGCCAGCGGCGTGACCGGGCGCGTGACGGCCTACCTCGAGAAGCAGTGGCCGGGCGTCCGGCATGAGATCGTCTTCGCCAACGCCAAGCGCAGCTGGCAGATGATCGAGAACGGCGAGGAGGTCTGCCGCGCCAACATGGTCCGCACGCCCGATCGCGAGAAGTCGGCCTACTTCATCAACACCCAGCTCACCCCGCCGCCCGGGCTGATCGTGCGACGCGACAGGCTCAAGCGCCTCCCGCGCAACGCCGCCGGCGAGGTGCAGCTGTCGCGGCTGCTCGCCGATCACACGCTGCGCGGCGCGCTGATCGACGGCCGCAGCTACGGTCCGGTGCTCGACGAGATGCTCGCGGCCCGGCCGGTCGACAGCACCGTCTCGCTCTACTCGCCCAAGGACTTCGGCGCGCGCGTGCTGCAGATGCTCAGCCTGGGGCGCGCCGACTATTCGGTGGAGATGGACATGGCGCTCGTCATGGCCGGGAATCCGGACGACCTCGTGAGCGTGCCGGTCCAGGGCGCGAGCGAGCTGGTGATGGCCGGCATCGCCTGCTCACGCACCCCGTGGGGGCTCGCCGCGATCCGCGGCATCGACAAGGCCTACGGCCGGCCGGAAGGCGCGGCCAACCTGCGGCAGGGACTGATGCGCTGGCTCACGCCGGAAACGAAGGCCCACTACGCGGCGCGTTTCGATGGCTTCTATCGCGAGCGCAGCAAGCCGTCTCGCATCGACCCCTGATCCTCACCCGCGGGTGTCATCGGCCATCGCCGACCATTGCTGGCGATCGCCGACCTGCCGACCTGCCGACCCGCCGGCGCCACGGCGCGCGGCGCTCGCGACGCTCAGGACTGCCGCTCCACGCGGTTGCGTCCGCCGTCCTTGGCGCGATACAGCGCCTGGTCGGCGCGGCCGAGCAGTTCCTCGACCCGCAGGTCCTCCGGCCGCAGCGCCGTGACGCCGAAGCTCGCCGTGAGCGAGGTCGGCGCCGAGCCCGGCTGCAGCGCCATCCCGCTGATCTCGATGTGGTGGCGCAGGCGCTCCACCAGGTGGGTCGCGTCCTCCAGCGAGGTCTGCGGCAGCAGCAGCGCGAACTCCTCGCCGCCGAGCCGGCCCAGCAGGTCCTGCTTGCGCACGATCTGCGCGCACAGCTGCACCAGGTGGCACAGCGCAGCATCGCCGCGCGCATGGCCCAGCGTGTCGTTGATGCGCTTGAAGTGGTCGACGTCCATCATCACCAGCGACATCTCCAGCCCGTAGCGCCGGCTGCGCGCCAGTTCCGCATCGGCATGCTCCAGGAAGCAGCGCCGGTTGGCCGCGCCGGTCAACGCATCGGTCGTCGCCAGCCGCTGCAGCTCGATCTCCAGCCGCTTGCGGTCGGTGAAGTCCACCAGCGTGCTCAGCACCGAGGCCGCGCCGTCGTAGACCACCGGCACCATCGACAGCAGCATCCACAGCTCGCTGCCGTCGGCGGCCAGCAGGCAGATCTCCTCGCCTTGCAGCCGGCCGTGTTCCCTGAACTTCACCTGGATGCGGTCCCGCTCGCCGGGCTCGCGGTAGAAGCTGATCGCCGGCTTGCCGACGAGGTCGTCCAGCGGGCGTCCCACGATCGCCGCCGAGGGGCCGTTGGCATACACGATCAGCGCGTCGTGCTCGCGTGTCACGACCATCGGGATGGGCGCGTGATCGAGCACGGCGCGCAGGCGCTCCTCGCTGTCGGCGAGCTCGCGCGTGCGCTGCGCCACGCGGCGCTCCAGGTTGGCATTGAGTTCCTGCAGCTCGGTCACCAGCCGCGCGTTGTCCACGGCATTGACGACGTTGGCGCACAGCAGCTCCAGGAAGCTCACGCGCGCTTCGGTGAACACGCCGGCCGCGGCGGCGTTCTCCAGGTAGAGCGCGCCCACCGTCTGTCCCTGCTTGAGCAGCGGCAGCGCCAGCACCGAACGCGGCGGCGAGGCGTGGCGCTGGAAGTAGTCCTCCATCGTGGCCAGGCCGCGGGCGTCGACGATCAATTCGCGCTGGCCGTCGCGCAGCACGCGGCTCATCAGCGACAGCGGCAGCTGCTGACCCGCGCGCTCGAGCGGGAGCTGCTCGCGCAGATGCAGCCGGGGCGGCTCGCCCAGCGTCGCTTCCGCCTGCAGCACCCAGCGCGAGGGACCGGCCGTGCCGCTGGCCAGCACGATCGCGGCGCGCTGCGCGCCGGCGTTCTCCGCGACCACTTCCAGCAGACGCCGCAACAGACGCGGCAGGTCGGGCTGGCTGCTGATCGCCTGCACAGCCTTCGTCAGCGTGCTGAGGTCGGCCGCGTCGGCACGGATCTCGCCGGTGTCGGCGGAGGCCGCGATCGCGGTGTGCCCGTCCTCGATCGGCAAGGACAGCGCCTCGCCCGCCAGCGCGGTGACGCCCCAGTCCTTCCAGGTCCGCTGCAGGCGCAGCCGCGCCTGGGCGGCCCGCGCCGGGTCGCGATCGCGCCAGGCGTCCGCCTGCGCTCGCAGCACCGCCGCCAGATCGAGCGGCGTTCCCTGCGGTCCGGCCGCCGCGTCCAGCGCCTCGGCCAGCAGCCGGTCGACCTCCTGCTCCGGCGCGCCCGCCAGCATCGCCTGCTGCGCCTGCAGCAGCGCGACGCGGTCGTGAAGGTGGCCGGGGCCGGCATCGCGCCAGCGCCGCAGGCGCAGCAGCGCGTCGTCCTCGAGGGCCTGATCGCGCGCGCCGCCCGCCAACGCGACGCGCTGCGCCGCCCAGGCCGCGATGAACAGCAGCAGCGACTGCGCGTGCATGCCGCGTCCCGCAGCGAACAGGGAACGCGCTTCGAGCGCCAGGCGCAGCGCGGGCGCCGGCCGGTCGGCGATGAAATGCAGCACCGCCTGCCAGCCGTGCAGGAACATCAGGCCGGTCTGGTCCTGGCGCTCGCCGTAGGTGCGCGCCAAGGCCTCCAGTCCGTCGAAGCCCTCGTCCGGCAGTCGCGGTTGCCGCAACGCGCGCACCAGGCCGAGCAGCGCCTCCTCATAGTCCGCGGCCACCGGCTGGCGCATCGCGCGCAGGCGCTGGCCGTGCGTGACCAGCTGCTCTTCCAGCGCGGGCAGCGGCCTCCCGGACAGCAGCGCATGCACGTCATGCACGTAGAGGCCGAGGCCCGCATGCCGCAGGTTGCCGAACTCCAGCCCGTTGCGGTGGGTCTGCATCAGGCCGTCCATGCTCACGCGCAGCCCCTGCACCCAGTGGCTGAGGAAGGCGTGGAACGAGAAGCCCGCATGCGCGAAGACCTGCATCCAGCCGTGCCGCTCGACCAGCTGCGTGGACATGCGGCCCAGGTCGTGGGCGAAGCGGTAGTCGCCGAGGAACTCCGCGCACATCAGCCCCAGCACCGAGTACGCCGACAGCGCCTGCGGCACATGGCCGTGGTCCACCATCAGGCGGACCTGGAACAGCGTCAGCAGCGGCAGCAGCGCCGGCCGCACGATGTAGGCCGCGGCGGTCATCTTGGCCGCGATCGAGATCAGCAGCAGCCGCTGCTCGTCGCGCATCGGTCCGCGCGCGGCCAGCGTGTCCAGGCCGATCCCGGCGATCTCCTGCTGCAGGTCGGCCAGCAGCTGCATGACCTGCGCCATCGCGTCGGGACCGCCGGCGCGCGGCAGCTCGGCGCCAAGCAGCAGGAACAGCTCCAGCCCGAGATCGACGGTGTCCGCGAGCCGGCCTTGCGCGTAGAAGGCCTCCATGCGGACTTCCAGCAACCGCGCCCGCTGCGCGCTGTCGGCGGCATCGGCGATCGCCGATTCCAGCAGCGCATCCATGCGGGACGGCCGACCGGCCAGGTAGGCCATGCGCGCCGCGTGATGCAGCCAGGCGGCGCGCTGCGGCGAGCAGGGCGCCAGTTCAAGCGCGAGTTCGGCGTAGTCGGCCGCGGGTTCGAACGCGGCGGCGTCCATCGCCAGCCGGGACGCCTGGGCGTTGAAGCCGGCCAGCGCCTGGCGCTCGGCATCGTGGTGCGCCTCGTGCAGCAGCAGGCGCGAGGCGTTCAGGTGATGCAGCACGGTGTAGGGCAGCGGCACATCGGGATGCGCGGCGAGGTGGCCGTCGCGCAACAGGCGACCGATGCGCAATTGCAGCGCGGGACGCTGGTCGGCGGCGATGCGCTGCAGGGCGGCCTCCTGCACCCGGTCGTGCGCGAAGGCATAACGGACCGACGCGCTGGCCTGACCCTGCAGCTGCGGCGCGTAGCGGTACAGCGCGCTTGCCGGCACCAGCAGCTGCGCCTGCAGCGCCGGCAGCAGGTCGATGGCGAGCAGATCGGCCGGCACGTCCAGCGCGGTGGCCAGGCTGTCCAGGCCGAAACCCGCGCCCAGCAGCGCCGCCACGCTCAGCGCCTGTCGCGTCGTGTCGGGCAGGCGCTCGAGCTGCTGCAACATCAGCGCGACGACGTTGTCCGCCGTGCGCGTGGCGGCGATGCGCTCCAGCGCGTGGTCCCACCGTTGCGCGGCGGGGTCGTAGTGGATCAGGCCGCGCCGGACGAGGTCTTCCAGAAGTCGGCGAAGGAAGAACGGATTGCCCGCCGTGCGCGTCTGGCAGAGGCGGGCGAGCTCGTCGAGTCCCGCGTCCTCCTCGGACGGGTCGCGATGCAGACTGTCGGCCAGCAGCTGCCGCGTGTCGTCCAGTCCGAGAGGACCGACGCGCAAGGGCATGAACCGTCCGCCGAGCTGCTGGCGCAGTTCCGCGAGTTCCTGCGCGATCGGATGACCGGGCGGAATCTCGTTGTCGCGGTAGGCGATGACGAACAGCGTGTGGCGCAGCGTCGCGTCGTGCAGGCACTCGCGCAGCAGGCGGCGCGAGGCGCGGTCGGCCCACTGCCAGTCGTCGAGGAACAGCGTCTGCGGCTCGCCCTCGCGCGCCAGCGCCGCGAACCCCTGGCTGACGGCGCGCAGGAAGCGGTTCTCCGCTTCGGCCGGACCGACCGGCATCAGCGGGGCGTCCACGGCCAGCAGCGGCTTCATCTCCGGCAGGGCCTGCGCGAGCAATGCCGCATTCGCGCCGAGGCGCTCGCGCAAGCGCTCGCACCACACCGCCTGCTGCGGCGCCGGCAGCGCCACCACCTGCGCGGCGCGCTGGAGCAGCAGATGCAGCAGCGGGCCGTACGCCCGGTCCTGTCCATACTGGTTGAACTTGGCCGCGGCGAAATGCCCTCTTTGCGCCAGCAGGCTGCGCTGCGCCGCCAGCACCAGCGCGGTCTTGCCGATGCCGGAGAACCCCGCCACCGCCACCAGCCCGGCGCCGACGGCAGGGCCGGACGCGGCGTCCTCGAAGGCCTGACCGAGTTGCGCCTGCGCCGACTCGCGTCCGTAGAGCCGGCCGCTCGGCTGGAAACGCACGGCGGCATCGCCCTGACCCGGCTCGAAGCCCGGCAGCCCGCGGCCCTGCTCCAACGCCGCCTCGCAGAGCTGCAGATCGTGTCGCAACGCCTGGTGACCCTGGTAGCGACCCTCGGGTTCCTTGTGCAGGCAATGCGCCACCACCTGCGCCAGCGGCGCGAAGACCTGGTGGTTGCGCGTCGTGGCCAGCGGTGCCGCCAGCGCCAGGTGCGCATGCACGGCGCGCGCGGGATCGTCGATGTTGAACGGCGGTGCGCCCGTCAGCGCTTCCAGCAGGGTGGCGCCGAGGCTGTAGAAATCGGCCCGGTAGTCGACGTCGCGGCTCATGCGGCCGGTCAGCTCTGGCGCAAGCGTCGCCAGCGAGGCCTCGATCAGCTCGGCGCGCTGGACCAGCGGCCGTTCGCGTTCGATCTCCGCGGCGAGTCCCAGGTCCGCGATCAGCACCTTGCGCGGTTCGATCCCGGCACCGGACAACAGCAGGATCTGGCCCGGACCGAGATTGCGATGGATGAGCCCGTGGCCGTGCAGGTGCTGCAGCGCGTCGACCAGGTCGAGGGCGATGCGGATCAGCGCATCGTTGTGCAGCGTGCCGCGCCGCAACCGGTCCCTCAGGGTCTCGGCGCCCAGATCGGGCAGCAGCAGCGCCGGTCGGCGCTCATGCTCGATCAGTGCGGTCGGGCGCAGCACGAAGGCGGGATCGAGGCGCTGCGCGAGTTCGAATTCGCGGCGCAGCCGGGCCACCGCGGCGGGATCCGCGCGAGCATCCCGCAGGCGTTTGAGCAGCGCCGTGCCGCCCTGGCCGTCGCGGACCCGGACAACCTCGCTCCGGCGCCCCTGGTGGAGCACCTGCTCCGCCAACCAGGCGCCTGGATCGGTTGCCTCCCACGCTCGTCTGTCCGTCATCCCATCCGCTCTCCGTTGTCTGCGGACTGTAACGGCTGGTTGAGACAGACCCGGGTCACGCCCCCGTCATGGGGGCGGCCTCAGCTGCCGTACTTGATCGAGCAGCCGTAGGGCCTGGTGCTCGCATGGGTGATCTTCTTGCCGGCGGCCAGCTCGCCCAATGCCGTCTTCACATACGGATCGGCCTTGGCGATGTCATCGGCCTTGGCGGTCGCGATGCTGTCGATGCCGCCCTTGTAGACCAGCACGCCCTGCGGATTGACGATGAACAGGTGCGGCGAGGTCTGTGCGCCGTAGGCCTTGCCCAGTTGGCCGCCCGGATCGAGCAGCACCTGCGTCGGCGCCGCGCCCCGGTCCTTGTTCAGCTTCGTCGCCGTCGCGCCGTCGACATGGCCCTGCTGGCCTGGCGCGGACGAGATCACCTGCAGCCACACGACGCCTTGCGCGGTGGCCTCCTTCTGCAGCGTCGGGATGTTGCCGCTGCCGTAATGCTTCTTCACGTAGGGGCAGTCGTGGTTGGTCCATTCCAGCACCACGGTCTTGCCCTTGTAGCTGTCCAGCGTGACCGTCCTGCCGTCGGCCGTGGTCGCGCTGAAGGCCGGCGCGGGTTGATCGATCTGCGCCTGCGCGTGCGCCAGGCCGGTCATCGCCAGCGTCGCCGCGACGGCGGCGCCGGCCAGCACGGCGCGGCGCGACAGCGCGCCGCGGAACGACGAGGTCGTGGAAATCATCGAGCGGGTCATGACGGGGTCTCCAGGATGAAAACGGCTGTGGAATGAAAACGCACTGAGCGCGGACGCTCAGCTCGTGCCGGCCCGCAGGGCCGTGGTGACGATGCCGGGCGTCAGCAGCTGCGGCAGCACCTGCGCGTCGCTGCCCGTGCCGGCGGGATAGAACAGGTACAGCGGCACGCCGCTGCGGTCGTGCTGTTTCAGCAGTTCGGTGATGCGCGGATCCTGGCGGGTCCAGTCGCCCTTGAGGTAGGTCACGCCCTGCTGCTCGAAGGCACCGCGCACCTCTTCGGTCGAGAGCGCCACCCGCTCGTTCACGAGACAGGTGATGCACCACGACGCGGTCAGGTTCACGAACACCGGCTTGCCCTGCGCGCGCAACTCGGCCAGACGTTCGGGGGAGTAGGGCTCGTGATCGGCGGCAGCGCCTTGGGAGGAAGCTCCCGATATCGCTGCGCTTGGCAACGCTTCGCCCCCGAGGGCCGACACCGCCGGCAGCAACGCGACGGCCGCAGCCAGCGAAGCGATCACCGCACCGGCGCCAGTCCACCGCCAGCGCGGCGCGGCGTTCCGGCTGACCGATCGGATCCAGGCAGCAAGCGCCAGCAGTCCCATTCCCGCAAGCGCCGCCAGCACGCCCATCGGTCCGGCCTGCTGGGCGATCACCCACACCAGCCAGATCGCAGCCGCGAACATCGGGAACGCCAGCGCCTGCTTGAGCACGTCCATCCAGACGCCCGGTCGCGGCAGGCGTCTCTGGAGCGCCGGCCACCACGCCAGCGCGAGGTAGGGCAACGCCAGGCCCAGGCCCAGCGACAGGAAGACGGCCATCAATTCGAGCGCCGGCTGCGCCAACGCGTAGGCCATCGCCGCGCCCATGAACGGCGCGGTGCACGGTGTCGCGACCACGGTCGCGAGCACACCGGTGAAGAAACTGCCGGCGAGACCGGGTCTGCTCGCCAGCCCTTGTCCGACGCCTGCAAAGCCAGCGCCGATCTGCAGCGGACCCGCGAGGGACAGTCCCAACACGAACATCAGCCAGGCCAGCAGCAGCACGAACAACGGCGAGTGGAACTGGAATCCCCAGCCCACGCTGCCGCCCGCGCCCCGCAGCGCCAGCAGCACCGCGCCGAGTGCGGCGAATGCGGCGAGCACACCGGCGGTGTAGGCGAGTCCCTGCCGACGATGCTCGCCCGCATCGCCATGCAGGAAACCGAGGGCCTTGATCGCCAGCACCGGGAATACGCAGGGCATGAGATTCAGGATCAGGCCGCCGACCAGCGCGAGGCCCATCGCGGTCCAGAGACTGAGGTCGGTCTCACCACGGCCTGAAGACACCCGCGCGGCGGGCGGCGTTGACCCCGCCGATCCCGATGGGACGCGCGTCGCCGTCGGTGTCGCCGTCGGTGTGGCGGTCGGCGTCGGCGCTGGCGCCGTTGCGACACCGGTCACCGGCAGGTCGACTTCCCACGCCTTGCCGTCGAGCAGCAGCAAACCGTTCATCGTCTTGCCCGCAGTGGCCGGTTCCTCGCCGACCGGCACACGCAGCCGCCAGTCGTCCCCGACGCGATCGAGATGCGGCTTTGCCGCATGCTGGATGCGGCCCCAGTCCTTCGGCATGAACAGGGCCTGCTTGATCGCGGGTGCGGCCGAAGCGGGCCATGTGACAAGGAGGTCCCTGCCTTCGATCCGCGCGGCAGCCGGGAACGATGCCTTGCCGGGCAGTGCGGCGCGCGCCGCGGACAAGGCCGACGCGTCGGACGAGTCTTTTGCAGCGGTACCGACGGGGAGCGACAGGGACAGCGTCGCCTGTTGCGGGATGCATTCCTCGCGACAGACGAGCCAGGTCGCATCGGCGTTCACGGTGGCGGTCGAGCCGGGGGCCAGGTCTTGCGGCAGGCGGACCTCGGTCAGCAGCAGGACCTGGTCCTCGTAGCCGTAGTTGGTGATGGGGCCGACGTCGAAGCGTTTGGGCGCGGGCCACAGGATGTCGCCGGCGACTGCGCCTCGGGGCAGTGTCCATTCGATGCTGGTCGGTTGGCCCGAATCGCCGGGGTTCTTCCAATAGGTGTGCCAGTGCGGCGCGATGCGCTGTTCCAACGCGAGCAGCAGGGTCTGCCCTGGCGCGACCTGTGAGGATGCGCTGATGAGCCGGACCTGGACCTCGTCGGTGGATGACCGGTCCGTGGGCGGCGCGGCGTCCGCCGACGAAGCAACCGTCGCAGCGATCAGCAACGCGGTCACTGTTGATGCAGCCGAGGATCGCAGCAGTTTCATTGGAAGAAAGCGCATGGGCGCGATGCTAGGCAATGGGCCTGAACCTCACAAGGCGTCGCCCTTCCTTGTTTCCTTACTTCCGCGATTCGAAGGAATCGGAAAAGCCGACATCTGTGATTCCCGCCATCCGTGACCGCGCCAGAAACGCGAAGTCAGCCGATGCGAGTGGGGCCGGAATGGGGCTTGGGGTCCCTGGAGGGGTGCCCCATGCCCCGTGGAGAGCCCGCGCTTGGCAGAACGGGGTAGCGCAGCCTCAAGAACCAAAAACCCCCGTTCAAAAAACGCTGAGAGCCTGACAACCCCTGCCAGTTTCCGACGCCGAAATCAGCCGTTCGGAATGTCGGGTTCAACCAGCTGCGCCAGGAGGGTCAGGGATTCCTGCCACCCGAGATAGCAGGCTTGGGAGGGGATGACATCGGGGATGCCGTCCTGCGTGACCTGCATGTCCGTCCCGCAGAAAACTGCTGACAGCTCGATGGT
The DNA here is from genome assembly GCA_946886855.1 of uncultured Roseateles sp. The sequence continues at coordinate 34,188 of CAMPJJ010000009.1, read as the reverse complement.
GGTGGTCATTTCGCCGGGCAGGTTGGGGTCGTCGAAGCGGCTGGTGTAGCGGAGCTTCTTCCCCGGTTCGAGCTCGAGGTATTCCCCGCCGAAGCTGTGCGACCCGCCGGCCGAGAGGTTGGAGAAGGACATGCGCCAGGTGCCGCCGACCTTGGGATCCATGTGGTGCATGGTGCCGGTGAAACCATGCGGCGGCAGCCATTTGCACATTGCCGCCGCGTCGGTGAACGCGCGGTAGATGCGTTCGGGCGGGGCTTTCAAGACGCGGTGCAGGCGGATGGTGAAGGGCATCGGTGTCTCCGGGATTCCTTGGCGAATGGGAGATTCACGATAGCTCTGCAACGTGTCCGGCGCGAGACCCGCGCGCCTGACAGGGATTCCACGGAGGTGGTCCTGCGGGCTGTCGCCCAGCCTCCGCGAATCAAGGGCCGTTCATGTCGGCATCAGACATGCCGGCATCAGACCGAGAAGGACCACTCCAGGATGCCCGCGCGCTCGGGCCGGCGTTCGCGCGCGGCGCGCGCCCGGGCCGCTTCCACCCACCGCTTGGCCAGCGGGAACGGTCCGAATCCGGACTCCGTGTTGATGTGTCCGACCCGGCCGATGTTGCTGTAGCTGCTGCCCCAGCGCGTGGCCCAGCGCAGCGCGCTCGAGGCGCTCATCCACGGGTCGTTCTGGCTGGCGATCAGCGCCGTCGGGCGGCCCAGGCGCTGATGCGGCAGACTCTCCGCGAGACCGAACTTGTCCGGCTCGGCCGGCGCCACCAGCAGGGCCTCACGCACCGGCGAGTCCGGATGACGATGCAGGTGATGGGCCAACGCCAGGCAGCCGAAGCTGTGCGCCACCACGATCCATTCTCCGGGACCGGCGTTGTCGATCCGCGCATGGATGCGCTCCGACCAACGCTCCAGATCCGGATGGCTGAAGTCGCGCTGCTTCACGCGGTGCGCGTCGCGATACTGTTGCTCGAGCCAGCTCTGCCAATGCGCCGGCCCGCTGTCGTGCAATCCGGGGATGATCAACAGGCGCGGTTCGGCGCTGCCGTTGTGCTGTGTCGCGCGGAGAGGGTAGAGCGCCATGGCGATCTCCTGCTGGTCTCGGGCCGGAGGCTCACAAGGTCGCGATCGACACCTCGGTGGACTTCACCAGGGCGACGACTTCCTTGCCGACGGTCAGGTTGAGTTCCTTCACCGAGCGCGTCGTGATGACCGACGTGACGATCAGGCCAGCCGCCGTCTGCACGTCGACTTCCGAGACGACCGGTCCCTCGACGATTTCCTTGATGGTGCCGCGGAACTGGTTGCGGACGTTGATGGCGGTGATGGTCATGTGAGGGGCTCCAAAGAAGATGGGGACCAGCTTAGGCAGCACCGCTCATTTGCCGAACGAAGCGCTTGATGGATCAACATGCGGGGACCGAATAAGGCTGGGCAAGGCAGGGGGGCCGTAAAGCGGAGGTAAAGCCGGATGCCACCGCTGCGCGATGCGCCCATCGGCGGCCATCACAGGGGAATCTCCGTTGATGGCTGTCATGGGGCCCCATGCACAATCGCGGCTCCCCTGCCGGCCCCGCCGGCGCATCGTTCGACATGGATGCCCTGTCATGACTAAATCGTTTGCGCGCGGCATGGTCGCGTTGTCGCTGGTGGCCGCCTGCTGCGGTCAGGCCTTCGGATTCGGCGCCGTCGGCCACAACACGGTCGGCGAGATCGCCGCCCAGTTGATCAAGGGCCATCGCGCCGAAGCCGAAGTGAAACGGATCCTCGGTCCGGTGTCGCTGCGCGACATCGCGGTGTGGGACGACTGCGTGAAGGGGATCGATACCGGCAACGACTTCAAGTACGCCGCGACCGGCCGCTTTGCCGAGTGCGCGGTCTTCGAGAACAACGCCGAAGAAGAAGCCCGGATGCGCGACTACGTGAAGCGCAACTTCGAGCAGTGCGCGCCCAAGCCGGGCGAAGAGTCCTGCAACAAGCAGTACCACTACGCCAACGTCGCGATCCAGCGCGGCCGCTATGTGCCGGGCGCGATCGGCACCAGCGACCACGACCTGGTGCCGGCGCTGAAGGCGGCGATCCTCGTGTTGAAGACCGGCAAGCAGACGCCGCCGATGGACTTCAACGAGCGCGACGCACTGGCGCTGGTCGTGCATGCGATCGGCGACATGCACCAGCCGCTGCACATGGGATCGCTGTACCTGGATGCGGACGGCAAGCCCTACGACCCGGACACGCAAGGGGCCGACGCCCAGACGCACACGGTGGGCGCGAACGCCATCACGCTGCCGAAGCCGGACGGCACGCCGGGCGGCAACCTGCACAGCTACTGGGACGGACTGCCGGGTCGGCTCAGCGCCGAACAACTGGCGGCGATGCCCGCGCTGGCCAAGGACGTGGCACCCGCAACGGGCCATCCGGACGATTGGCCCGTGCTGTGGGCCAGCGAATCGCTGCTGGGCGCTCGTGACGCGTTCGACGGCATGAAGTTCGGCGCCCGCCAGCAGAGCCTGCGCGGTCCGCGCTGGCTGGCCACGCCGCCGGCGGACTACGACGCGCGCAGCCTCGAGCAGACGCGCCTGAACGTCATCAAGGGCGGCGCCCACTTGGCGCAGATGCTGGAGAGCATCTGGCCGGACAAGGCGGGGAAGACGGACAAGAAGTGACCTTTTTAACCCGTTTTCAGCATCGTCCAAAGCCCCGCCATCGCGGGGCTTTTTTCGTCCTGCCAGGACGATTGGTCTTGATGACGGGGTTGTGCGCAACCCTGGGGATGAGTGATGAACAACTCGCAGGTTGTCCACAGCCGCGCACCGCGTCAGGAACTTGTTGTCTTTTCATCCCGCCGTTCCCCGGGTTCGGCCCACACCGTTGCCCTGCTCGCAAGTCCTTGTTCCGACAGGCAATTCGGGCGTTGTCCACACGACCCCCCGAACACCTATTAATACGACCAAGGAGATATTCAATACAAGAAGATAAGAAAAGCGGGCATGTCACACTCTCGGAATGTCTGCTTTACCTGCTTCTCCAGCGTCCCCCGCTTCGCTTTTCACCGCCTCCGCGGGGTTCGAATCAGCGTGTCAGATCGACGCGCTCCCGCCAGGACACCGCGCCCGCGGTCTTCACGGCCACAGCTATCTGGCCACCGTGCGGGCCGAACTGCCCGCCGGCTGGGCCCCCTTCCCAGGAGGCGAAGTCAGCGCGCTGCGCGATGGCCTCGAACGCTGCATCGCGCCGCTGGACCATGCGCTGCTGAACCAGCACATCACGCAACCCACCGACGAGAACATCGCCCGCTGGATCCGGCATCGCCTCGAGACCGAATTCAAGGTGCCCGGCATCACGCAGGTGGGCATCCACAGCACGTCGAACTCCGGCGTCGACCTGGACGCCAACGGCCACGCGCATGTCTGGCGCCGATATCGTTTCCAGGCCGCCCATCAGTTGCCCAACGTCCCGATGGGCCACAAGTGCGGCCGCATGCACGGTCACGGCTTCGAGTTGATCCTTCACGCCAACCAGGACCTCGGCGAACGCGACCTGAGCATCGACTACGACCACCTCGATGAACTGTGGGCGCCGCTCCACGCGCAGCTGAACTACCAGTGCCTGAACGAGATCGACGGCCTGTCCAATCCGACCAGTGAGCTGATCTCGTCCTGGTTGTGGGCGCGGCTGAAGCCGCAGCTGCCTGAACTGAGCTGGGTCACGGTCTACGAGACCGGCTCCAGCGGGGCCAACTTCGACGGCGAGCGCTACCGGATCTGGAAGGAGTTCACCCTCGACAGCGCGGTGAAGCTCAAGCGCGCGCCGTCGCAACATCCGCTGGCCGGCATCCATGGCCACACCTTCACGCTGCGCCTGCACCTGAGCGCGGCGCTGGACCAGGTCTTCGGCTGGGCCATGGACTTCAGCGACGTGAAGCTGCTGTTCGATCCGATCTACAAGGCCCTGGACCACCATCCGCTGCATGAACTCGCCGGCCTGCCGGACTCGGACACGGCCAGCCTGGCCGCCTGGGTACTGCAGCAGGCCAAGGCGCAGCTGCCGCCGCTGGAGCGCGTCGACCTCTACGAGACCCGCGGCAGCGGCGTCATCGTCAGCCACGGCCCGTTCGAGGAGCTGATTCCGGTATGACCTACGCCGTCAAGGAAATGTTCTACACGTTGCAAGGCGAGGGCGCGCAGGCCGGCCGCGCGGCCGTGTTTTGCCGCTTCGCCGGCTGCAACCTGTGGACCGGCCGCGAGCAGGACCGCGAGAAGGCCGTCTGCAGCTTCTGCGACACCGACTTCGTCGGCACGGACGGGCAGGGCGGCGGCAAGTTCTCTTCGGCGGATGCGCTTGCGGAGGCGATAGCCGCCCAATGGCCCAAGGATGAGCACGGTCGCAAGACCGGCACGCCCTACGTCGTCTGCACTGGCGGGGAACCGCTGCTGCAGCTCGACGGTCCGCTGATCACCGCGCTGAAGGCGCACGGTTTCGAGATCGCTGTCGAGACCAACGGCACCCAGCCCGCACCCGAAGGGCTGGATTGGATCTGCGTCAGTCCCAAGGCCGACGCGGAAGTCGTGCTGATGAAGGGCAACGAGTTGAAGCTGGTTTATCCACAGCCTTTGGCCTTGCCCGAACGCTTCTCAGACCTGGCCTTCGACCACTTCTTCCTCCAGCCCATGGACTCGATCCTGCAGAAGCAGAACACCCGGGCGGCCATCGCGTATTGCATGGCGCATCCGCAGTGGAAGCTGTCGATCCAGATGCACAAGGTGGTCGGCATCGATTGAGGCAGCCAGCCTGGGACGGGGGAGTTATCCCCGTTTCCACAGGCGCTAGCGCAGATCGGGCGTGGCTGTATAGCCAACAACGCTGTGGAAAACTTTCTGGCAAGTGGCCACTTCTCCACAGGCCGGTGGGGGTCGGGTCTTGTTGTTGACGATCCGTGCAACGCGAACCAGGCCCTCCACGCACAAGGTTTCAATCGCCTCAAGTCCTTGTTTCTGAAGGGGATTTGCGACTTGTCCACAGAAAGGACGTCCCTCTACTAAGACGACTAAAGAGATATTTAAAACCTTGATGTTGAAAACAGAGGCGAGAAATTTCTCTGCGACGTTGCCGTGTGGCGCCTGCAGCGCACACGGCGCTTGAGCCGGCGACGCCGGACTTGCACACTGCCAACCCATGGACATTGCCGACCTGCAACGACGGCTGCGCGACTTCGCCGCAGCCCGCGACTGGGACCCGTACCTCACGCCGAAGAACCTGGCGATGGCGCTGGTCGTGGAATCGGCCGAGCTCGTCGAGATCTTCCAGTGGAAGACCGCCGAGGAGTCGCGGCAGCTGTCGGCCGAGGACCATCAACACCTGGGCGAGGAAATCGCCGACGTGTTGATGTACCTGCTGCAGATCGCCGACCGTGCCGGCGTGGACCTGGCGGCGGCGGTCGAACGCAAGCTCACGATGAACGCCCGGAAGTACCCCGCCCCGACCGCATGAAACGCACCATCGCCGTCATCGACTTCGAGACCACGGGCAACTCCCCGCAGGGCGGGGGCCGTGCCACCGAGATCGCCGCCGTGCTGCTGCGCGACGGTGAGATCGTGGGCGAGTATCAGAGCCTCATGAACACCGGCGCCTGGATCCCGCCGATGATCGAGCGGCTGACCGGCATCAGCAACGAGATGGTCGAGGACGCGCCCGACGCCGCCAAGGTGATGCGCGACGTGGCGGCCTTCACCGAAGGTTGCGGTTTCGTCGCGCACAACTCGAGCTTCGATCGCGGCTTCTGGCTGCACGAGCTCGATCGCGCGGATGCCGCGCCTCGCATCGCCCCCGAGTTCGCCTGTACCGTGAAACTGGCTCGCCGTCTCTATCCGGAATCACCGAACTGCAAGCTAGGGACGCTCGCGCGTCATCACCGTCTGCCGGACAACGGACGTGCCCACCGCGCCCTGGCGGATGCGTTGACCACCGCGCAACTGGTGCAGCGGATGCAGCGCGACATCGGTGTTGAACTCGCTGAATTTCTCGGTGAACTGAGTGTCGAACACGAGCTGCTGCTGCGATTGCAGGCCGTGGCGCGGCCCCACTGGCACAAGGCCGCGACCGGTTATGCGCGCGATGCCCGCCGCCATCTGCAGGTCTCGCTGGTCTGAATGTCGCGGGTCTGAAGTTCGCATGTCGTTAGCTTGACGGCACGGACCGCGCCGATCCGGCCTGTGCGGATCAAGATCATCAAAACATTTGCTGTCAAGGTGCCCGTTCGGGCGCATTGACTGGGACAATCCCGCCCTTTCCCCGAAATGCGTTTGTTCTCCAAGTATGTCGAGTATTCAGATTCGCCCGGCCACACTGCGTGATGCCAAGGCCATCGCCCAGATCCAGGTGAGTTCCGCTCAGGACGCGTACAAGGAGTTCTGGCCTGACAGCGCCCTGAACGGGTTGTCCGTCGCTCAGCGCCAGGCTTACTGGCGCGAGGCCATCAACATGTGCGAGCCGCAGGTGCTGGTCGCTCACCTGGACAACGAGGTCATGGGTTTCGTCGGCTTCGACCGCTCGCGCGACAAGGGCACGCCCTCCACCACCGGTGAGATCTGGGCCATGTACGCCATGCCCGCGCATTGGGACAAGGGCGTCGGCCAGGCGCTGGTCGAAGCGGCGCAGGAAGGTCTCCAGGAAGAAGGCTGCACCCGCGTCACGCTGTGGACCTACAAGAACAACGAGCGCGCGATGCGCTTCTTCGAGATCGCCGGCTTCAAGGCCGAGAACGACAGCGTCAAGGCGGTCGACGTCGAGGGCCGTGCGCTGGAACAGCTCCGGCTGCAGCGCTCGCTGGTCTGATCACGTGCTGGCGAAGCTGACGTCCAAGAACCAGCTGACCTTGCCGAAGAGCGTCACCGACAAGCTCGGTCCTGTGCAGTACTTCGAAGTGCTGCTGCAGGCCGGGCAGGTGGTGTTGACGCCGGTGCGCATCCAGCGCGGCGATGCGGTCCGGGCCAAGCTGGCGGAACTCGAGGTGGATGACGGTGTCATCGCCCAGGCGATGGCCTTCGCCTCGAAAGCGGCGAAGCCCGCCGCCAAGCCGGTGAAGAAGTCCGGCGCGGCGGCCAGGAAGCTCGCTCCCAAGACCCCGCGCAAAGCGGCATGACCCGTCGATCGAAGAAGGCGGCGGCCGAACTTGCCGTCATCGATCCGTCATTGATCCTGCGCGCCTTGCTGATGTCGGGCGGCGAGGCGCTCGGTCTGCGTCGTGCCTGGCAGCAGGGCGTGTTGAGGCCGCTCGTGAGCCCGGAGCTCGCGGCCACGCTGGTGCGTGCCTTGGCGTATCCGAAGTTCGCCATTTCCCAGGCGGAGCAGCAGGAACTGTTCGCGGACTTTCTGCCTTACGCCGAGGTCGTGAAACCGGCGCGCGGACCGCGGATCGCGGGGCTGTCGGCGCACGCGCAATCGCTCGTCGAGCTCGCGCTTCAGGGGGGTGCGTCATTGCTGATGTGCGACGACCCGGTGCTGTCGGCATGGTCTGCGAACAGTCGCAGCCAGTCCGCCCGGCAACTCTGCACGGTCCGTGCGATGTCGGCATGGTTCCAGGTGTTGCCCCCCTCTCAGCGGGACATCCTGCTTTGATAGATTCCGCGGTCGCTTATGTCCAGCTTTCACGACCGCATCCCTTCCAACATGTGGCGCGTGGTGTTCTACGAACGCCGCGGCAACCGTGTTCACCTCGATCGCACCGGTCCCTGGCTGCCTGAGAAATCCCAGGCCATGAAATGGGCCGACTGGTTCAAGGGTCAGGGCTATCACGTCGCGCTCCAGGACCAGAACGGCGGGCTTGAAAAGCTGCACGTGGGCCTCCCGGGCTGACGCTCGCGTCGACGCTCAGGCGGCGGAGCGGAAGCCCTGACGTTCCAGCGCCCAGCCGTCCGTCGGTGCGACATGGCTCTGGACGTGCACGGTGCTCAGGCGCTTGCTGGCGGCCCGTTGGACCAGTTGCTCCGCCTGCTCCGGGGTCAGTTGTTGCGCGAATCGCGTCCAGCGCTTCTGCAGCAGGGGATCGCGCCAGGCATCCTCCAGCGCCCAGCGGATCTCCATCGGATCGGTGAGCGACTGGGAGCGCAACACGCGCGGGACCAGCGCCAGGACGAACTTAGAGAAATCGGCGCGCTGTTGCGCGGCCATCAGGGCTTCCAGCCGCGTCAGGCGCTGACTCCATCCCGGCGTGGCGAGTTGCCTCGTCACCAGGGCCTGCAAGGCTTGCACGGGGTTGAACATCCGCAGCCGGTTGGGCGGCAGCACGAGCATCGGCAGTTGCGCGGCCAGGTCGTGCGACATCGGCGTCACGAAGCTCGTCAGGATCGCCATGCGCTCCCAGGCGGCGGCATTCATGCCGCCGGCCATCGTCATCGGTCCTTGGCGCAGGCTCTGCGCCATCGCCCAGCATTGCTGCCATCCGCGATCCAGTTTCGCGACGTTGGCCGCGTGGCTCATCAGGGCCAGGTTGCCCGCCGCATAACCGGCGTCGTCACGGACCCGGTCGATCGAACGCCGCTGCGGGTGATCCGGTTCGTCGTTGAACGACAGGCGGCTGACCGGGCAGTGGGTCGTGTCCAGCTGCTGCAGGTAGTTGGGCGTGACCAGCAGCGTCTCGAAGCTGCGGCCGCGCTGCCACGCATGCAGTCGCAGCGACAGCCACAGCTGGGTATGACGATGCGACTTGAGCGTTCGGGCGCCGAAGGTCGACCGGCCCAGCTGCCAGCCTTGCTGCAGCGGCGATTGGCGGAACAGCTGCTCGACCGGCGGCGTCAGGCCGTGGTGGGCATAGTCCCAGCCCAGTTCGAAACCGACCCGCTCATGGCTGGAGGCGCCGGCGTCGTCCTTGGTGTCGTCCAGGGCCTCCACCACGGTCATCGGCAGGGGCAGTTGCTGGATGGCGATGTCGTTGGCAGTGCGGCGGATCGTGGCGACCATGGCGTTTCTCCTTGAGGACTTGGATACCGGGGCCCGGCGCGGTTGGGCTTCAGGCTTGGATCCAGTATTCAAGGCAGGTGGCTCATAGAATGAGCCATCGATTCATCAATCGCGAAAATGTGGGCCTCGACCGCCCAGATCTGTCAGGAAGGCCCCCGCATGGACCGCACCGAACGCTTCTACAAGATCGAGATGCTGATCCGCAGCCGCGGCTGCGTGAGCTTCGCGGAGATGCGGGAGCTGCTGGAGGTCTCGCCGGCGACGCTCAAGCGTGATCTGCAGTACCTGCGCGAGCGGATGGACGCCCCGATCGAATACGACGCGGCCGAGAACGGCTACCGCTTCGGTCAGCAGTGGCGCGGCCAACGGCATGAGCTGCCTGGCGTGTGGTTCAGCGAGAAAGAGCTGCATGCGCTGCTGACCATGCATCAGATGATGGCCGGCCTCGACGAGAACGGTCTGCTCAGCCGCCACTTGCAGCCGATGCTGGACAAGCTGACCGGCATGCTCGGCGGCGACGAGGTCGAGGCGCAGGAAATGACTCGTCGCATCAAGCTGATCTCGACGGCCCGCCGGCGGGTGCCTTCGGAGCATTTCGAGACGGTCGGGAGCGCCGTGGTGAAGCGCAGGCGGCTGAAGCTGCGTTACCGCAAGCGCGGACCCGCCGGCGGATCGGTCAGCGAGCGGGAAGTGTCCCCGCAGCGTCTGGTGCACTACCGCAACACCTGGTACCTCGATGCCTGGTGCCACGCGAGCGACGGGCTCAGACGCTTCGCGCTCGATGCGATGGAGGATGCAGCGGTGCTGGAGGACCAGGCCGCCCGCAGCCTGCCGTTGAAGGAACTCGAAGGGGAACTCGACCAGGGCTACGGGATCTTCGCCGGCGGCGATCCGCAATGGGCGACGGTGATCTTCAGCGAGCAGATCGCCGCCTGGGTGTCCAGCGAGGAATGGCATCCGGCCCAGCGCAGCGAATGGCTGCCGGACGGTCGCTGGCGGCTGGAGCTGCCCTTCGTCGATGCGACCGAGCTGCTGATGGACCTGTTGCGACATGCCGGGCAGGTCGAGGTCCTGGAACCGGCCGCGCTGCGCGAGGCCTATGTGAAGCGCCTCAGGACCGCGGCGGCTGCCGTGGCCTGAGCGGAGCGTTCCAGGCGTTCAGGAGGCGCTTCCGGGGCCTTCCTGGGCGTGTTCGGAGGCCTTCTCGGCAGCCTTGTCCGCGGCGTCCTCGGCGGCGTACCGGGCCAGGCGCTCGCTTTTCCAGTAGACGTCGTCGCCGCCCTTGCCGTCGAGGTTGGCCCGGTTGAGCACCCGCGCCAGCACGAACAGCAGATCCGACAAGCGGTTCAGGTAGTGGCGCGGCGCCGTGTTGATCGTTTCTGTCGCGGCCAGGGTGACGACGGCGCGTTCGGCGCGCCGGGCGATCGTGCGGCAGACATGGGCGATCGCGGCGCTTCGGGTGCCGGCGGGAAGGATGAACTCGGCCAGGCGGGGCAGGGCGGCGTTCTGGTCGGCCAGCGCCTGGTCGAGGTGCAGCACGGCCGCCTCTTTCAGCAGGCTGTAGCCGGGCATGCAGAGTTCGCCGCCCAGGTTGAACAGCTCATGCTGGATCGTGACCAGCAATTCCCGCACATCGTCGGGCAGCGGTTCGGCCAGCAACACGCCGATCTGGGAATTCAATTCGTCCACATCGCCCATCGCCTGCACGCGCAGATGATCCTTGGGGACGCGGGTGCCGTCCCCGAGGCCGGTGGTGCCGTCGTCGCCGGTGCGGGTCGCGATCTGGGAGAGTCGATTGGCCATGACGGGTGCCGCGCGGGCTGCGGAAGTGCAAACCCGGCATCTTGCCGCAACTCGACCGCCCCTCGGGCGGGGACCGTCAGTTCCGGCTGCCGCTGCGGTGGAACACCGGGCGGTGGTGACTCATCCCGGTCGAATGGCCGTGGATGTCGTGGACCGTGGGGCGCGGGATGCCGACGGGTCTCGGGACGTGGTGCGCCTGCGGACGTGTGCCCGCTTCGGAGTGCCCGGCGGGGACGCCCGGGTCGATGTCGCGGGCGGCGACGTCGTCGGGAAGGTGCCGGAGCTGATCCATCCACCAGACCTTCAGCCAATCCATGCGCAGGGTGGCGAGCACCAGCAGCGCCAGCAGCAGGGCCCAGATCGTCCATAACCACAGATGGGACATGGCGGACTCCTCATGTCGCGCGGTCAGCCGCGCGGTGCCTCCATGCTGTCACTGTGCGGGTCGCGGTGCAAGCGTGACGAGGCCAGCGGTTGCAGCGGCCGTCCTTCCTAGAATCGACCGGACAACACCGGCCGGGACACTCGTCCGCATCGGACCGCGTGGAACCAGGAGACAGCGATGAATGCGCCCCGAGAGCTCGGTGATCCCACGACGTCACGCCCGCTGGCTCCTCAGCCGGCGCATCAGCCGAGGCATCAGCCGGCCTATGCGCCTCGGCCGATGCCGGCAGCCATGCTGGAGGCCTTGAAGGCCAGGTTCGGCGAGCGCTGCAGCACGGCGACGGCGTTGCGTGAGCAGCACGGTCGGGATGAATCGCCGTTCGACGTGCCGCCGCCGGAGGCCGTCGTCTTCGCCGAGAGCAACGAGGAGGTGGCGGCCGTGCTCGCGCTGGCCGATGCGCACCGCGTGCCGGTGATCCCGTACGGCGCGGGCACCTCTCTCGAAGGTCATCTGCTGGCGGTGCAGGGTGGGGTGAGCCTGGACCTGTCGCGGATGAAGCGCATCCTGAGCATCAACGCCGAAGACCTGACGGTGACCGTCCAGGCAGGCGTGACGCGCCATCAGCTGAACGCCGAGATCCGGCATCAGGGCCTGTTCTTCCCCATCGATCCGGGGGCGGACGCGTCGATCGGCGGCATGTCGGCGACGCGCGCGAGCGGCACGAACGCCGTCCGCTACGGAACGATGAAGGAGAACGTGCTCGGACTGACCGTCGCGACGCCGGATGGGCGCTTGATCCGCACCGGCTCCCGGGCTCGCAAGAGCAGCGCGGGGTACGACCTCACGCGCCTGTACGTGGGCAGCGAGGGCACGCTGGGAGCAATCTGCGAGATCACCTTGCGGCTGTACCCGCTGCCGGAGGCGGTGTCGGCGGCGGTGTGCTCCTTCGAATCGATTGACGCGGCCGTCCGCACGACGATCGCGATCATCCAGATGGGCGTGCCGATCGCGCGTTGCGAGTTGCTCGACGCGCATGCCGTGCGGGCGGTCAATCGCCACGACAAGCTGACGCTGCGCGAAGCGCCGATGCTGCTGATGGAGTTCCATGGCTCCGACGCCGGTGTGGCGGAGCAGGCCGCCACGGTCGAGGAGATCGCGGCCGACCATGGCGGCACCGGTTTCGAGTGGGCGACGACGCCGGAGGAGCGCACGCGGCTCTGGACCGCGCGCCATCACGCCTACCTCTCGGCGCTGCAGACCAAACCCGGGTGCCGCGCGGTGACGACGGACACCTGCGTGCCGATCTCGCGCCTGGCGGAGTCGATCAACGTCTCGGTCGACGACGTGGAGGCCAGCGGACTGCCGTACTTCATCGTCGGCCACGTGGGCGACGGCAATTTCCACATGGGTTATCTGATCGACCCGACCATTCCCGCGGAGCGCGAAACCGCCGAGCGTCTGAGCGCACAGATGGTGGCGCGGGCCATCGCGCTCGAAGGCACCTGCACCGGCGAACACGGCATCGGCCTGCATAAGCAGGGCTTCCTGCTGCAGGAAGCGGGGGAAGGCGCGATCGACCAGATGCGGGCGCTCAAGCGAGCGCTCGATCCGAACAACATCATGAATCCCGGGAAGATCTTTGTCTGAAGGATCCGGAGAATCAGTGCGGCGGCGCCGGCACGCTCCAACGACGTGACACGTCGCCCCGCGCGTTCACGCTTTCCAGATGGACGCCGAATCCCCACAGGCGGGCGACGTGCTTCAGCACCTCCTGCGCGCCGTCGTGCAACGGGCGGTCCTGGTGCTGCTGATGGCGCAGCGTCAATGACCGGTCACCCCGCAGGTTGACGTTCCAGACCTGGATGTTGGGCTCGCGCGTGGACAGGTCGTACTGCCGCGACAAGGCCTGTCGCACGTACTGGTAACCCTGCTCGTCGTGGATCGCGGAGATCTCGTACTCCGCCTGGTGCTCGTCGTCGAGGATGGAGAACAGCCGGAAGTCCCGCATGATCTTCGGGCTCAGGTACTGCGCGATGAAGCTCTCGTCCTTGAAGTTGCGCATCGCATGGTCCAGCGTCGGCAGCCAGTCGCTCCCGGCGATCGCGGGGAACCATTCGCGGTCCTCGGCGGTCGGGTGCTCGCAGATGCGCTTGATGTCGGTGTACATCGCGAAGCCCAGCGCATACGGATTGAGCTGCGCCATCGCCGGTTGCGCCACCACGTTGGTGTGCGACTTCAGCCACTCGATCATCATCCCGTCCGACAGGTAGCCGTCGTCGTACATGGTGTTGAGCAGCTTGTGATGCCAGAACGTCGCCCAGCCTTCGTTCATGACCTGCGTCTGCCGCTGGGGATAGAAGTACTGCGCGACCTTGCGGACGATGCGCACGATCTCCCGCTGCCACGGCTCCAGCAGCGGGGCGTTCTTCTCGATGAAGTACAGCAGGTTCTCCTGCGGCTCGCTGGGGAAGCGGCGCTTCTCCTCCTCCTTGGCCTCGTCCTCCAGGCGCCGCGGCAGCGTGCGCCACATGTCGTTGACCTGCAGCTGGGCATAGGACTCGCGGTCCTTGCGCAGCGCCTGCTCCTGCGCCAGCGAGAGTTTCGCCGGACGGCGGTACCGGTCCACGCCGTGATTCATCAGCGCATGGCACGAGTCGAGCGTCGACTCGACCGCGTCGAGGCCGTAACGCTGCTCGCAGTCGGCGACGTAGTTCTTGGCGTAGACCAGGTAGTCGATGATCGACGACGCGTCGGTCCACATCCGGAACAGGTAGTTGTTCTTGAAGAAGCTGTTGTGACCGTAGCAGGCGTGCGCGATCACCAGCGCCTGCATCGCCATCGTGTTCTCCTCCATCAGGTAGGCGATGCACGGATCGGAGTTGATGACGATCTCATAGGCCAGGCCCATCTGGCCGCGCTTGTAGTTGCGCTCGGTGGCGATGAACTCCTTGCCGTAGCTCCAGTGCCGGTAGTTCACCGGCATGCCGACCGACGCGTAGGCGTCCATCATCTGCTCGGCCGTGATGACCTCGAGCTGGTTGGGGTAGGTGTCGAGGCCGTAGCGCTCGGCGGTCTGGCGGATGACGTCGTGATACTGCTCGACCAGCTCGAAGGTCCAGTCGCTGGGTGAGGGCAGCGGATGCTCGGGCCGCCTCTCCAGCGGCCGCATCTGCGTCAGGGGCGCCCGCACCCGGCGGCCGCCGTACTCGTTCGCGCCGACACCCATGCCGACATTGCGGCGGTTCTCGAGACTGCTCATGGTGATGTCCTCCGGCGCCGCACTCACGCGGTCGCCCCTTCCTTCTTGAACAGGTCGCGGAAGACCGGATAGATCTGCGCCACCTCGACCGCCTTGCGCATCGCGAAGTGCTGCACCTCGTCCTGCAGCTTCGCGTACTCCTCCCAGAGGTTCTGTTCCGCTTCCGCCACCTGGACGTAGGCGTAGTAGCGGCACAGCGGGAGGATCTTGTCGGCCAGCAGCTCGCGGCAGCGGCCGCTGTCGTGGTGCCAGTTGTCGCCGTCGCTGGCCTGCGCGCCGTAGATGTTCCAGTCGCCGGCGGGATACCGCGCGCGGATGATCTCTTCCATCATCACCAGCGCCGACGACACCACGGTGCCGCCCGTCTCCGTGGCATGGAAGAAGTTCTGCTCGTCGACCTCCTGCGCCTGGGTGTGGTGGCGGATGAAGACGACCTCGATCTTCTCGTAGTGCCGCGTCAGGAACAGGTAGAGCAGGATGAAGAAGCGCTTGGCCAGGTCCTTGCGGCTCTCGTCCATCGACCCCGACACGTCCATCAGGCAGAACATCACCGCCCGCGTCGTCGGCTGCGGCACCTTGACGCGGTTGCGGAAGCGCAGGTCGATCGGATCCAGGAAGGGGATGTTGGACAGGCGCTGGCGCAGCAGCACGATGCGCGCCTCGGTCTCGGCGACCAGCGCCTGGATCTCGGGGCGGCGCGCATCCTCTTCCTGCTGCAGCGTGAGCAGCCGGGCCTCGAGTTCGTGGAGTTCCCGTCGCTTGTCCATGCCCAGCGCGATGCGGCGTCCGAGCGCGCCGCGCATCGAGCGCACGACATGCAGGTTGGTCGGCGTGCCGTCGGTGACGTAGCCGGCGCGGACCGTCTTGTACTCAGGCGTTTCGGCCAGCGTGGTGCGCGCGAGGTTGGGCAGCGCCAGGTCCTCGAAGAAGACCTGCATGAACTCCTCCTTGCTGAGGTGGAAGACGAAATCGTCCTCGCCCTCGCCGGAGTCGCTCGCCTGCGACCCGCCGCCGCCGCCCTGGCCGCCCTTGGGCTTGCCGACGCGGTCGCCCTTGATGTGCTCGGTATTGCCCGGCCGCACGACTTCGCGGGTGCCGCCCTCGCCGTGGCTGAAGACGGGCTCGCTCAGGTCGCGCTTGGGGATCTGCACGTCCTCGCCGCGTTCCATGTCGCGGATGCCGCGCTTGTCCACCGCGCGCCGCACCGCCTCACGGATCTGGTCCTTGTAGCGGCGCAGGAAGCGCTCCCGATTCCCGATCGACTTGTTCTTGCCCGACAGCCGCCTGTCGATGATCTGTTGAAGCCCGGTCATTGAGGGACCTTTCCGGTGGCGTTCGTTCGACTCAGCTCGACTTCCTCACGCGCAGGTACCACTCGCAGAGCAGCCGGACCTGCTTCGGCGTGTAGCCCTTGTCGACCATGCGCTGGACGAAGTTCTCATGCTTCTTCGCCTCGTCGGCGCTGGCCTTGGCGTTGAAGCTGATCACCGGCAGCAGCTCCTCGGTGTTGGAGAACATCTTCTTCTCGATCACCGTGCGCAGCTTCTCGTAGCTGGTCCACAGCGGGTTCTTGCCCGCGTTGTTGGCGCGCGCGCGCAGCACGAAGTTGACGATCTCGTTGCGGAAATCCTTCGGATTGCTGATGCCCGCGGGCTTCTCGATCTTCTCGAGTTCCGCGTTCAGCGACGAGCGGTCGAAGACCTCGCCGGTGTCGGTGTCGCGGTATTCCTGGTCCTGGATCCAGTAGTCCGCATAGGTCACGTAGCGGTCGAAGATGTTCTGGCCGTACTCGCTGTAGCTCTCGAGGTAGGCGGTCTGGATCTCCTTGCCGATGAACTCCGCATAGCGCGGCGCCAGCACTTCCTTGATGAAGCCGACGAACTTCTGTTCGGCTTCCTGCGGGAACTGCTCGCGCTCGATCTGCTGCTCGAGCACGTACATCAGGTGGACGGGATTGGCGGCCACCTCGGTCGAATCGAAGTTGAAGACCTTCGACAGGATCTTGTAGGCGAAACGCGTCGAGATGCCGGCCATGCCCTCGTCGACGCCGGCGTAGTCCCGGTACTCCTGGAGCGACTTGGCCTTCGGGTCGGTGTCCTTCAGGTTGTCGCCGTCATAGATCTGCATCTTGCTGAAGGCGCTGGAGTTCTCCGGGTCCTTCAGCCGGGTCAGCACGGCGAACTGCGCCATCATCTTCAGCGTCCCGGGCGCGCACTTGGCCTCGGCCAGCGAGGAGCCGCGGATCAGCTTCTCGTAGATCTTCACTTCCTCGCTGACGCGCAGGCAGTAGGGCACCTTGACGATGTAGATGCGGTCGAGGAAGGCCTCGTTGTTCTTGTTGTTGCGGAAGGTCTTCCACTCGCTCTCGTTGCTGTGCGCCAGCACGATGCCGTCGAACGGGATCGCGCCGAACCCTTCGGTGCCCTTGAAGTTGCCTTCCTGCGTCGCGGTCAGCAGCGGGTGCAGCACCTTGATCGGCGCCTTGAACATCTCGACGAACTCCAGCAGGCCCTGGTTGGCCAGGCACAGGCCGCCGGAATAGCTGTAGGCGTCGGGATCGTCCTGCGCGTAGGTCTCGAGCTTGCGGATGTCCACCTTGCCGACCAGCGAGCTGATGTCCTGGTTGTTCTCGTCGCCCGGTTCCGTCTTGGCGACACCGATCTGCTTGAGCACGCTCGGCAGCCGCTTGACGACCTTGAACTTGCGGATGTCGCCACCGAACTCGTCGAGCCGCTTCACCGCCCACGGGCTCAGGATGCGGTTGAGGTAACGGCGCGGGATGCCGTACTCGCGTTCCAGCAGCGGGCCGTCTTCGACGAGGTCGAACAGCCCGAGCGGGCTCTCGTTCACCGGGCTGTCCTTCAGCGCGTAGAACGGCACGTGCTCCATCAGCTGCTTGAGGCGCTCGGCGATCGAGCTCTTGCCGCCGCCGACCGGGCCCAGCAGATACAGGATCTGCTTCTTCTCCTCCAGCCCCTGCGCCGCGTGGCGGAAGTAGCTGACGACCTGCTCGATCGCATCCTCCATGCCGTAGAACTCGGCGAAGGCGGGATAGATCTTGATGACCTTGTTCTGGAAGATCCGCGACAGGCGCGAGTCGTTGCGCGTGTCCAGCATCTGCGGTTCGCCGATCGCCTTGAGCATGCGTTCGGCGGCGGTGGCATAGGCGAGGGGATTGCGCTTGCACTCGTCGAGGTACTCCTCCAGGGTGAGTTCCTCGACCTTGCTGCGCTCATAACGTGCCGCGAAATGACTGATCACATCCATGCTGACCTCCAGTGGTTCATTGGGAGGCGACGCGCGTCCGTGCGACAACGGACCTCGCATCGTCCAGGAAGTTCTGGCGACGTCCATGACTCAAGGCGTCATCAGAGCTTTCCGAGCTCAGCAAGCTGTCAGCAAACGGCCAGCCCATGCTGGTCCAAAGAGCGCCGCGTGTGTGAGGGCACGCGCGACGACCGCGAGGGGGGTGCGGCTTTTACGGGTCATGCTACGCCCATCGGAAGCGATGCGCGATAGCAAGACATGACCCCGTTGTACTCCCATGTCCAACGCCTGTGAAGCGTGAAAGTTGACGATCCCCCGACGTGGGGCACCTGTGGGAAGTACGAAGAAGACAGCACGCATCCCGCGTGCCATTCTTGCGGATTGGCTGTTGGGCGAGCCCCGGCGGGAGGCTCGCGGGGTTCACTCGTCCGCGCCTGCCGGGCGGAGTTTTTGCAGCAAGCCGTTCAGTTCGTCGAGCGAGCCGAAGCTGATCGCGACCTCGCCCTGTTCGCCGCGCTTGGTCTTCTTCTTGACGCGGATCTCGACCTGCGCCGTCAGCAGGTCCGACAGTTGTTCCTCGAGTCTGAGCACGTCGCGGCTCTTGTTCGCCTTCACGCGCAGCAGCGGCGCCTGGCGGCCGCCACCTTGCTGTCGCTGGACGAGCTTCTCGGCTTCGCGCACGCTCAGCTTCTTCGCCGCGATCTCGGTCGCGCTGGTGATCTGGTGGGCACCGTCCAAGGCCAGCAGCGCGCGTGCGTGGCCCATGTCGATGTCGCCGGCCATCAGCATGTCCTGGACCGGTTCGGCCAGATTCAGCAGGCGCAGCAGGTTGGACGCCGCGCTGCGCGAGCGGCCCACCGCCTGCGCGGCCTGGTCGTGGGTCAGCCCGAATTCGTCGACCAGCCGCTTCAGGCCCTGCGCTTCTTCCAGCGCATTGAGGTCCTCGCGCTGGATGTTCTCGATCAGCGCCATCGCGGCGGCGGCCTCGTCCGGCACCGGCTTGACCAGCACCGGCACCTCGGCCAGGCCAGCCAGCTTCGCGGCGCGGAAACGCCGTTCGCCGGCGATGATCTCGTACCGGACCGCGCCGTTGGGAGCGATCGGACGCACCAGGATCGGCTGCATGATCCCTTGCGCCTTGATGCTCTCGGCCAGCTCGTAGAGCGAGCCCTCATCCATGCGGGTGCGCGGCTGGTACTTGCCGGCCTGCATCTGCGCCAGCGGCAGCACGCCGGGTTCGCCTTCGCGCACCGCCGGTGCGTCGCTCACTTTGGGGCCGAGCAGGGCCTCCAGGCCCATGCCCAGGCCCTTGGGTTTCTTTGTCGCCATGGGGCGCGATTCTCCGCGATTCCATGGCAGGGCCGTCGGCCCGATGGGGGGTGGCGTCGGAATCAGCCCGCGAGGCGCTTCAGCATCGCGCGGCCCTCCGGCCAGACGCCGAGGCCGGACTGGGCATTGATGTGCCCCAGCGGCCCCGCCAGGACGAATTCCGCGCCCCAGTCCGCCGCCATGCCGGCGGCGCGTTCGGGGGCGCAGAAGGGATCGTCGTTCGACGCGACGACGATGGCGGGGAAGGGCAGCCGAGGGCGCCGGATCGGCCGCCAGTTGTGCAGTTGAGGCGGCATTTCCTCCCGCTCGGTGTCCGGGGGGGCGACCAGCAGGGCGCCTGCGACCCGACGCGTGTGGGAGGAGTGTTCCGCCCAGGCGGCCACCAGCTGACAGCCGAGGCTGTGTGCCACCAGCAGCGCCGGTTGATCATCCAGGCGGCCGTCCTGCTGCAGGACTTCGTCGAGGCGGGCCATCCAATCGCCGCGGCGCGGCCATTCCCAGTCGTTCTGCTCGACGCGCGTGTCGCCGTGGAGCCGTTGCCATCCGCTCTGCCAATGGTCGGGATCGGAGTTCATCCACCCCGGCAGCAGGTAGACGGGTCGCGTGATCGGGGAGAGGTCCGGGTCATTCGGCGGAATGGCGTGTGTCGACATCGGTTGGCCTTATGCTTCGCGCTTTCTTCGGGAGGGTCCCGGAGGCAGCGGATTTTGCAGGAGCGGCGATGAAGTACGCGGTGTATGTCGACGGGCAGGAAGGCACGACCGGCCTGCGCATCAATGAATATCTGGCCCAGCGCGCCGACATCGAGGTGCTGCGCATCGACGCCGACAAGCGCAAGGATGCCGCCGAGCGCGCCCGCCTGCTGAATGCCGCCGACGTCGCCTTCCTGTGCCTGCCGGATGCCGCCTCGCGCGAGGCGGCCGCCATGATCACGAATCCCCGGACCTGCCTGATCGACGCCAGCACCGCGCACCGCACGGCGCCGGGCTGGGCCTTCGGCCTGCCGGAACTGGCCAGGGGCCAGCGCGCCGCGATCCGTGAATCGAAGCGCATCGCCAACCCGGGCTGCCATGCCAGCGCCTTCATCCTGGCGGTGCGTCCGCTGGTCGATGCCGGCCTGCTGCCGGCGGATGCGCTGGTCACGGCGACGTCGATCACCGGCTACTCGGGCGGCGGCAAGTCGATGATCGCGGAGTACGAGGCGGGCGGGAATCCCAAGCTGATCGCGCCGCGTCCTTACGCGCTGGGACTGGCCCACAAGCATCTGCCGGAAATGATGGCGCACACCGGTCTGACGACCGCGCCGGTGTTCATGCCCATCGTCTCCAGCTTCTACAAGGGTCTGGCGGTCACAGTGCCGCTGCATCTGAGCCAGCTGCGCGCCGGCACCACGCCGCAGCAGGTCCGGGATGCGCTGGCAGCGCACTACGAGGGTGAGCGCTTCATCCACGTGAAACCGCTGCGCGATGCGGACACGCTGGCCGTCGGTTTCTTCGACGTGCAGGCTTGCAACGACACGAACAACGTGGATCTGTTCGTGTTCGGCAGCGAGCAGCAGATCCTCGTGATGGCCCGTCTGGACAACCTGGGCAAGGGTGCCAGCGGTGCCGCGGTCCAGAGCATGAACGTGCACCTGGGCGTGGAAGAGTCGCTGGGCCTGACCGGTCCTGACGTCAACGGCATCTGATGGCGTCGTCGACGGCGGTCGGTGGCCGTGAATGGCGTCGGGATGGCGCCGTTCCGCGGCACGACCTCGACGCCATCCGCGAAGGCGTCATCGCCTACGGTCGCCAACAGGCGCAGGGCAGCGACGCGGAAGACATCGCCGTGGCCTTGTACGACGGCGATGCGTTGATTGCCGGCGCCTTCGGGCGGACCGAGTTTCAGCGTCTGTATGTCGGCTACCTGTGGGTGGACGCGGATCATCGCGGGCAAGGCATCGGCGGCGACTGCCTTCGACAACTGGAAGCGATGGCGTTGAAGCGGGGTTGCGTCGACGCGCTCATCGAGACGCTGCTCGACGAGACCGCGGAGATGTATGAGCACCTCGGTTATGCCTGCATCAGCCATGTGCACGACTTCGTGCCGGGCTTCACCCGCCACACGCTGTTGAAGGTCTGGCAGGCGCGGGACTAGCCCTTACGCCCACGCGCGCGGGTCATCGCTCCGGTAGTGGTAGCGATAGGCCTGCAGGAAGCCCAGACGGGCGTAGAGCCGTTGCGCGGAGGCATTGTCAGCCCCGACCTGCAGATACGCGCTGAGGGCACCCTGGCGGCGCGCCTCGGCCAGCAGGGCCGCACAGAGCCGGAACCCATGCCCGCGACCGCGCTGCCCGTCCGGCGTGAAGATGTCGAAGAGCCCCGCCATGCCACCGGCCGGTGTCCCTCCCGGTCCGGGGTCGATGGCGATCTGCCCGCAAGCGAGCAGCGCATCACCTTGTGCCATCTTGAAAGCCTGATGCGGCACGCTGGCCTGCTCGAGACGCTGCGCATGGCCGTCGATCTCTTCTGCGCTCGAGCCGCGCAGTGTGCCGATCAGTGCCGCATATTCCGCAGGACGGAGGGGCGTCAGTCCGCCCGGATCGTTGAAGTTGTCCAGCGCCGGCAGGACCATCACGTCGGCTGGATCGAAGCGTGTCCAACCCCTCGCGGCGAGCTCGTCGTCGAGGTCGGTCGGCTTGCTGAAGGGCGTGAGGCGGAGGATCAGCGGCAGCCCGGCTCGATCGAAGCTGAGGCGGCAGCGGCGGAGCACCTCATCGAGGGGGAGGGCGCCGCCCGCCAGCGCGTTCACGCACCGTGAACGCTTGGCCTTGCCCGGCGACAGGCGCAGCAGCCAGCCCTCGACCTGGGCTTCACGTGGCGCGGACGCCGCGTTCAGGCCGGCCAGTTCGGCGCGGCATGCGAGGGCGTCCAGCTCGGGGGACATCGCTCAGCACGTCGTTCAACGCATGGCGCCGACGCGCTTCACCATTTCCTTGGCGAAATCGACGAAGGCTTGCGCCCCCTTGGAGCTGCCGTCGAAGACGACGCCCGGCAGGCCGTAGCTGGGCGCCTCGGCCAGACGGACATTGCGGGGGATGACGGTGTCGAAGACCTTCTCGCCGAAATGCGCCTTCAGCTGCTCGCTCACCTGCTGCTGCAGCGTGATGCGCGGATCAAACATGACCCGCAGCAGGCCGATGATCTGGAGGTCCGGATTCAGGTTGGCGTGGATCTGCTTGATGGTGTTGACCAGGTCGGTCAGACCTTCCAGCGCGAAGTACTCGCACTGCATCGGGACGACGACGCCGTGGGCCGAACACAAACCGTTCAGCGTCAGCATCGACAGCGACGGCGGGCAGTCGATCAGGATGAAATCGTAGTCCTGGGCCGAGGCCGCCAATGCCGTCTTCAGGCGCTGCTCGCGCCGGTCCAGTTCGACCAGTTCGACTTCGGCGCCGGCCAGTTCACGGTTGGCGCCCAGCACGTCGTAGCCGGCTTTTTCGCTGCGCTGACGCGCTTCGGCGAGGGTGGCCGACTCCAGCAGCACGTCATAGACCGTCAGCGACAGGGCCCGCTTGTCGATGCCCGAGCCCATCGTGGCATTGCCTTGAGGGTCCAGATCGACCACCAGCACCCGTTGTCCCACCTTGGCCAGCCCTGCAGCCAGATTCACGGTGGTGGTCGTCTTGCCGACGCCACCTTTTTGGTTCGCAACGCAAAAGATCTTGGCCATGAATCGTCGGTCAGCAGGGGGCTCTCGGAGGGGCGGAGCTTAACCGATGGCGGCGGTTGGACGGATCCAGAGCAGACACCGTTGAGCATCCAGCCCCGGGACGTCCAGCTGTTCCACGTGGAACACGGACAGATCCGGTGCGCGTTTGGCGAGCTCCGCGATCTCGTCGGTCGGGTGCTGCCCCTTCATCGCCGCCCACACCGCGCCTGGCTTCAGGTGCATGCGGGTCCACTCGGTGAAGTCCGACAATGAGGCGAAAGCTCTGGACGTGATGACATCGAAGGGCGCCGTCTTCAGCTGTTCCACACGCGAATGTTCTGCGTGCAGGTTGGGCAGCCCGATCTCGGCGGCGACCTGCGCGATGAAGAAGGCTTTCTTGCCGACGGTATCGACGCAGGTGACGGCGATCGTCGGATCGCAGATGGCGATGACCACGCCGGGCAGGCCGCCGCCGCTGCCCACGTCCATCAACCGCAGCGCTTGGCCGGCGGCATGACGACGCAGGGGCGGGATCACGCTGAGGCTGTCCACCAGATGCTGCGTCAGCATCGCCTCAGGATCGCGGACGGCCGTCAGGTTGTAGACCTTGTTCCATTTCGACAGCAGTCCGAGATAGGCGATCAGCCGGTCGAGTTGCTCATCGGTGAGGCCGAGCCCAAGCGTGTCGGCGGCGTTGGCGAGGCGGGAGCGGAGGTCGAGGTCGGTCATCGATGGGACGGAAGAGGACGGCAGAGGGACGGATCAGGCGGCGGTCGAGTCGATCGTCGCGTGATCGGTGAAGCCCTTGAAGCGGCCCTTGCGCAGGTGGATCAACAGCAGCGAGATCGACGCCGGCGTGATGCCGGAGATCCGTGACGCTTGACCCAGCGTCTCCGGGCGGTGTTTTCCCAACTTCTGGCGAGCTTCGAAGGACAGCGCGGTGACCAGGCCGTAGTCGAGATCGTCGGGCAGTTTCAGATGCTCGTAATTCGATGCACGCGCCACGTCTTCCTGCTGCTTGCTGATGTAGCCGGCGTACTTGACGCCGACTTCCAACTGCTCGATCACGGCGGCCGCGAGGTCGCTCCCCAGCGATGCGGTGAGGGCAGCGCGCGTGACCCCTGCGGCCGGTCGGGCAATGGACGCCACCTCGGAGATCGTGTCGAACGTGACGCCAGGTCGACGCAGCAGGTCGATCAGGTTGTACTCACGTTCGAGCGCCTTGCCCACGAGCCGCTCGGCATCAGCCGCCGGAAGGAGGTTCGGATTGACCCAAGTAGACTTCAGCTTCTCTGTTTCACGTGAAACAGCATCCCGCTTACGGTTGAAGGCGTCCCAACGCGCGTCGTCCACCAAGCCCAGTTGGCGGCCCGCCTCGGTCAAGCGCATGTCGGCGTTGTCCTCGCGGAGCTGCAAGCGGAACTCGGCGCGGCTCGTGAACATGCGATAGGGCTCGGTGACGCCCTTGGTGATCAGGTCGTCCACCAACACGCCCAGGTAGGCCTGATCGCGGCTGGGCAGCCAGGCGTCCTTGCCCTGGACTTGGAGCGCGGCATTCAATCCTGCGAACAGGCCCTGGGCAGCGGCCTCCTCATACCCGGTCGTCCCGTTGATCTGACCGGCGAAGAACAGACCGCTGATGGCGCGCGTCTCGAAGCTGGACTTCAGTTCGCGAGGGTCGAAGTAGTCGTACTCGATGGCATAGCCCGGGCGCAGGATGTGCGCGTTCTCCAGGCCGGGGATCGACTGGACGGCTGCCAGCTGGACGTCGAAGGGCAGGGAGGTCGAGATCCCGTTCGGATAGAACTCATGCGTCGTCAAACCCTCAGGCTCCAGGAAGATCTGGTGTGAGTTCTTGTCGGCGAAGCGGTTGACCTTGTCTTCGATGGACGGGCAATAGCGCGGACCGACGCCTTCGATGACGCCGGTGAACATCGGGCTGCGGTCGAAACCGGAGCGGATGATCTCGTGCGTGCGCTCGTTGGTGTGGGTGATCCAGCAGGGCAGCTGCCGCGGATGCTGCGCGGCGTTGCCCATGAAGCTGAAGACCGGCACCGGGTCCAGATCGCCGGGCTGCTCGGCGCACTGGGAAAAGTCGATGGTGCGACCGTCCAGGCGCGGCGGAGTGCCGGTCTTCAGGCGGCCTTGCGGCAGCTTGAGTTCCTTGAGCCGCCCCGACAGCGACACCGCCGGCGGGTCGCCGGCACGCCCGGCGGCGTAGTTCTCGAGGCCGATGTGGATCTTGCCGTCGAGGAAGGTGCCCGCCGTCAGCACGACGGCCCGTGCGCGGAAGCGCAGGCCCGACTGGGTCACGGCGCCGACGACGCGATCGCCTTCCACCATCAGGTCGTCCACCGCCTGCTGGAACAGCATCAGATGGGGCTGGTTCTCCAGCCGGTGGCGGATGGCGGCCTTGTAGAGGATGCGGTCGGCCTGCGCGCGGGTGGCGCGGACCGCCGGTCCCTTGGAGCCGTTGAGGATGCGGAACTGGATGCCAGCCTCGTCAGTCGCCGCGGCCATCGCGCCGCCCAGGGCGTCGACCTCCTTGACCAGATGCCCCTTGCCAATCCCGCCGATCGACGGGTTGCAGCTCATCTGGCCGAGCGTCTCGATGTTGTGGGTCAGCAGCAGCGTGCTGACGCCCATGCGGGCGGCAGCCAGCGCGGCCTCGGTGCCGGCATGGCCGCCACCGACCACGATCACGTCGAACTCTTTGGGATAAAGCATGGCAAGGCGTCCAGCGGAATCGGCGATCGAAGGGGATCGAGGCCATCGCGACGCGCGCAGCGCGCGAAATCAGGCGACGGGCAGCCGGCTGGCGTTCAGATGAGGGAAGGGCATGATTTTACGCGGGGCTGTGGATAAGTCACTGCCTCAGGGGCATGCCGCACGGACCTTGTTGGCGACGCTCGTGGACGGGCGGCGACAATCGCTCTCCCATGAATTGCCGCCCCTCCTGCGCCGCCTGCTGCATCGCCCCGTCGATCAGCAGCCCGATCCCCGGCATGCCCGACGGCAAGCCGGCCGGGGTGCGCTGCATCCAGCTCGACGAGGCGCTGCGCTGCAAGATCTTCGGACATCCGGAGCGGCCCTCGGTGTGCGGCTCCCTGGCGCCGAGCGAAGACATGTGCGGCGAGTCTCGCGAGCAGGCGATGCGCTGGCTCGGGTGGATGGAGGAGCAGACGATGCCGGCGCCCCCGCCGGACGGCTCCGGCGGCGCCGCCGGGTCGCTCTCGAACTGACGCTGCGACAGCGCATTGAAAGCGCGGCCCACGTAGAGTCGGAGTTTCCAGAAGATCACATCGGAGACTCCGCATGACCCCCACCGACGAGGACCGTCGCCGCTTCCTCCTTCAGTCCGCCGCGCTCGGTGCCGCGGGCGCCGCCTTCGGCACGCCACTTCCAGCGTTGGCGCAAGCGACCTGGCCGTCGCGCAACGTGCGCTTCGTCGTGCCTTTCGCGCCGGGCGGCAGCAGCGAGATCGTCGCCCGCGCCACGGCAGCCGAACTCAGCAAGACGCTGGGGCAATCCGTGTACGTCGACAACAAGCCCGGCGGTGGCGGCAACATCGCGATGGGCGAGGTCGCCCGCGCGGAAGACCAGCACACGCTGATCCTCGGTCATATCGGGACCTTGGCCGTGAACCCGTACATCTACGACAAGCTGCCCTACGACCCGAATCGCGACTTCAAGCCCATCACGCTGCTGGCGAAGGTGCCCAGCCTCTATGTCGTCCATCCCGACGTACCGGCGCGCAACCTCAAGGAGTGGGTGGCGCTCGTCCGAAAGAACCCCGGCAAGTTCAGCTATGGTTCGGCGGGCAACGGCAGCGCGGGGCACCTGGCGATGGAGTACCTGAAGATGGTCGCCGACCTCTTCATCCTGCACGTGCCGTACCGCGGCACCGGCCCGCAGTTGACGGACCTGCTGGCGGGGCGGCTCGAGGCCGCCTCGGTCGGCGCGCCGGCCATCATGCAGTTCATCAAGGCGGGCAAGCTGCGTTGCATCGCGACGGGCTCCAAGGAGCGGCTGCCTCAACTGCCCGAGGTCCCGACGGTGGCGGAACAGGGATATCCCGGCTTCGAGATGACGCAGTGGTACGGCCTGTGTGCGCCGGCCAACCTGGCACAGGCCAACGCCGACAAGCTGGCGGTCGAATCGGTGAAGGCGATCCGTTCGGCGTCGGCCCGTGAGCGCCTCAGCCACGACGCGGCGGAGGCGGTCGGCAACACGCCCGCGCAGTTCACCGCATTCATCGCGCAGGAGCAGCAGCGCTGGAAGCAGGTCGTGGCCCGCGCCAAGATCAAGCCCGATTGAGCGGCGCGCGCCTGAGGCGTCAGCGGTGCTGGACGGATCGAAGGTCCTGCACCACGCGCCCGCCCTGAAGGCTGACGACGCGCTGCGCCGCAGCGATCGTCTCGGGGCGGTGCGCAATGACGATCCGCGTCAACGACAGCTGGCGCAGGCTCGCGTTGACGAGCCGCTCGCGCTCCACGTCGAGCGCGCTGGTCGCCTCGTCCAGGAACAGGAAGCGCGGCCGTTTGTACAGCGCTCGCGCCAGCAGGATGCGTTGGCGCTGCCCGCCGGAGAGACTGGACCCCATGTCGCCGATGAGCGTCTGCAAGCGCATCGGCATGGCCTCGATGTCCTCGAGCACGCAGGCGAGCCGCGCGCATTCGCGCACCCAGTCCGGATCGACGTCGAGGTCGAAGAAGCTGATGTTGTCGGCGATGCTGCCCGCGAAGAGCTGGTCGTCCTGCATCACCGTGCCGATGCGCTCGCGCCAGGCATTCGCACCCAACTGCGGCAAGGCCACGCCGCCGATGCGGATCTCGCCGTGCTGCGGCGCATGGATGCCCAGCATCAGCTTCATCAACGTCGTCTTGCCGCAGCCCGAGGGGCCCACGATGGCGACCGACTCGCCCGGTTCGATCCGCAGCGAGCACCCGGCGATGACCTCGGGTTCCCCGTCGGCATAACGGAAGCGTAGGCCGTCGAGTTCCAGTGCCGCGTCGAGCGGCACGGCGCGGCCGGGTGCCTCGAACTCGGCTTCCGGTGCCGTCAGCACGATGTCGGCCAGGCGCTCGCCCTGCAGGCGCAGCATCTTCAGCGCGACCACCTTGTCGATCAGCCCCGCGATGCGTTGGCTGAACTGGTCCTTGTAGGCGAGGAACGCGAACAGCATCCCCACCGACAGCTCCTTGTCCAGCACCAGCATCGCGCCCATCGCGACGATGACCACGCGCTCCAGGCCGAACAGCAGCTTGTTGCCTTGGGTCATGCCGAGTTCGAGCTTGCGGCCGGTCAGCGACGCGTTCATCTGCTCGACGACCAGGTTGGCGAATCGCGCGCCGCGGTCCGCCTGCGCGTTGAAGAGCTTGATCGCCTGCGCGCCGCGCAGCGATTCGAGGAAGTGGGTGTTCTGGCGTGCCTCGTGGGTCAGCGCTTCTTCCTGCGCGTCGCGCAACGGCCGGAAACAGGCCCAGCGCAGCAGCGCGTAGCCGGCCACCGCAGCCAGCGCGACGGCCGTCAGCCGGCCGCTGTAAAGCACCATCATCGCCAGCGTCAGCAGCACCATCACGCCGTCGAGGATCGCCTCGATGAAGCTGCCGGTGAGCGTCTTCTGGATCTCCTGCACGCTGGAGAAGCGCGACCAGATGTCGCCGAGATGGCGTTTCTCGAACCAGGCCAGCGGCAGCCTCAACAGATGCGAGAAGACGTTGGAGAGCCACTGCAGATTCAACGACGCCGACAGGATCATCACCGCCCACGAGCGCAGCAGTCCGACGCTCACTTGCAGCAGCACCAGCAGGGCGAAGCCGATGCCCAGTGTCACGAGCAGGTCGCGGTCTGCGCTGACGATGACGCCATCGACGGTCCATTGCAACAGGAAGGGCGCCAGCAGGCCGAGCAGTTCCAAGCCCAGCGCGAGGGCCAGGACTTGCGCGATCGAGCGCTTGAGGCCGGTCACGTGGCCGAGCAACTGGCGCCACTTCGGCGCGGGCGCCGGCGCCTTGCGCGCGAAGTCCATGCCCGGGCGCAATTCGAGCGCCACACCGGTGAAATGCTTGGACACCTCGGCCAGCGTCAACTTGCGCTCGCCGTGGGCGGGGTCGAGGACCAGGACCCTGTCTCCGTCGACGCGTTCCAGCACGACGAAGTGGTTGAAATCCCAGTGCAGGATGCAAGGCGTCTGCAGCTTGTGAAGCGTGTGCGGTTCGGCGCGCAGCGCGCGGGCGGTGAGACCGAGCTGCGCGCCCATGCGCACCAGGTCCGCCATGGTCAGTCCCTTGAGGGAGACCGCAAAGCGGTCGCGCAATTCGCCCAGCGTCCAGCGCTGTCCGTGCGCCGCGGCGACCATGGCCAGGCAGGCAAGGCCGCATTCAGCGGCCTCGGTCTGCAGGATGACCGGTCGGCGTCGACGCCAGCCGAGATTCAGCCGCGACAGGATGCCATCGGACGTGGCGCCTGTGACGGGCGCGCCGGAAGAGGGGGCATCAGACACGGCGGGCGAGGCTCAGCAGCGGTTCGAAAATCCATTCGATCAGACGGCGCCGTT
The DNA here is from genome assembly GCA_946886855.1 of uncultured Roseateles sp. The sequence continues at coordinate 4,939 of CAMPJJ010000009.1, read as the reverse complement.
CGAGCAGCACGTCGGCTTCGAGCAGCATACCGGGGCTGAGCGTCTGGTCCTGGCCGTAGGCCTCGACCGATTGGCGCTGCAACTGGACGGTGATGCGGTACATCGGTTCCCCTTGCGCCATCGCGGCGGGCAGGCCGAGCTGCGCGAGCTCCGCGGCTTGCAACGGCGTGCGCGACACCTGCAGCACCTCGCCTTGCTGTTGGCCGAACTTCTGGTACGGGAAGGCCTGATAGCGCAGCAGCACGGCCTGGTGCGGGCGCAGGAAACCGACCGCGCTGGACGGCGCGTAGAGATGGGCCTGCAGCGACGTGCGCGCAGGGAGCAGGGCGGCGAGTTGCGTACCGGCCTGGACGACCTGGCCGGGTTCGGCGAGCACGGTGCTCATCTGTCCGTCGCTGGGCGCGCGCAGGACGAGCCGCCGACGTGCCTCGTTCTCGACGCCTTGCGCCTGCAGCGCGGCGATGTCGCGCGCGAGTTCCCCTTGCTGGACCTCCGCCTTCAAGGGGATCGACTGAAGCTCAGCTTGCAAGCCCAACGCCTCCCGCTGCAGGTTCTCGCGCTCTCGCGCCAGCGCCTGCCGTTGGGCCTGCAAGCCAAGCAACTCCTCCCGCTTGGTCTGGACCTGGGCGCTCGAGACGAACTGGTCTTTCGCCAGCGACTCGAGCCGTCCCAGGCTCTGCTGCGCCAGCGCTTCGCGCTGGGCATGCAGCTGCAACTCGGCATCAGCCTGCTGCAATGTCGATGTGAGCGTGGCGATCCGCGCCTTCAGCGACGTCGCCTGACTCCGTGCGAGTTCTCTCTGCTGCGCCTGGGCGGCGCCCAACGACAACTCGCGATCCTTCAAGGTCCGCGACAGGCCATCGCCGGTCGGGTTCGCGCTGTCGAGCGACAGCACGAAGAGCACATCGCCTTCGCGCACCTGCTGCCCGTCCTGGACGGGTCGTGCCATCACGGTGGCAGTCTGCGGCACGCTCAGCCGCATCACGCCCCGTTCGGGCACCAGCAAGCCGTTGACGCGGGCCTTGCGGGTGTACTCAGTGCTGAACAGGAAGGCCCCGACGGCGATCACGCCTCCCAGCGCCAAGAGGCTCAGCCATTTCAAGGTGGTCGGCCGATGCAATTGCACCGAACCCAGCCAGGCCTGCTGTTGCGAGGCCTGCGCCTCGGCGCGGAACAGCGCCACCACGATTTGCTACGCCTTGTTGCGAACCTGACGGATCGCAGTGCACGAAGGGCTTACCAGGTGCCCTTCGGTGCGGGTTCGATGTCCGCGGTGGACAGTTCCACGACGACCGTCTGACCCACCAGCCAGGTGCCCTTGGGTGCGCCGCCGCCGACATGCACGAGGGATTGCAGGTCCAACTCGACCAGACCTTCTTCGACTTGCGTGTTGACGACGACGTTTTGCGATTGGGCTTGCATGAGAGGCTCCAGATTCGGTGACGTGCCCAGAAAAGTCGTGAGCACGGAACGAATTGAAGCAGCGTGCAGATGCCCGCATAACTGTCAGCTCTTACAGTGTTTACAAGCTGGCGCCGAGGGCAGCATCAGCGAATCAGGCCGAGCCGCAAGGCCTTGAGCACCGCTTGGTGCTTGTTGGAACAGGCCAGCTTGTGCATCGCGTTGTTGATGTGCAGCACGGCCGTGCGCTCGGTGATGCTGAGGATCGCGCCGACTTCCCAGGCGGTCTTTCCTTCCATCGTCCAGTGCAGGCACTCGAGCTCGCGCGGCGTCAGACGCGGCGATTCAGTGACCTTCTCTTCGGGCAGCAGCACGCGAAGGGCGGTGTCCACTGCGTGCACGGCGAACAGCTGCAGGTCGGCGACCATGCGCGTCAGTTGAGCCGAATCGCTGGGCAGCGGTTGATCGCGATCGACGCCGAGCACGAAGTGCCGACCCTCCGGCAGGTGCAGCGCCAGGCAGATGCCGGTGCTGTAGCCGAATTGGGCCTGCGATTCCCAGATGTCGCTCGCGCCGTGGCGGGCGTAGGTCTGGCGGTCCCACACGATCGGCATGCTGTTGCGCTTGCAATGCTGCATGACGGGATCGCGTCGACCGAACTCGGGCGCGTGCATCACCTCCGCGTAGCCGTCGGGACAGTTGTCGATGGTGATGAACTCGGTTTCGGCCAGCGTGTGGTCCACGACCGTGATGGCCGAAACCGTCTGGAAGTCCAGCTTTTGGGCGAAGCGGATCACCTCACTGCGGAACTCTTCGCGTGAGCGCGCTTCCAGGACTGATTGATAACCGCCTTGCAGCATTGATCGCTCCGGCCCGTGGCCGGCCTAGTGGGCCTTCTTCGGTCGCTGTGGCGGACCTGCTCGCCTGTCTGTGCTGCGCCACGCACCCGCATGGGCCGCATAGGTCACGTGACGCATTCACGCCCCTGACAGGGTTTACAGCTGGCGAGTCGACCGCTTCGTGACCACACTTCTGGTCAAGGGGAGAAGCAGCAACCGCCGATCCGCAATAGCCAAACCAAACAATTCTGACAATGACACCAGCTTGGATTGTGTACGCGTGGCCACGAATATTGTGTGATGTCCAGCGTTTGCCCCGCTTACAGTTCGCGCATTTGAGCACGCGCGTGTTGGTGACGGGAGACGAGGATCACCCGGCCATGGGGCAAACCCTGTGGAGCGGCGAATCCGAATTCGGTGCGGCCGGCGTGGCCTGGGACTGGGTCCGCATGCCCTACGGGGTCGTCTCGATGGTGGATCCGATGGCGCTCGTGACCAACATGCAGTTCCTGAACTGCGAAGGCGAAGTGCTCGCGCCGATCGAATCGGCGATCCAGCTCAACGGCATCGTGCACATGCTGCCGTGGCAGGAGCAGGTGCAACTGGCGCTCGCCACGCGCCACTGAGTGAGTCCGGTGCCGGCTGCTCATCGCGCCACTGCCGCGCGCATGGAGCGGGCCACCAGCGTCAGCCCGGCGATCGTGAGCGCCGCGCCGACGATCACCGTCGGCATCACCTTCGCGAAGGTCAGCGGTTCTCCCTTGAGCACCTGCATCATGAGCTGGTTCTGACCCAGCCCCGGCACCCAGAGGTGCCAGGACGCCTCGCCGCCCGGATTGACGATCGCCACCATCGGCGTCAAGGCGATGGCGGTGATGACCAGCGTCGTGCTGGCCTGCGCCTCCTTGAAGGTCTTGGTGCGGATCGCCAGCGCCATCAGCACCGCGGACAGCCCTGCGCCGAGCGGAATCTGCAGCAGCAGGAAGCGCAGCGCCTCGCCCCATCCGAACTGGAACATCGCCGCGAGCGCGTCGCTGCGCATCAGCCATTGACCCGGCAGGAAGCTGAGGTTGGACAGCACCGCGACCATCAGGCCGGCCATCAGCACGGCGGCCCACTTGCCCGCGACGATGGCCGAATGCGGCGCCGGGTTGACCAGCAGCGGCTCGAGCGAGCCACGCTCGCGCTCGCCGGCGGTGCTGTCGAGCGCCGCGGTCAGCGCGCCGTAGAGCACCGCCATCATGATGAACATCGGCAGCATCTGCGTGAGCCGCGTCGAACGTGCCTGCATGCTGGCAAGGTCGCGCTCCTGGACGGCGATCGGACGCAGCTGCTGCGCGCCGATGCCGCGCATCGCCAGCGTCAGCGTCGCGCGTTCGCTGCTGAAACCCTGGAGCAACCGGCTGAGCGCCCCCACGCCGGCTTCGGCGCGCTGGTTGACGCTGTCGCTGACGATCTCCACCGTTGCCGGTTCGCCCCCGGCCAGCAGTGTCTCGAAGTCCGCCGGAACGACCAGCACCGGATCGGTCAGCTTCGAGTCGCGCAGGCGCGCCTCGTAATCGGCGGGCGCCGATTTGATCGTGTAGGTCTGGCGCTCGATGTAATTGCGCAGCGTCGGCGCGTGTTCGATGCCCGCGACGATCACCTCGCGCTGCTCCGCGCGCTCCTGCAGCGACGCCGCCAGGCCTGACATCAAGGTCAACATCAGCGGCCCCATCAGCACGGACGGGATGAGCAGGCGCAGCAAGGTGCGGCGGTCGCGCAGCGCGTCGAGGATCTCCTTGGCGAAGACCGTGCGGAAGGCTTTGAAGAACGGACCGTTCATGCGGACTCCATGTGCGTGGGCGCGGCTTCAGGGAAGGCGAGGTCGACGAAGGCATCCTCGAAGCGCTGGCGACCGGTCTGCGCGAGCAGCCCGTCGACCGTGCCCGTGGCGACCGAACGCCCGTGGGACATCACGACGACCTGGTCGCAGAGCTGTTCCACCTCCTGCATGATGTGGCTCGAAAAGACGATGCACTTGCCGCCGCCTTCGGGCGAGCGCAGATGGCGCAGCACCTCGCGCAATGCGCGCGTGGCGACGACGTCCAACCCGTTGGTGGGCTCGTCCAGCACGATGTTGGCCGGGTCGTGGACCAGCGCACGGGCCAGCGCGGTCTTCATCCGCTCACCTTGGCTGAAGCCCTCGGCGCGGCGGTCGAGGATGGCGCGCAGGTCCAGCAGTTCTGCCAGCGATTCGGCACGAGCCTGCGCCTGATCCATCGGCATGTCCTGCAGGCGCGCGAAGTAGACGATGTTCTCGCGCGCCGTGAGCCGCGGGTACAGGCCGTGCGCGTCACCGAGGATGCCCATCCGGGCCAGCGCCGCACGCGGCTGTTTCAGCACGTCGAGGCCGTCGACCTCGATGCTGCCCTGGTCGGGCGGGAACAGGCCCGCGAGCATCCGCAGCGAGGTGGTCTTGCCCGCGCCGTTGGGGCCGAGCAGCCCGGTGATGCGGCCGTTGGGCGCGTCGAGGTTCAGTTGCTCGACGGCGACGACCGTGCGGGCCTTGCCCTTCTTTCCGAACAACGAGGTCAGCGAGCCGCCACCGCGCGTCTCGAAGGTCTTGCGAAGCGCATGCAGGCGGATCATCGGTCGGACTCCCGGGCGGCTGAGGCGGCGGCCGCCATTCCTTCATCCGCCGGGGGGTCCCAGACCTG